>JANWHQ010000058.1 GCA_025450315.1 Caulobacteraceae bacterium
CCCCCAAGGCGCCTTCAAGGATTCGGAAGTCAGCAAGACCATCTGGCCGCGCCGGACGCCGCTGCGCGCATTCAGAGGCAACGTGGCCCATTCCAACTTCGACGGGTTCATGTTCGACCGGAACATCAATGAAGACAACACCTTCGATTTGTCCTTCAGCGCATTTACACCGCTGGAAAATCCTGCCGATCCGAATAGCGAGATGGTGGAAACGCACTTCGAGAATTTGACCAGCTACAAGAACCGCAATGGTGGTGTCTGGACCCGGGGTGAGCTTCTCGTGTTCAGCCACGCGAAGCTCGCTGACAACGCCATTGGTATGACCAATTCAACCGGTACTTTCGGCAGTGAACGGTTTACCGCACGGTTGGTTGATTCACTGGTCGTGGGCGAAACCGGCAACACGGGCAATCCCGCAACGCCAGCGGAAGTCGCCTACGGCCGCAGCCTGCCCAAGACGCTGATCCCGGATTTCCCCATCCGCGGCTACGAATTCTATGATTACCGCGTCGACGTGGTGAACACGACCTTCGTGAATTACCAGGACAACGCCAGGCGGAAGACGGGAGCGCTGTCCTATCTGTTGTTCACGAGCGCGGGGGTCAGTACCGAAAGCACCGTCAAGGGTGCGAAATTCGTCAATGCCAAGCCGGTGTATTTTCCGAAGATCGATCCCAGGTTCGACAACGACAACCGGGGTGGCTCGGCTTATCGGACCCTGTCGATCCACGACCTGGACGGTTCGGTGACCGGCATCCCTGATTCCTACATCCTGCTCAACGACGGCGAGAACGACAGCGTCGTCACTGACGACACCTGCACGATTCATCCCACCTGGAACGCCTCTGTGTGTACGGGTGATGTCGGCCGCCTGTTTTTCCGGACGGGTCAATTAACGGCCCTGTCTCAAGGGGCGGGAACAGGAAGAGGGGGATTCAACTTCGGATACGTCCGTCCGACCGGTCCGCCCCCTCCGGCGGCTCGGGCCGCTCCGGAAGCGCCGATCGTGCTGGTTCGCAATGGCAAGGAATTTCACATCACGGCCGACCAGAGCACCGTGCGCGCCGGCTCCGAGATCCAGGTCAAAACCGAAAGGCCGAAAGTCTCTCTCAGTATGAGTGAAATGGACCTGGGCTCATGGGTCATATTCGAGCTGCCGGGTTTCACCAACGCAGCCTCCGGAACGGAACAGGGCAGCCTGGACGCATTGCGCAAGGCGAACGAGACGTCTTATTTCAGGAGCGGCGACGCCCTCTGGGTCAAACTGGTCGTGGCCAAGGCTCCGGTCATGCCGATCCGTCCATCGAATATTCAAGCCAGCATAGCGGTCAGCAGATAGGCGCCGAAGCCGACCCCCTCACCCGCGACGCGACGGCGACCTGCCGGAGCCGGTGTTGCGCTGGCGCGAGGAGATCGCTTCCCGGCGAGCGCAGCGGACGGTGCTGTCAGTTCAGTCGCAACTCGTCTCCGATTGGTGGAGTTCTCCCCTTCCCCGGCAAGCTTCAGGCCAGGAGCGATCGCCACTTGGCCAGGGCGGTCGAGCGACGGGTCTTGCAGGTCGCTCTTTCGTGACCATCACGCTCCCCTTTGACGGGAATGCCGGCATAGCCGCCCGCCTCGGACCCGCGCCGGCAAGCTTGCCGCCAAGGAATGTCCTGTTCCTGGAGCCAATCCAACGTCCGCAACTGGCCCCGAACCGACGCCCCTACGCCGCCACCGCCGCCGGCCTGCCCAGGATCATGTCGGCCGCCTTCTCGGCGATCATGATGGTCGGGGCGTTGGTGTTGCCCGACGAGATGCGCGGCATGATCGAGGCGTCCACCACGCGCAGGCCCTGAACGCCGTGCACGCGCAGCTGCGGGTCGACCACCGCCATGGGGTCGTGGCCCATCTTGCAGGTGCCGACCGCGTGGTAGAGCGTCGCGCCGGCGATGCCGGCGTAGGTCAGCTTGGCCTGGTCGCCCTCGCCCAGGAACGACCACGGCGGCGGGCCCGGATTGGCCAGATAGGGCGTGATCGCCGGCTGGCTCATGATCTTCTGGGCCCAGTCGAGGCCCGCGATGGCCGCCTGCTGGTCGATGGGATCGGCCAGGTAGTTGGGCACGATGGTCGGATAGACCAGGGCGTCGGGCGACTTGGCGTGGATGGTCCCGCGCGATTCCGGACGCAGCTGACAGGGCGTGCAGGTGAGGCCCGGCTCCTTCTCCAGCACCAGGGCCTGGGTCTTGCCCAGGATGTCCAGGTCCATGGACGCGGCCATCATGTGGAACTGCAGGTCCGGATCTGCGAGATCGGGTCTTGACTTGCAAAACGCCACGATGTGGGCGACCGCGAAGCTGAGCAGGCCCTTCCTGGCCACGGCGTACTTCACCATCTCGCCCAGCAGGCGCGGCCCGCGGCTGAGCTGGTTCACCGCCACGCAGTCGGGCTTCAGCCGCCATTGGCAGCCGATCATGAAGTGGTCCTGCAGGTTCTCGCCCACGCCCTTCAGCTCGTGCACCAGCGGCACGCCGAGGCTCTGCACGACGGCGCCCTGCCCCACGCCGGAGACTTCCAGGAGCTGGGGCGAGGCCACCGCGCCGGCGGCCAGGATCACCTCGCCCTGAGTCCTGGCGGTGCGCTTCTCGCCGCGCTGGAGGAACTCCACCCCCACCGCCTTCTTGCCCTCGAACAGGATACGGGTGGCCTGGGCCTCGGTCTCGACCGTGAGGTTCGGCCGACCCATCACCGGGTGCAGATAGCCCACGGCGGTGGAATGGCGCTGGCCGTTCTTGATGGTGAACTGGAACCAGGTGACGCCCTCCTGGTGTCGGGCGTTGATGTCGTCCGAGCGCGGGATGCCGGCCTCGACCGCCGCTTCCAGCAGCGCGCCCGAGATCGGATGCTGCTCGGTCATGTCCGAGACGTTGAGCGGCCCGCCCTCGCCGTGGAACTCGCTGGCGCCCCGCTCCTGGTGCTCGGAGCGCCGGAAATAGGGCAGCACGTCCTGGTAGGACCAGCCTTCGCAGCCCATCTGGCGCCAGCCGTCGTAGTCGGCCGCCTGGCCGCGGATGTAGAGCAGGCCGTTGATCGAGGAGGAGCCGCCCAGCACCTTGCCCTTGGGCCACTTGTGCCTGCGCCCGCCCGAGCCCTTGTCCTCCTCGGTCTCGTAGAGCCAGTTGACCTTGGGATCGTTCAGCGTCTTGCCGAAGCCGATGGGCGTCTGGACCATCATGTTCGACCAGAACTGCTTGAGGTTATGCAGCGGCCGGTCGTCGCCGCCGGCTTCCAGCAGGAGAACGCGGGTCCCAGGGTCGGCCGAGAGCCGGTTGGCCAGCACGCAGCCGGCGCTGCCGGCCCCCACGATGATGTAGTCGTACACGCCGTCGGCCATGTCTCACCTCCCGAAGCGCACCGCCCTCCGCCTCGTCGCGGGCGGCCGGGCTGCGCGCCGAATGCAATCCGGCGGACGGATGCAGCCATCCGCCCGCCGGTCAATGCACTACAATCAAAGGCTTGAGCTGCGAAGCTCTAAGGCGCGCCGATCGCGCCCCAGAGCCCTCCGCAGCGGCCTCAGCCGTGGGCGCGCCAGCCGCCCGGCGCGTAGGAGGTGCGCACCGTCTCCACGTACGGCACCGGGCTGACGATGGCCCGGATCTCCATCTGCACGTGCCGCTCGACGGTCGGCTTCTTGGAGCCGCCGCCGGATTCGCCCCAGATCAGCGAGACCTCGCGGCCCGGATCGGCGAACTCGTCGTCGAGCACGGCCAGGGTCAGCATCTTGCCCTCGTTGGAGGAGTAGCCGATCCAGGTCGAGACCCCGACGGTCTTGTCGCCGTGCAGCACCTTGTCGAACGGGTGCATGGAGTACACCGCCGACGGGAACTCGATGAACTTGCCGCGGCCTTCCTTCTTGAACTGGGAGGCGATGACCTTGGTCACGTCCTCGTCGTTCAGGGCCAGGGTGACCTTGTGACGGTGATGGTCGCCCGCCTTCTTCTCCAGGGCCTCGCGGCCGACGAAGTCGTGGTCGAACTTCACGAAGCCGCCGTACTGCAGGTCCCAGGGGGTGAAGTAGTAGTCCTCGATGTTCTGGGATTCGAAGCTGCCGCCCAGCGAGGCGCGGGCTTCGTAGCTGTTCTCGCCCAGCCACTCGCGATAGGCCTTGGTTCCCTCGCCCGAATAGACCGCCGGCAGCGGCGACGGGACCCAGCCCGACTCCAGGGTGTTGGAGGAATAGGCCCGGCCGCCGACCAGGCGCAGGCCGAACTCCTCGCCGGCCCTGACGATGGCCTCGTGCACCGCCGGACCATCGTCCCAGGGGCCGTAGAGCTCCCAGCCGGGCTGGCCCGACATGCCGTGGCGCAGCGCCCCGACCGTCTTGCCCGCGATGGTCAGGGTGGTCATGTTGAAGAACTTCAGGTCCTGGGGCTTGGAGCCGATGGCCTTCTCGATGATCGCCATCGCGTTGGGACCCTGCACCTGGTAGCGGTACACCTTGCGCCGCCCGTCGGTGCGCAGCGCGGTGCGCTGGTCCAGCGTGACCTTCACATCCCACTTGCCGGTCTCGGCGTGGAAGGTGATCCACTCCAGCACCGGAGCGCGGCCCACCAGGTTGAAGGTGTTCTCGCCCAGATAGAACAGGATCACGTCGCCGATGACGTAGCCTTCCGGCGTGACCGGCACGAACTGCTTGGCCTTGCCCGGCTGGTAGCCGGCGAAGCTGTTGACGCCCAGGTAGTTGAGCAGCTTGAAGGCGTCCGGCCCTTCCACGGCGAGGTCCGCCATGTGGTAGGACTGGTTGAACAGCACGGCGGTCTTCTGCCAGGCCTGCTGCTCGTCGCGCCAGTTGGTGTATTCCGGCTGGACGCCCGGGTAGACGTTCGGGCCGGCTTGCGAATTGCGGAGATACTCGACCGGGTTCTTGGCGGTCTTGAGCAGATCTTCCAGGCTGCGTTGACTCATGTCTTCTTCCTCTCACATCTCCGCCCCGGCGGCGCGTCCCTTGGGGCTGCGTCCGCGCGGAGCTTTTCATACAAGCCCGCGCGAGGCGGGCGAAGCTTGGCCGCGTCCTTTGGAGCGAGGCCGGGTTTCAGGCGGCGGGACCGCCGGCTAGTTGGGCAAGCCCAGGGCCTGGCGCGCCTCGCCTGGGGTCGCGGGCCGCGAACCCAGGCGCTCCACCAGCTCGACGGCCTGCACCACCATGTCGGCGTTGCTCTTCGCCTGCTTGCCCTTGCCCAGATAGGTGGAGTCCTCGAAGCCGGTGCGGACGTTGCCGCCCAGGATCACCGACTGGGCCGCCATCGGCCAGGTGTGCCGGCTGACGCCGAAGCCCTGCCAGACCGCGCCCGGAGGCAGGTTGTTCTTGCAGTAGATCATCGCCTCGGGGGTGGCGTGGATGCCGTACTTGGCGCCCATGACGATCGAATACATGCCGGGGCCGTCCAGGGCGCCCTCGGCGATCAGGTCCTCGGCGAACACCAGGTCGCCGGTGTCGAAGCATTCGATCTCGGGCTTGACCCCGCAGTCGCGGATCATATGGCCCATGGTGGTGATCATCTTCTTGGTGTTGATGGCCACGGTGCCGAAGATCTGCATCGTGCAGATGTCGAGCGTGCAGAGCTCGGGCCTCAGGGCCTCGATGTGCTCCAGCCGCCGCTCGGCGGTGAACATCATCGCGCCCGGCCCCGGCATGGCCGGATCCTCGTCGCTCTGCATCCAATTGCAGCCCGGCCCGGTGGTCAGGTTGATGATCAGCTCGTTGTTCTTCTGGCGGATGCGATTGTAGACCTCGGTGTAGTCGTCCAGGTCCGTCGAGGGGCGGCCGTCGGGCTTGCGCACATGCACGTGGATGATCGAGGCGCCCGCCTCCCCCGCCTCGAGGGCCGCGTTGGCGACCTCCTCGTTCGACCTGGGGAAGCTGGGGTGGTTGGGCGCAGGCGAAGCGCCTGTCACCGCACAGGTGATGATGATCTTGTCTTTCACGGGAGGCCTACTCGCGTCGGCAGGGGCCTTAGCCGAGCGGTTCCCGCCTCACCAGGGAGAACCTAATGCTGGTAGTGCCGGCGCCCGGATAACCAGACCCAGGTCGTCGCGGGCGAATTTCGGCTTGCATTTGCGGCGCAACGTTGGTTGACTAAGTCAATCGTTAGGTTCCCCCATCCTAGCAGATATTATGCTAGCATAACTGGGCAACTGGCTAAGTTCTCGATCGCCCGGAAACTGTGATTCGGCTTTGGAGTCGGGGGGCGACGGGCGTTTTCAAGATTACAGCCCAGTAACAGGTCGGCGTCTTTCCACCCCCTCAATCCTCGATCGCTGCAACAGGCAGCGACGGCCGCGCTGCGCCACGTAGGCGCGGTGACAAAGAAGGGGAATGGAAACATGAAGGATTACCGCGCTTCTACGCGCACGCGTCTGTTGCGTTCGGCTGCGCCGATCGCGGCTGCGGCCTTGGCCGCTTTCGGATCTGCGGCCTACGCCCAGAACGCGCCGGCTCCGGCCAACAACTCCGGCAACACCGTCGGCGAAGTGGTGGTCACCGCTCAGTTCCGCGAACAGAGCCTGGAAAAGACCCCGATCGCCATCACGGCGGTGAACGCCCAGATGCTGGAACAGCGCAACCAGACCAGCCTGGCCGACGTCACCGCCCAGGCGCCGAACGTGACCCTCGCCCCGAACGGCGCGGCCTTCGGCTCCTCGATGGTCGCCTTCATCCGCGGCATCGGCCAGACCGACTTCAACCTGGCCCTGGAGCCGGGCGTCGGCATCTACGTCGACGACGTCTACTACCCCACCCTCACCGGCTCGCTGCTGGATCTGCTCGACCTTGACCGGGTCGAGATCCTGCGCGGCCCGCAGGGCACGCTGGCCGGCAAGAACTCCATCGGCGGCGCCATCAAGCTCTACAGCCAGAAGCCGAACGGCAACGACGGCGGCTACCTCGAGGGCACCTACGGCAGCTTCAACAAGCTGAACGCCCGCGGCGCGGCCGACTTCACGGTCGTGCCCGACAAGCTGTTCGTGCGCCTCTCGGCGGCGACCGAGAACCACGACGGCTACGTCACCCGCTACGACTACGCCTGCAAGCATCCGGGCTCGAACCTGAAGAGCCTGGAGGTGGGCGACGGCTGCGTTCTGGGCCACGACGGCTCGCAGGCCCTCGCCGCCGGCCGGATCGCCATCCGTTGGCTTCCCACCGAACGCCTCGAGGTCAACCTGGCCGCCGACTTCACCAACGACCACTCCGGCGTGCAGGCCAACACCCTGGTCAAGGTCGCGCCCGGCGCGCTCGATCTGCCGTTCCAGAGCGTCTACACCCCGGGCGTCAACGGCGCCCCGGTGTTCTTCGGGCCCCAGTTCATCCCCGGCAATCCGTATTCGAGCTACGGCACCTACACCTCGAACGCCTGTTCGGTGATCTTCGGCTGCGACCCCTATTCGCCGATCGTCGTGCCGCCGATCAATCACTTCAAGGGCGGCGGCGTAAACGGCGAGATCAACTACAAGCTCGCCGACAACCTGTCGCTGACGTCGATCACCTCGGTGCGTTACTACGAGAACCAGTTCGCCGAGCAGACCGACGCCTCCCCGATCGGGGTCGAGATCCTGCTGCAGCGCCAGGTCCACCACGACCTGACCCAGGAATTCCGCCTGAACGGCAACTTCGGGTCGGTGCTCGACTACACCGTCGGCGGCTTCTACCTCTCGCAGAGCGGCGGCCTGAACGCGCGCGTGGGCCTGCCCTGGGTCGGCTTCGACTTCGAGCACGGTCCCGACCAGACGCCCGCCGACACCAAGGCCCTCTACGGCGACGCCACCTGGCACGTCGTGAAGAACCTCGATCTGTCCGCCGGCATCCGCTACTCGGACGAGAACAAGTCCTACACCTTCTTCCGGCATAACGCGGACGGCACGGTCGTCACCAGCCCGGTCGGCTACAACGGCGCGGTGTACGGCCTGAACGGCACCACGGCCTCCTTCCACGGCACCCGCACCGACTACCGGGTGGCCCTGCAGTACCAGTTCACGCCCGACATCATGGCCTATGTGGACACCGCCACGGGCTACAAGGGCGGCGGCGTGGACCCGCGTCCGTTCGTCCCGACCCAGGCCGTCGCCTTCGGACCCGAGACCCTGACCGCCTACGAAGGCGGCCTGAAGATGTTCCTGCTGGATCACAGGATGCGGCTGAACCTCGCCGGGTTCTACAACGACTACAACAACATCCAGCTGACCTTGAGCTCCTGTCCGGCGCAGAGCGGCGGAGATCCGACCATCCCGTGCGCCCTTCCGGCAAACGTCGGCAGCGCCCACGTGAGCGGCTTCGAGGCCGAGACCGAGATCCATCCGCTGCCCGGCCTGGAGATCGACGGCTCCCTGAGCTACCTGGACTTCAAGTA
This sequence comes from Caulobacteraceae bacterium, assembly GCA_025450315.1. Lineage (GTDB taxonomy): Bacteria > Pseudomonadota > Alphaproteobacteria > Caulobacterales > Caulobacteraceae > JANWHQ01. The sequence goes on from JANWHQ010000058.1 coordinate 8,382, forward strand.
CACCCAGATCGCCAACGCGGCGGCCACCGGCATCTCGCTCAACATGACGACGCCGTATACGCCCAAGTGGAAGTGGAGCCTGGGGGCCCAGTACGCCTTCGATCTCGGCGAACACGGAACCCTGACGCCGCGCATCGACGCCAGCTACCAGTCGTCGGAGTTCGCCAACCCGATCAACGATCCGGCCTGGAACCAGATCGCGGGCTACACGGTGTTCAACGCCCGCCTCACCTATCGGGCGCCGACGGGCGGCTGGTCGAGCTGGCTGGAAGTCACCAATTTCACCAACAAGCTCTACTACCTGACCCTGTTCGACCTGCACTCCTCGGCCGGCTATGTGAATGGCCAGCCGGCGATGCCGCGCGGATGGTCGTTCACCATCAAGAAGACCTTCTAAGCGAAGGACTTCACGGCAGAAATCAGGGCGGGTCGCGAAAGCGGCCCGCCCTTTTGCCTTGCGGCGATGCCGGGATCGGGCGGCCTCAGCGGCCGGCGTCGATCACCGCGTGGAAGGCGCCGGTGCCGTCCTTGCCGTCGAAGCTGTCGCCCACCTGATAGGCCTTGTCGGCGATGCAGGTCGGCGCGCCCCCGGCGGCGGCGGCCGGGGCGGTGATGGTGAAGCAGGTCTGCGCACCCTCATCCTGCCAAGTGCCGCTCAGGGGATCGCCCGTGGCAGGACGGATGACGAAGGTATGGTCCGGATTGGTGAACACCTTCACCGAGTGGCCGTCGGCATAGGTGGCGACGATGGTGCCGGTATAGGCCGCGCTCCAGGTGTCGGCCGCCGCCGGCGCGGCCAGACCGGCCGCGCCGGCCAAGGCCAGCGCGCCCCACATTCGTATTCCCATGGTTTCCCCCCTTGGTAGATCGCCCCCTAGAGTAGGAGGAGATCAGCCGCAGACTGATCTCGTCCCGGTCCAGACTCAAGCATGCGAGCGCGCTGTGACCGTAGAACCGGTATCCACTTTTTGCGCAACGCGCTCCCGACGAGGTCAGCGATAGGTGTTGTTGGACCGGTGATCCCCCGCCAGCCACCGCTTCAGCTCGGTGTGGGCGTCGGCGCGGCGGGCCTTGTTGATCTCCTCGACCTGAGGCGCGTCGTTGGTGAACTCCACGATCATGCCGTTGGGATCGGTCACATAGACCGAGCGGCAATAGCCGTGCTCGAGGACGTAGGTGTCCGGCGCCTTGTAGCCTGCCGCCTTGATCCGCTCCTCGATCCCCTTCTGGGTCTCGGTGTCGACGTTCAGCGCGATGTGGTGGAAGGGCGAGGCCGGCATCTGGGGGCCGAACTCGGCCTGGTCGCCCGGGTCGGCGAACTGGAAGAAGGCCAGGGCGCCGCCGTCCGCGAGACCGAAGAAGCAGTGGCAGTAGGTGCGCTCCTTGCCGAACAGCTCGTCGGACTCGCACCAGGTCGCCATCAGCGGCAGGCCGATCACGTCCTCGTAGAACTTGCGGGTGGCCTCCAGATCCTTGGAGACATAGGCCGTGTGGTGAAGACGGCTGGGGAGACTTGCCTGGACGCCCATCGGGCTTCCCTCCGAAGTGGTTACGGTTCCTCTATCGAATAAGGCCGCCTCCGCCAGTGGACAAGGCGTGGAGCTCTGTCCCTGCCGGGTAGCTTTGTTACCCCTATCGCGGCCGATAGCTTCTGCTGAGCTATGAGCGCCAGTTAGGGTTGAACTACTGACCTAGTCCCGGACCGGTCGAAGGCTAGTCTTCCTCCCAGAAATCAGGGGGGACAAGCCATGAAGGCATCCAATTCGACTTTGCGTGCGGTGCTGTGCTCGGCGGCGGGCGTCGCAGCCCTGGCGAGCTCCGGCTTCGCGCAAGCCCAGGCCAGCGGCGGCGCCTCCGCGGCGGCCTCGTCGTCGCAACCTTCCCAGGTCGGCGAGGTGATCGTCACTGCCCGCCAGCGCCAGGAAGATCTCGAGAAGGTCCCCGCCCAGGTCACCGCCTTCACGGCCCAGAAGATCCAGGCCAAGGGGATCGAGATGCCCCGCGACTTCATCCAGGCGACGCCGAACGTCACCCTGGTGGAGACCCAGAACGTCGGCACCTCCTTCGTGGTCATCCGCGGCATCTCCCAGGCGCGCAACTCCTCGCCCTCCGTGGCGGTGATCGTCGACGGCGTGCCCGAGACCCAGCCGGAACAGTTCAACCAGGACCTGGTCGACATCCAGCAGATCGAAGTGCTGAAGGGCCCGCAGGGCGCGCTCTACGGCCGCAACGCCATTGGCGGCGCCATACTGATCACCACCAAGGCGCCGGGCCCCACCTGGGAGGGCAAGTTGCTGGCCGGCTACGATTCCGGTCCCGGCGGCAAGGGCCAGGCCTCGATCAGCGGACCGCTCACCGACACGCTGGGGATGCGGGCCGACCTCTCCTACGAGAAGACCGACGGCTACATCCAGAACACCTATCTGAACCAGTCGGCGGACCCCTGGGAGGACCTGAACGGCCGCCTGAGATTCGTCTGGAAGCCGGACGACAAGTTCTCGGCCGACCTGAGACTGTCGGCCGACCGCGTGTGGACGCGCGCCTTCTACTACAACATCGTCTACTACCCGGGCCTCGACTTCAATCCCGGCCCGCCGCTTCCAGACTGGTCGAAATTCCAGACGCCGGACGTGAACAACGCGTCCTTGCCGGTTCAGGTGAACAACCCCGGCGTCAACCACAGGGCGATCTACGACGCGTCCCTGAAGATGGATTACAAGACCGACGCCGGCACCTTCACGTCCATCTCCGGCTACAATCTCACCAAGGAACTCTACACCGGCGATTCCTTCGACTTCCTGCCGATCGACCAGTCCCTCCTGCATCTGTTCTACGGCTTTGACCAGAACCAGAGCCTGTTCCTGCGGGTGCGGACCCTGACGCAGGAGTTCCGCTTCACCTCGCCGTCCGACCGGAGATTCCGCTGGATCGCGGGCGCCGAGATCTACGGCACCCAGCGGTTCATCTCGACCGGCAACGAATGGGATACCGGCAACGGCGTGCAGGCGACGTTCCATACGCCCACCACGCCCGAACAGGCGTTTCCCCTGTTCTCGTCGAGCCTGCACCCGCAGTACAGCTTCCTGGCGGACGAGCAGCACAACTTCGCCTGGGCCGGCTATCTGGACACGTCCTACAGCCTGACCCAGCAGCTCGAACTGTCGGCCAACGTCCGCTTCGACCAGGACCAGCGGAAGAACATCACCGACACGCCCCAGCCGTTCCTGGACGCGTTCGGCATTCCGTCGGTGACCGGACAGGAGCGGGAGCACACCTTCGAGGGCTGGCAGCCGCAATTCATCCTGAAGTACACGCCCAGCAGCGACCTGACCCTGTACACCAGCTACAGCCGCGGCTTCCGCAGCGGCGGCTTCAACCAGACGGGGGTGGCGACGGCGGCGGCGGCGGGCGGCTTCGCCGGCGTCGGCGACGTGTTCAAGGCCGAGCACGACGAGAGCTACGAGGCGGGCTTCAAGAGCCGGCTGCTGGACGGCCGCCTGACCCTGAACGGCTCGGCCTATCTGACCTATTCGAAGAACGGCTACTTCTTCGTCTATCTCGCTTCGAACTCGACCCAGAACCTCGGCAATATTCCCGAGGTCCGCTATGAGGGCTTCGATTTCGATGCGACCGCCCAGCTGACCCACGACATCTCGGTGGACGCGGGCTTCGGCTATACCGACAGCAAGGTCACCAAGTACTACCACGACAGCTTCCCGCAATACGACTTCCGCATCGGCGAGCAGGCGCCGCTGGTTTCGAAGTACACCTTCAACCTCGGCATCCAGTACGAGCCGCAGCTGACGGCGTCGTTGCACGGCCTGGTGCGGCTCGACTACAGCCTGACCGGCCCGACCTACTTCTGGGAGTCCGATCCGAACGTGGTGACCAACGGCGCGCCGCCGGTGTTCTCGCGCAATCCCGTCAGCCTGGTCGACCTGCGCGCGGGATTCGAGAGCAAGGACTGGTCGCTGATCTTCTGGGCCAAGAACCTGAACAACGACATCTACAACGCCGAGTATTCGCCGGGCGGGTTCGTGTTCAAGGCCTTGCCGCGGCGCTGGGGCGTCGATCTGACCCGTCGCTTCTGAGGTTCCAGGTTCCCTCCCCAGGGGAAACCGCCGGCCGGCCGCAAGGCCGGCCGGCGTGTTAATAGTCGGCGCATGCCAGAGCCCTCGCCACTTCCCGCCCTCCTGCCGACCTCCGTGGTCGGCAGCTACCCGCAGCCCGACTGGCTGGTCGACAAGGACCGCCTGAGGGGCCACAACGTGCCGCGGGTGGATGCGGCCGACATCTGGCGGCCCACGCCCGAGGTCCTCGCCCAGGCCCAGGACGACGCCACCCGCCTGGCCATCGACGACATGGAGCGCGCCGGCGTCGACATCGTCACCGACGGCGAGATCCGACGCGAAAGCTATTCCAATCACTTCGTCCTGGCGCTGGCGGGCCTGGACCCGTCCAGGCCGGGAACCGTCGAGGCGCGGCCGGGCCGGCTCATCCAGGCGCCCCGCGTGACCGGCCCCATCCGGCGCACCCGGCCGGTGGAAGTCGAGGACATGCGCTTCCTGCGCCGCCATGCCCGCCGCCGCACCCGGATCACCCTGCCCGGTCCCTTCACCCTGGCGCTGCAGTGCGTGGACGAGGTCTATGGCGACCGGGAAGCCCTGATCATGGCCTTCGCCGACGCGGTCAACGCCGAAGCCAGGGACCTTCAGGCCGCGGGGGCCGACGTCATCCAGATCGACGAGCCCTGGCTCAGAGCCGACCCCGCCGCCGCCCGGCGCCACGCGGTCAAGGCCATCGACCGGGCGTTCGCCGGCGTCACCGTCCAGCGCGCGGCGCATCTGTGCTTCGGCTACGGCTTCGTGGTGCCCGACCAGAAGCCCGCCGCCTATCCGTTCCTGGAGGAGCTGGCGGCCAGCACGCTGGACCAGATCTCCATCGAGGCGGCCCAGCCCGCGCTCGACCTGGATGTCCTGCGCGCGCTCGGCGGCAAGACCGTGATGCTGGGGGTGCTGGACCTGTCGACCGCCGAGGTCGAGACGGCCGAAACCGTCGCCGCGCGGATCCGCTCGGGCCTGAAGGTGCTGGCGCCCGATCGGCTGATGCCGGCGCCCGACTGCGGCATGAAGTACCTGCCGAGGGCCTCCGCCTACGGCAAGCTGCGGGCCCTGAGCCAGGCGGCTGGGCTGGTCCGCCGTGAACTGACGGGCCAAGCCTAGTGTGGAGAATCTGAAGTTCGCAAGATGATTGCGGCCGCGCTGACGCGAACTTCAGATTCGTAAACCGCACTGGAAACATACACTTGCTAGTGTCCCGAACGGTTCCGAAGTTCGCTCGAGGCCGCAATTCGCGCTTGCGAACTTCGCAACCGGGACACTAGGGCCGAAGCGTCAAGACCCCTTGGCCGCCGGCGCGGCCGCCGCTCCGCAGGCGCTGGGGACCCACACGTAGCGGTTCTGATCCGCCCGCCAGCTCCAGGCGCCGCAGGCCTGCCCAGACGAGCCGGAGGCCGCGGGCGCGTCCGTCTCGGGCGGCGGCGGGGGGACGTCATAGTCGTCGTAGGCCGGATCGCCGTAATAGGCTGGGCCGTAGTCGCCGTCGTAATAGCCAAGCCCGCCGTAGTAGTACCAAGGGTAGGCCCCCAGGGCGAGGCCAAGCCCCAGGCCGCCGATGAAGTAGTCGCCGCCATAGCCGTAATGGTCGCGAAAGCCGTGGTATCCGCCGCCACCCCAGTGGCCGCCGCCACCGCCGCTCCAATGACCGCCGCCACCCCAGTGACCGGCGTCGCCGCTCCGATGACCGCCGCCACCCCAGTGGCCGGAGCCGCCGCCGCTCCAATGACCGCCGCCACCCCAGTGGCCGGAGCCGCCGCCGTGACCCCCGTGGCCCTGGGCCGCCGCGGCCAGAGGCGCCGCCAGCAGGGCCGCGGCCGAGATGACTCCGAGAAGTCTGTTCATTTCGACCTCCACCATTCCAGTCGCCCTAGAAAGGATGTAATAGCCAAGCCGCCGCTCGAAAAGAGGCCATCGCGCTAAAGGCATGATTTTACGCAGGTTTGCAGTGATGAAATCTATCCGCCCCGTTGCTCTGTGCTGTCTCGCCGCCGCCATGACCCTGGCCTCGACCGCCGTGGCCCGGTCACGGGCTCCCGATCTTCACCGCCTGCATGACGAGCTGAACCTCAGCGCCTCCCAGGAGGAAGCCTGGAACGCCTTCCAGAGCGCCAGCGAGCCCGATCCCCAGGATGCGGCGCGCGCCCGCAGCGCCGCCCAGATGATGCCCGGTCTGCATGCCCCCCAGCGGGTGGATCTCTCCATCGCCGCCATGAAGGCCGATCTGGACGAGCTTGAGCGCCGCGGCGCCGCGCTCAAGACCTTCTACGCCACGCTCTCGCCCGAGCAGCAGGCCGCATTTGACAAGGAGACCGCGCCCAGGGACCAATGATCTTTGACAGCGTCAATTGATCCTATAAGGCGTCACTGGAAGCGCGGCCGTCCACGGCCTAAACTTGGCGCGGGACGGCTGCGGTCGTCCATCTCTTTGGGAGGAGCTCAATGATCCACAAGTTCGCCACAGCGGCGGCAGTCGCCATCCTTCTTTCCGCCGGTGCGGCCCAGGCCGAGATCGTGCACTTCAGCGCGACGCTCACGGGCGCCTCTGAAGTTCCGGCCAACTCGAGCCAGGGCAAGGGCGAACTGTCGGCCGAGCTCGAGACCGTCGAGAGGGTGTTTGTCTATCGTGCCAACTACTCCGGCCTGAGCGGGCCCCCCACCATGGCGCACTTCCATGGCCCGGCCGCCCCCGGCGCCAACGGCCCGCCGGTGGTGGTGGTGAAGGATCCCACCACGCCCATCTCCGGCACCGCCATCCTGACCCCCGCACAGGAAGCCGACCTCCTGGCCGGCAAGTGGTATTTCAACGTCCATACCCAGGCCAATCCGGGCGGCGAGATCCGCGGCCAGCTCGAACGGCTCAACTAGGGCCGGCGCCGTCGAGGCGGCCAATCCGATCGGGTCCCGCGCGGGCTGGAGCCTGCGCGGGGCTTGATCGCATCCAACCGGCGCCCCGCCCCTCCTCCAAAACCTTCCGCTCCTGCGCGCCACCGCGCCTGACGCGCGGGCGGAAGCGTGCTTTATGGCGAGCGTTGTCAGTCGCAGCGTCGAGATCGCCCATGAGCATGACCCTGACCCGTTCCTCGCAGACCGAGGCCGATCCCTTCGTCGAGGCGGTGATCCGTTTCACCGACCCGGCCAGCGCCGGCGCGGTGCTGCACACCGACGATCATGAGAGCTCGACCTTCCAGCTGATCCCCAAGACCGTCCGCATCACCAACGCACGCGCCACCACCGAGCCGCTGAGCCTCGAGGCCAACGGCTTCACCCTGGTCGAGGCGCCCTTCGACATCGATTTCCTGGACCACGCCCAGGTGGAGCAGCGCTACTACCCCGAGGCCCAGCGCATCGTGCGCGAACTGACCGGAGCCAGCGAGGTCATCGCCTTCCTCGACCTGGTGCGCAGCGAAGTGCGCGAGGAAGGGATCGAGCCGGCCAACAACGCCCATGTGGATTTCGACGGGCCCAGCGTCGAGACCTGGGTGCGCGCCCTGCGCCCGGACGACGCCGAGCGGCTGCTCGGCAAGCGCATGGTCAATATGAACCTGTGGCGCCCGATCCGTCCGGTGGAGCGGATGCCGCTGGCGGTCTGCGACGCCTCGAGCGTCTCGCGCGACGATCTTGTCCGCACCATCATCGGCCACAAGGAAGGCGACCAGAAGACGCCCTACGCCGGCTTCAACCTGGCCTACAACCCAGGCCAGCGCTGGTTCTACTACCCGATGATGCGGCCCAGCGAAGTGCTGGCCTTCAAGATCTACGACAGCGCCATGGAGCGGCCGCACCTGGCCGCCCACACCGCCTTCGTGGATCCGACCTCTCGGCCTGACGCCCCGACGCGCCTGTCGCACGAGATCCGCACCATCGCCTTCTTCGACTGACCGTTCGTCTCGCTTCGCCGGACAGCAAAAGGGCGGGCCTCGCGGCCCGCCCAGATGCGTTCCTTGCGGACCCGGCGCCTAGAACTTGGCGTCGATGCCGACGTAGAAGGCCCGGCCCAGGGCGTCGTAGAGACCTTCGTTGGTGGACCCCTGACCGTCCGAAGCCAGGGCGAAGGCTCCATTGGCGGTCGTGGCGCCGGTGATGGGCGGATCGGAGTTGAACAGGTTGTTGACGCCGAAGCGCAGCACATAGTTCTTCTCGAGGGTCCAGGTGGCCGCCAGGTCGAACTCGTGGTGCGCCGGAGTGTCCACCGTACAGCCGGCGGCGGCCGTGTCGGTGCCGGTGCAGGGGCCAGGTCCCACCCAGCTGACCCCATGCATGTGCGGCAGGTAGCGCCAGGTGATGCCGATCGACGCTGGACCGACCATGTAGGTCAGGGTCGTGTTGGTCCTGAACCGGAAGGCCCCGGCGTCCAGACCCGTCAGGGTCGGGCCGAAGGTGCCCGCCCAATCCTGCCAGGCCGCGCCCGGCTGGGACTGGGTTTCGAAGTCGAGCAGGTAGTTGGCCAGGACGTTCAGCTGCACCGAGCCCGGCGCCCCCGCCACGATGTCGTCCAGCCGGGCCCCCCAGTCGATGTCCAGGTCCAGGCCCTGGGTCTTGACCGTCGCCAGGTTGGAATACTGGATCGTGGTGATGTCCTGCGCGCCGGTGCCCGGGTTGCGGGAGAGCAGTTGGCACTCGGGCGAGGCCGCGATGGCGGTGGCCGAGGCGGCGTCGGTCGCGGTCTGATCGTAGCAGGCGGCCGTGATGTTATCGACCGAATTGAACTCGATCGCGTCGTCAAGCTTGATGCTGTACCAGTCCAGGGACGCGTGCAGCCGGCTCGTCAGAGGCCCATGCCATGGCGAGTTCAGCACCAGGCCCAGCGTCCAGGTGTGCGCCTTTTCCGGCCTCAGGTTGGCGTTGCCCTCCTGTTCGACGAAGCCGAAGGGCGATGGCGCGCCCGGCGCCTGCACGGAGCCATAGTAGGTGTTCGCGCCCACCGCGCCCATCTGCGCCTGGCAGATCAGCTTGGTCGACGCGGCGTTGGCGTTGAGCGCGGGGTTGGCCCCCCAAGGCGCCGTGGCGTTCAGCGAGCAAGGGTCGCCGTACGCCGTGGCGGCGCCGGCCGCATAGACCTCCTGGCGGCCCAGGAACAACTCGCCGACGTTGGGCGAACGGACCGCGAGGTTGTAGCCGCCGCGGAGCCGGGCCCAGTCGTTGATGGTCCAGTCGCCCTCGATCTTGTAGGTCCAGCCGCCCTTGGGGGTGATGGACAGGTTGTCGACGTGGTTGACGGCCTTGTAGGTCGAGTAGCGGGCGCCGAGGTCGAGCTCGAAGCGCTTGACGAACGGCAGATCGCTCAGCACCGGCACGAGCAGTTCGCCATAGCCCTCTCGCGCCGAGGTCATCGCGTTCATATAGGCGGTCGGGTAGACCCCGGCGACCTGGTCGAGGAAGGACGCGGTGCTCTGCAGGATGTCGGGCGTGTACTGGTCGGAATCGTCGCGATAGTCGGCGCCGAGCGACAGCCTGACCTGGCCGGCGGGCAGGTCGAACAGGCCGCCCTGGGTGTCGAACTCGACGACGTTCTGCTGCATCAAGGTCCGGCTCTGCAGCTGGGCGGTGATGGAGTTGATGCAGTCCGTCGAGGGCGAGCCGCCGGCGAAGATGGCGCTGTAGAAGCCCGAGGTGCAGACGCCGGTCGCCGCGCCGAAGCCGTAGTTCGGGGCGGCCTGATTGCCGGTGATCCTGGCGCCGGCGCCGTAGTCGGGGGCCTGCATCAGGGCCTGGTAGCGGGCGAGCGAGGCATAGCCTTCGCCGAGGGTGTAGTCCGAGGCCTGGCCGTGGGATCCGTAGAGCTCCCAGGTGAAGTCCGAGACGGGCAAGGTTCCCTTCAGCCCGGCGGTCAACTGCCAGACGGTGTTGTCGTCCACCGTGGAGCGCGGCGGCATCCAGCCGCTGGGGTCAGGGATCATCTCCATCTGCCAGGGCGCGTTGGGATTCGGCCGCGAGTTCAGCAACTGGGCCAGCTGGGCGGAGACCGGATGTTGGGCGCCCGCCGACCCCGGGCCGATATAGGTCGGGTTGGCGGTGGCGGTCCCCGGGATCACGGGGCTGTCGGTCGTCGGATTGTACGGGATGTCCACGCCCCAGCCGCTGATGAACGGCGTCGGGAACAGGATCGTCGAGGTGTGGGTCGAGTCGAAGGTGCCCTTGATATAGGCCGTCAGGTCCGGGGTGATGTCGTAGTGCGCCGCGCCGTACATCGACCAGCGGCTGACCGGCGCGGTGACATAGTAGTTGGTCTGGTTGGTCTTCAGCGACTGCTGCTGGGTGTAGCCCTGGTAGGCGTCGAGCACGTTGGTATAGGCCACGCTCGTGCCGTTGATCGGCCCGGTGTAGGCATAGAGCCCGGCCGAAGCGCCGCTGCTGCCGCCGAAGCCCGACTGGCCGGTGTAAACCGTGCCGTTGTTGTTGAAGTAGAACGGCACCCCCCCGAGCGGCGGGGCGCCGTTGGGCACCGCTCCCGGAGGCGCCTTGGAGAAGATCGAGTTCACCACCGACTGGCTCGGGAAGCCATCGGCCGCGTTGGGCAGGTAGGCCGAGCCCACGCCGAAGAACTCGTTGTTGGCGACGCTCGGGTCGGCCCAGCCCCTGGTGTAGAAGGAGCGGTTCGCCTGCAAGGCGGGCGAGCGGGTGTAGTGCTCGAGCGCGAAGGTGATGTTGCCCTTGTCCTCGGCGAAGTTGGTTCCCATCAGGGCGCTCACGTCGAACTGCTGACCGTCGCCGGCCTGGGTCACGCCGTACTGGGCGTCGACGTCCATGCCCTGGTAGTTCTTCTTCAGGATGAAGTTCACCACGCCGGCCACCGCGTCGGCGCCGTACACGGCCGAGGCGCCGCCGGTGACGATCTCCACGTGGTCGATGAGGGCCGCGGGGATGGTGTTGATGTCGACCACCAGCTCGCCGTTGGACGGCATCAGGCGCTGGCCGTCCGCCAGGACCAGGTTCCGGTTGGGACCAAAGCCCCTGAGGCTGACGGTGGAGATGCCGACCGTGTGCGTGCCGGTGGGCTGCACGTCGCCGGAGTTGGCCTCGCCGGTCATGTTCTGGTCGGGCACGAACTGAGGCAGCTTGTTGAGCGTGTTCTCGATGGCGACGTCGGCGGTGTTCTTGAACTGCTGGGCGTTCACCGTGACGATCGGGCTGTTGGAGGTGAAGTCCTTCCGCAGGATGCGCGAACCGGTCACCACCACTTCGCCCACCGCCGAGGGGGCGTTGGACGCGGCGGGCGCCGGGGCCGCGGACTGTGCGTTGGCGCCCGAGGCCACGAACAGGGCCAGCACAGAGGCGCTGGCGCCGGCGAAGGCGCGCACCCGGGGGCTGGTCGGACGGACATAGGCGGATGAACCGCCGCGCTCGGAGGCGCGGTCAAGGTGCGACTTCATACTTTCCCTCCCAAGGCCCGGTGGGCCCGATCGATTTGCGGACGCATCGGTGCGCCCGTCTGCATCACGTCGCAGCAATCTGGGCGGCCAAGGCCTTGGTGAGGCAAGCTGATTTCAGGTCAAAATCAGTCAACGACTGTCGTTGTTGTAGGCAGGACACGAAATTGTGCTGATCGTGACTGAATGTTCTCTTATTTAGTCTGGAATATGTCGAAACTGCGCGACCTCATTTCAGCCACATGCTGGAGAAACGTCTTGCGTCAGCTTGACACTGGATCTTGCCAGTTCCGCCATGCTCGGCCGGTTGCGCGACCGCGCTGTCACGCGGCGCCGCCGAATTGGGGCGAAAACGCAGCACGACGGGCCAAATGCGGGAGCATTGGGCGGGGCATGACCAGTCATCATGCCTGCAAGCCCATCAACGCCCTCATCGTGGGGCACGCCGAGCCCTGGCGCGACCGCGCCGCAGCCTATCTGCGCACCAGCGCCATCGAGGCGGAATGCGCGCCCAGCGAATCGACGGCGCTGTCGTCGGCCGAGCGCCGCAGCTTCGATGTGCTGCTCGTCGACCTGCAACTGCCCGCCGAGACCGGCTTCTCGGTCTGCCGGCGCATGGCGGGCCGGGAAGGCCTGCGCATCATCGCCGTCGGCAACGGAAGCCATGAGGCCGACGCGGTGGTGGCGCTGGAGCTGGGCGCGGACGACTACATCTCCAAGAGCACGTCCATGCGCGAGCTGCTGGCGCGCGTGCACGCCCAGGCCCGCCGCCTGAACGACCAGGCCGCGGCCTTGAAATTCACCTTCGCCTTCTCAGGCTTCGAATGGGACCTGCGCCGCCGGCAGATCTCGGCGCCGGACGGAACGGTGCTGACCCTCAGCTCCAGCGAGATCTCGCTGCTGGTCGCCTTCCTGCAGAGCCGCGGCCGCGAACTCTCCCGCGAGGAGCTCAGCGAACTGGTCGGCCGCGACGGCGCGGAGGTCAGCGTCCGCGCCATCGATTCCCACGTCAGCCGCCTGCGCAAGAAATTCGCCGATCATGGCGGGGTGCACCTGATCAGCACCGTCTATGGGGTCGGCTATCGCTGGGCGGGCGAGGACGAGGCCGAAGCCGTCGCCGAGTTGGCCGCCAGGACGCGCGCGCCGGCTACGCTGGAAGCTCGCGGGCGCCTTCCGCCAGCAGCTGCAGCGGCAGGCTGACCACCGCGGTCAGCCCCCCGCCCTCGCCCGGGCTTAGATTGACGTCGCCGCCGTGGGAGCGCGCGATCGAGCGCGCGACGCTGAGGCCAAGGCCCACGCCGCCCCGGACGGAATTGCGCGAGGCGTCCGCCCGGTAGAAGGGCGCGAACACCTTCTCCAGCTCCTCGGGCTTGAGCCCGGGCCCGTCGTCGCTGACCTCGACCATGGCCACGCCGGCGTCGACCTTCAGGCGGATGACCGCCGAGTTTCCGTACTTGATGGCGTTGTCCACCAGATTGGAGAACAGCCGGGTCAGCTCCAGCGGGTCGCCTCGGACGTAGAGCGGGGGGCCGTCCTCCAGGCGCGCCCGCTCGGGGGGCAAGGCGCCGTCGACCACGCACTCCAGCACCGAGCGCAGCTCCAGCGGCACCCGTTCGTTGGCTTCCGAGGCGCCGCGCACGAAGGTCAGCACCTGCGAGAGCATCTGCTCCATCTGCCTCAGGTCCTGCAGGATCGCGGCGCGCGAGGCGACCGGGTCGCGTTCCACGCGGAAGCGGATGCGGGCGAGCGGCGTCCTCAGATCGTGGGAAATGGCCCCCAGCATGGCGGTGCGGTCCTCGATCAGGGCGCGCACCCGCGACTGCATCAGGTTGAAGGCCTTGGCGGCCCGGGCGATCTCGGCCGGCCCCTCGATGTCCGACGGCGGGGCGTTCGGGTCGCGTCCCAGCGCCTCGGCGGCCTGGGCGAAGTTCAGGATCGGCGCGGTTATCCGGCGGGCGAAGACGTAGGCGATCGGGATGACCAGCAGGACGCAGCCGAACAGCCAAAGGACGATGCGCCGCTGGTCGGCGTTCGGGAACGGCTCGGGCTTGGGATGCACCACCACCCAACGTCCGTCGGGCTGTTGAAGCGCCGCGGTGAAGGAGCCGAAGATCGGCCAGGTCTCCTCGAACTTCAGCCGGGCCTGGGGCGAGGCCGGCGCCGGGGCGGCGGGACCAGGGCCCAGCCAGGGCGGGCGCCCGGGGCGCTGGGTCCTCGGCGCCGCCGCCGGCCGGGGAGGCGGCGCGAAGGGCGAGCTCAGGCCGTTGTTGAGAATGGCGCGCGTCCGCCGACGGTTCTGCAGGGAGAACCAGACGCGGCTCTCGGGAACCGACAGCAGCTCGGCCAGGATCCGCCGCGTGGCGGGCGCTTCGAAGCGGACATCGTTCGCGGGCGCCGGGGCCGAGGCCTGCTCCAAGCGGATCATGCGAGGGTCGAGCCGCCCGGCGCCATTCCAGGCCAGGGCGGCCGCCACGTCCCGGGCGCGGTAGGTGGTGGGGCGCGGCCGGGGCAACAGTCCGATCATCACCACGGTCATCACCTGGACGGCGAAGACCGTCACCGCCAGCAGGATCAGGACCTGGGCCAGGAAGGGCAGCCGCAGCGTGGGTTTCAATGGGGTCGCCTACAGTCGCTGGACGGCGGCGTCGAGGATGTAGCCCGCGCCCCGGATGGTCCGGATCAGCTCGCGGCTGGCCGACCCCTGCAGCTTGCGGCGCAGCCGGCTGATCTGCACGTCGATGGTGCGGTCGTAGATGTCGGCGTCGTCGCCCCTGGCCTGTTCGATCAGGGCGCTGCGCGAGATCACCTGGCGGGCGTTGTCCAACAGCACGCCCAGCACCACCGCCTCGCCGCGGGTCAGGGCGATGGACGCGCCGTTGGGGGCCCTGAGCTGGCAGCGCGTCAGGTCGAAGCGATAGCCCTGGAAGCCGTAGGTGACCGCCTGGCTGGGCGGCGCCGGTTCGCCGGCCGTCGCGGCGCGCCGGCGCAGCACCGCCCGGATCCGCGCCAGCAGCTCGCGCGGAGAACAGGGCTTGGAGAGGTAGTCGTCCGCGCCCAGCTCAAGCCCCACGATGCGGTCGACCTCCTCGCCGCGGGCGCTGACGATGATGATCGCCGCGTCGCTGCGTCCGGCCAGGCGCTTGCAGATGGCCAGGCCGTCCTCGTCGGGCAGCATGATGTCCAGCACCACCACGTCGATCGGCACGGTGGCGAGGACGTCCTCCATGCCCCCGCTATCGCCGACGGCGTGAACGCCATAGCCGTACTGCTCCAGACAGAGGCTGATCTCCTCTCGGAGTCCCCTGTCGTCCTCCACAACCAGAACTTGCTGAATCGGAGGAGCGACGTGCGCGTTCATTTCGACTGGATGCCCAACGATTGTGGCCGCGGGGTAACGGCTGCGCCACATTTCCGAGTTGTTGGCTGCATCTTGGCCGTGACGGCCGACAAAGCGGCGCCGACGCGGCAAACCGCCTGCATTCGCAACCCTTTTGCGCTCCGAGCTGTTGAAGCGCGGGCGGGGCGGCCAGACCGTGACGAGGCGCTCCAGGGTGGATTTCGACATCGGCGTCAAACGGCTTCGCCCAGCGCTCCTGGCGCTTGCCTTGGCGCTCGCCTGGGTCGCCGGCGCGTCCGCCGCGCCGGCGGCGGCGACGGCGACGGCAGCAGCTCCCCCTCCCGCTGCGCCGACGGCCGCGGCGCCCGCGGCCGCGCCCGATTTCAGCGATCTGGCCGCGGACCGGCAGCTGCTGGCCAAGCTGCAGAACCAGCTGCCCAGCGCGACCATCGACCGCCGCCTGGGCGCCATGGGCCAGCAGGCCGCCGCCATCCAGGCCGCCGTCGACGGACGGTTGGCCGCCGCCGACGCGCGCCTGGCCGCCGTGGAGGCCCGTCTGCGGAAATACCCGTTCGACCGGCCGCGCGGGCTCTCCAGGACCCAGACCCAGGACAAGACCCAGCTGGAGGCGCAGAGAGGCGCCCTCTTGGCCCAGGTCGGCCAGGCCCAGCCGGTGGCCAGCCTGGCCAGCCGGACCTTCAGCCAGATCGCCGAGCGGCGGCGCGAGAGCTTCGGCGACCGGGTGCTGCAACAGACCTCCTCGCCCCTGTCGCCCGCTTTCTGGACCGCCCTGGCGGACAGCGCGGACTCCGACCTCGGCCGGTTGAGGTCGATCGTCGGCGTCAGCCTCGGCGCCGCCTGGGCCGCGCCCGAGCCGCGCGGCATGGCCGGCCTTGTGCTGGGAGCCCTGGCCGCGGCGCTGCTGCTGGTCCCGTTGCGGATCCTGGCGGGCCGACTGGGGTGGCGGCTCTGCCGGCGCCTGGGACCGGCGGCGCGGACCCCGGCGATCGCCTGGACCGCCGTGGCCGATATCGGCGCCACGGTGATGGGCGCGGGTGCGGCGCGGCTGGGGCTTCTGTGGGGCGGACTGCTGACGCCGGACGCCGATCTCCTGGCCCGCGCGGCGGTGATCGCGGCCATCTGGGCCTCTGGCGTGATCGCGCTCGGCCGCGCGCTGGCCACCGACTCCGATCCAGAACATCGGCTTCTGGCCGTGGCCGATGGCCAGGCCCTGAGGACCCGCGTCGCGCTGGTCGGCGTCGCCCTGGTGCTGGCCGCGGGGCTGTTGCTGAAGCGGCTGAACTATGTGGTCGGGGCCAGCATTCCGGCGACCATCGCCGCCGACTGCGCCGTGGCGTTGGCCTATGCGGCGGCGGCGCTGCTGCTGCTGGTCAGCTTCAGCCCGCGAGGCCAGGAGCGGACGCCGGACCTGCCGCGGGCGCCGGCGCGCACGATCATCTCTCTGCTGCTGGCGATGGCGGCCGTGGCGACCATCGTCGCGGTGCTGCTGGGCTACGCCACCTTCGCCGCCCTGATCTCGGGCCAGGTGTTCTGGCTGAGCCTGATGGCCGCCTCCACCTATCTGGTCCTGCGCCTGATCGAGGACCTCTCGGGCCTGGTCACGACCAGCAAGAGCCGGCCCGCCCGCCTCCTGGCCAATCTCTTGGGACTCAAGGTCTCGACGGTGGTGCAGGCGGGCCTGCTGGTCTGCGCCGGCGTGCAGCTGGTGATCGTGCTGGCCGCGGTCGCCCTGGCCCTGACGCCCTTCGGCCAGAGCGGCGAGCTGCTGGTCGGCCATGTGCGGGCGCTGGGCGGCTCGATCCACATCGGCAAGGCCACCGTCTCGCCGCTGGCCGTCGCCGCGGGTCTGGCGACCTTCGGCTTCGGCGTGAGCCTCGCCCACATGGCCCGCGGCTGGCTGGAGCGCCGCTACCTGCCGGCCACCGATTGGGACGCCGGGGTCCGCAACTCGGTCAGCACCGGCATCGCCTATATCGGCGTGGCCATCGCGCTGCTCTGCGCCCTGGGGGTGACCGGCGTCAGCTTCGCCCAGATCGCGCTGATCGCCAGCGCCCTGTCGGTCGGCATCGGCTTTGGCCTGCAGCAGATCGTGCAGAACTTCGTGGCGGGCGTGATCCTGCTGGTCGAGCGGCCGGTGAAGGTGGGCGACTGGGTCAGCGTCTCCGGCGTCGAGGGGGACGTGCTCGATATCCGCGTCAGGGCCACCGAGATCCGCACCGGCGACCGTTCCACGGTGCTGGTGCCCAACTCCAGCCTGATCACCACCAATGTGCAGAACAAGACCCGCGGCGACCTGCAGACCCGTGTCGCCATCCAGACGGGCCTGGCCAAGCCCTTCGACGCCGCCAAGGCGCGCGAGATCCTGCTGAAGGTGGCGGCCGGCCACGACGCCGTCCTGCGCCACCCGCCGCCGGAGGTGTTCGTGGAAAGCCTGCCCGGGGGGGCCGGCGGCGCGGTCCAGCTCAGCCTGTGGTTCTCCCTGGCCGGGCCGCGTCAGGCCCGTCGGGTGAAGAGCGACCTCTATTTCGCCGCCCTGGAGACCTTCGAGCAGCAGGGGGTCGCCCTGCCCTGACCTGCGAGGACGTTGACGCGCGCGGGCGTCCGTTTCAGCTTGGCCGTGGCCGGATGAACGGGGAGGTCCTGGCGATGAAGCATCTGTTGCTCGCGGCCGCGGCGGCCATGGCCCTCGCCGGCCCCTTGCCGGCCAGCGCCCACGACGAGGGCGGCCCCGACCTCACCCACCTGCCGCTGGGCGACGGCAAGATCTCCACCGGCCCCAAGCGCGGCTACATCTGGGCCTGCCGGGTCGATCCCCAGGCCGGCGGCGCCTTCAGGAACGGTCCCTGGATCCATTCGGACGGCACCTACGACTTCACCAAGAAGGCCGTAGTCTCGGGCAAGGTGAAATGGCCGAGCCGCTACGACATCGCGCTGAAGGGCGGCCGGCGTGTCTTCACCACCAACGACCTGCCCAGCCACGCCACCGGGACGTTCCCGATCCCGCGGACGGACCAGGCCTATCAGTACGACCGCAATCCCAACTCGATCCGCACCCAGGACTTCGACTTCGAGCTGCCGGCCGATCCGGTCCCGGCCGCCAGCCCGAGCTGCGCGCCCGCCGCGGTCGGCATCCTGATCACCGGCTCGGTGCTGTTCAACGCCCTGGACGCCCCAGGCCGCGACGCCGTCGCCCACGAGACCCAGGACGCCTGCCAGGGCCATCCCCAGGAGGGCGGGGTCTATCACTACCATTCGGTGTCGACCTGCATCGACGACAAGCGCCTGCCGGACGGCCACTCGGCCCTGGTGGGATATGCGCTGGACGGCTTCGGCATCTTCGGCCGCTACGGCGAGGGCGGAAAGCTGCTGTCCAGCGCCGACCTCGACGCGTGCCACGGCCACACGCACGCCATCCCCTGGGACGGCAAGATGGTGGTCATGTACCACTATCACGCGACCTGGGACTTCCCCTACACCATCGGCTGCATGCGCGGGACCTACAGCATGGCCTCGATGCTGAAGATCTCGGGCGTCGGCCAAGG
>JANWHQ010000059.1 GCA_025450315.1 Caulobacteraceae bacterium
GAGACCTTCTTGGCGCGGCCCAGCATGTCGAGGGTGACGTTCTCGAGCTTGATGCCGAGGTCCTCACTGATCACCTGGCCGCCGGTCAGGATCGCGAGGTCTTCCAGCATGGCCTTGCGGCGATCGCCGAAGCCCGGCGCCTTGACCGCCGCGACCCGGAGGCCGCCGCGCAGCTTGTTGACCACCAGGGTGGCCAGGGCTTCGCCTTCCACGTCCTCGGCGATGATCAGCAGCGGACGGCCCGTCTGGACCACCGCTTCCAGCACCGGCAGCAGCGGCTGCAGCGAGGAGAGCTTCTTCTCGAAGATCAGGATCTGGGGATCCTCGAGCACGGCTTCCATCTTGTCGGCGTTGGTCACGAAGTAGGCCGACAGGTAGCCACGGTCGAACTGCATGCCCTCGACGACGTCGAGCTCGGTCTCCAGCGACTTGGCTTCCTCGACGGTGATGACGCCTTCGTTGCCCACCTTCTCCATCGCCTTGGCGATCATCTCGCCGATCTCCCGGTCCCCGTTGGCGGAGATGGAGCCGACCTGAGCGATCTCGGCGTTGTTGGTGACCTTCTTGGACGAGGACTTGATGTCCTCGACGACCTTGGTCACGGCCTTGTCGACGCCGCGCTTCAGATCCATCGGGTTCATGCCGGCGGCCACCGACTTCAGGCCTTCCACGACGATGGCCTGGGCCAGCACCGTGGCGGTGGTGGTGCCGTCGCCGGCCTTGTCATTGGTCTTGGAGGCGACTTCGCGGATCAGCTGGGCGCCGAGGTTCTCGAACTTGTCCTCGAGCTCGATCTCCTTGGCGACGGTGACGCCGTCCTTGGTCGAGCGCGGGGCGCCGAACGACTTCTCGATCACCACGTTGCGGCCCTTGGGGCCCAGGGTCACCTTCACCGCGTTGGCGAGGATGTTGACGCCGCGGAGCATGCGCTCGCGGGAGTCGGAGGCGAAATGAACGACCTTCGCAGCCATTGTTCCTGCTTCCTGAATTGAGTTGAGGGGGGAAAGGCGCCGTGGGCGGCCTTAGGCGACGACCCCGAGGACGTCGGATTCTTTCATGATGATCAGGTCCTCACCGTCGATCTTCACTTCGGTGCCGGACCACTTGCCGAACAGGACGCGGTCGCCGGCCTTCACGTCGAGCTCGACGCGCTTGCCGTTCTCATCGCGGGCGCCAGGCCCCACCGAGATGATCTCGCCTTCCTGAGGCTTTTCCTTGGCGGTATCGGGGATGATGATCCCGCCCTTGGTCTTCGCTTCTTCTTCGATGCGCCGAACGAGGACGCGATCGCCAAGAGGACGAAAGCTCATTTTTCTGCTCTCCGTAGAGACGTGGATTCAAAGACGTCACGCCCGGGAAGCACATGGCATTAGCAGCCACACCCCCCGAGTGCTAACGGCCGGCAAATAGGCACGGCTCCCAGGGGCGTCAAGCGCCTTCGCCGGAAAAAACATTCGGCCTCGAACACGGCGGTTGTTCGGCGCGGAGACGGCGAAGCGGCGACAATCGAGCGATGGGCCCGGACAAGCTTGCGAGCCTCGGGTCGCGACCGTAGGGGTCGAGCCAAGGTCCGGACCGGCCGGTCGGCTAGAAAAGGGCGCGGCAAAGCTGGAAGAACCGCCCGCGCGGCCGGTCAATCCACCAGGCTTTGCTTTGGACACCCGGGCCGCATTCCTGAATCAACTGGCGCAGGCCGCGGCCGCCGTTAGGAGCGTCCTACAGAACAGATCGCCGTTCATCTGCGGTTCATCTGAAATTCATCTTGGAGATGCGGCGGAACGTCGCGATCTATACTCATGCTTAAGATGATATTTAGGTCATCTGTTAGGCAGTCATAAGCGTATCCGTGGCTTTCATGACTGTGATCAGTGGGGGGTCGTCATGCATTCCAGGCTCAGGGTTTCCGCGTCCGTCACCGCGCTCATCGCCGCGGCCAGCGTCTGCGCCGCCGGCGCGGCGGCCGGGCTCTTGCTGGCGGCCTCGCCCGCCGCGGCCCAGGAGGCCGGCCCGGAGAGCAACGCCGAGAACGGGGTGCACGCCGCGCCCTCCGGCGAGGTCGATCGGGTCGCGCTCGCCCAGGTCGCCGCTCCGGCGTCCGCGCCGACGGCCAGCCCTGCGCCCCCGCCGGCCGAAACGGCCCTGACCCCGGCGCTGATCTCATCGCCCGCGGTGCTCGCCGTGCCGGCGCTCGTTCCGGTCTCGGCCCCGGCGCCCGCCCCGGTTGCCGCGCCGGCCGTCCAACAGGTCGCCGACGCCGCCAGCGGTCCGGAAGAGGACGCCGTCTATCGCCGCGCGGCTCGGCCGGCCGCCGAAGCCGCCCCGCCCGCCGAGGCCGAGCCCCGGGACGCTCCGGCCCAGCTCACCAAGGTCAGCGAGGTCGAGGCGGCTCCGCCCGCGTCGATGGGCCAGCACGTGGCCTTCCCGCGTCGCTCGGCCGAAGCCGCCAGCGCCTTCGACGGCTACATGCACGCGGTGGCCGCGATCGACGCCGGCTTCAGGAGCGGCCAGGGCGTGGCCACGGCCCTGAAGCGCGCCGCCGCCTACAACCCGCGCCAGCTCGAGGAGGGCATGATCGCCTATGGCGCCATGGCCGCCATGCAGTCGCCGCGCTTCGTCTACGGGGTGATGGACATCGCCGCCAATCCCGAGGGGCGGCAGGCGCTGATCCAGGCCCTGGACGCCGATCCGGACTCCGCCGCCCGCCTACCCGGCGCCGCCGAGGCCTCGGCCATGGCGTCCGGCGCCATCCTGCGCGAAGCCCAGCCGGTGGTGGAGAACGGCAAGGCGCTCAAGCAGGCCTCCTACGACGTCCAGCGCCAGGACTGGTCGATCGCCAAGGCCGTCAACCAGCCCGGCCGCCTGGCCGAGGCCAAGGCCGCCTCCGAGATCCGCGTGGCCGCGCGCGACGCCGACGTCGCCCACCTCCTGGCCCAGATCGCCGCCCCGGGCGCGCAGCCCGGCCGGGGCGGCGCGGAATCCTCGCCGGTGGTCGACCACAGCCTGGCCCTGGCCGCCCTGTCGATCCTCGACGGGACCGAAGGCGCCGACGGCAGCCGGCTGGAGCAGGTGATCTCCGAGCGGGTCAGCGCCGAGTGCCTGAAGATGGCCAAGCTGAACCTGTTCCAGTGCCTTTCGGTCGCCGGGCCCGAATACGAGGACGTCTACTGCCTGGGCCAGCACGGCGTACTCGACACCGGTCAGTGCGTGGCCGGCGGCGTCTCGCCGGCCGAGCCGATCCTGCTCTCCCAGGCGCCGCGGATGTCCCGCCCCCCGGAATAGGACGCCGCCGCTCCAGTCCGCGGCGCCAGGCCGCCCGCCCGCGCGGGCGGCCTTTTCCTTGGGCCTTTCTCAACCTTGGCCTTGCGTTCCGGAACCTAAGCCGCTTGAGGAGAGTTCTGCGGCTGCAGAAGCTTGAGCTGTCGGGAGGGCGGCGGATGGGGCGCCAGAAACTTGCCTTGGGAGCCTTGGCCGCGGCCGCGCTCCTGGCCGGCGCGGGATGCGCCACCAATCCGAAGACCACCGTGGCCAACCTCGACTCCACCGACCGCCGCTGGAACACGCGCCCGTGCATCGCTGCGCGCAAGGCGGTCTATCGGTTCAACGACCACCACAACCTGCATACCGTCATGGGCGTGGCCGGCAATCTGGTGGTGCCGTTCGCCGGCGCCGCCGCCGACCTGACCATGAGCGGCCAGCAGCAGAAGGAGCGCGAACGGCTGAACACCTGGGTGCTGAACGCCTGCGTCTCCAACCGCGCCAAGGCCCGCGAGCTGGAGCGGCACGACAAGCACCAGGTCATCGACGCCCTTCGCGGCTGAGCGGTCGTCGGCGCCCGGAACCTTGGCCGCAGATGTGAATTGAAACCGAAGCGGGACCATCGCGGGCCCCAGGACGGCAAGGTCATGGTTCAATACGCGGTGACTTTGAAGCTAGGTGACTGGACGGTCTTCAAGGACGGCGAGCCGATCGCCGCGGGCATGTCCAGATCGGCAGCGGTAGAGATGGCCGAGGGCCTCGCCTTCGAGGACGAAGAGCGCGGCGAGCAGGTCGAGCTGTTGATCCAGGACTACACCGGCGAGCTCGCCCACAAGGTTTCGGGCGGGAGCTGACGGCTACTCCGCCGCCGCCTTCTTCTCCGTGCTGGGCCGGGGCGGCGGGGCGCGGACCGGTTCCTCGCCCGGGTTGATCACGCTCGCCGCATCCAGCGCCGCCACCGCCTGGGCGTCCAGGGTCAGCTCCACCGACTTGGCCAGCTCCTCAAGCTGGGAGAGCTTGGTCGCGCTGGCGATGGGAATGCAGCCCTTGGCCCTGAGCCAGGCCAGCGAGACCTGGGCCGGCGTGCCCCCGACCCGCGCGCCCACCTGGTCCAGCGCCGCCAGGATGCGCATGCCGCGCTTGTCCATCATGTCCTTGGCCCGATAGGCGCGGGGCGAACCCTCCAGGTCCTTCTCGGTGCGGTACTTGCCGGTGAGAAAGCCTGAGGCCAGGCCGAAATAGGGGATCACCCCCAGGCCCTCGGCGCGGGCCAGGTCCTGCAGCGGGCCCTCGAACTGGTCGCGGTCGTAGAGATTGTACCAGGGCTGCAGGGTCTCGAAACGCGGCAGGCCCTTGTCCCTGGCCAGCTTCAGCGCCTCGGCCAGCCGCGGGGCCGTGTAGTTCGAGGCGCCGACAGCGCGCACCTTGCCGGCCTTGATCAGCTCGCCGAACCCCGCCAGCGTCTCCTCCAGCGGGGTGGAGGCGTCGTCCATGTGGGCCTGGTAGAGGTCGATGACGTCGGTCCTCAGGCGCTTCAGCGAACGGTCGACGGCGCCCATCATGTAGTCGCGCGATAGGCCCTGCCCCTCGGCCATCGGCCCGCCGAGCTTGGTGGCGATCACGATCTTCTCGCGCCGCCCACCCCCCTGGGCCAGCCAGTCGCCGATCACCGTCTCGGATTCGCCGCCCGAATGCCCCGGCGCCCAGCGCGAATAGACGTCGGCGCTGTCGATGAGGTTGAAGCCGTGGCCGACGAAGGCGTCCAGCAGCTGGAAGCTCGCCGTCCTGTCGGCCGTCCAGCCGAATACATTGCCGCCGAACGCCCAGGGGGCGACCTTCAGGCCGGACTTTCCGAGTTCCTGGGTTTGCATCGCACAGTCTCCGATAGAGGGCGGGCCCGGCCGGGCAGCTAGCCCCGATCGCCGCGGCGGGGCAACGGGTTTCCGAACGGCCGGCCTTGAGGCAGGCTAGGTGCGTTATGACCCAGGCGACCTACATCCAGGGCGGGCCGGGATGGCGCAGGACGTGGCGGCGGTCGCTGGGCCGCGGCGCGGGCCGGGTCACGGTGCTGAACGGCCATGCGCGCGACTATGCGGTGCGCGATCCGGAGGGCTCGTTCTCGATCAAGTGGATGCCCCAGGGCCGGGCCGTCTACCGCGTGGACCGGACCAGCCATCCCCTGTCCGGCGAGCACGCGGTGATCCTGAACCAGGCCCAGCCCTACGAGCTGGAGTTCCTCGACCGGCGGGGCACGGAATCCTTCTGCGTGTTCTTCTCCGACGACATGGTGGCCGAGGCCTGGCGCAGCCTCCGCCGACCCGACCTCGCCGACGACCACGAACCGGCGGGCGACCGGCTGACCGAGACCTTCCCCGACCTGGTGTTCAGGCCGGACGCGGGGATCGGGGCCGCGCTCGGTCGCCTGCGCGAGGGCTATGGCCGCGCCGATCCCTCGGCCCTGGCGGTCGAGGAAAGCTACATCGATCTGCTGACCCGGCTGCTGGGCGCGGCCCAGGCCCATCGGCTGAGGTCCGAGCGGATCCCGGCGGTGAAGCCGGCCACCCGGCGGCTCCTGGCGGCGCGGCTGGAGCGGGCGCGCGAGCGCATCGAGGACAGCCCCGGCGAGCCCTCGCTGGACGACATCGCCGAGGCCTCGGCCCTCTCCAAGTTCCATCTCGTACGGCTGTTCAAGTCCGCTTTCGGCTGCACGCCCTCGGCCTATTGGCGCCGGCGGCGGCTGGACCAGGGCCGCGGTCTCCTGGCCGCCACCTCGATGACCGTCGCCGAGATCGCCCAGGCGCTGGGCTACGAGAGCGCTTCGGCCTTCATCCGCGCCTTTCGCCGCCATTTCGGGACCACGCCCCAGGCGATCCGGGTGTGAAATTCGCAATCCCGGGCGATGCGCGCCGGGCTCGGCCGGCCTAGGTTGGCGTCAGGAACGAGGGGGAAACGGCCGTGGACCTGAAGCTCGGGAAGATCGCTCAGATCGCCTATCGGGTGTCGGACCTCGACGCCGCCGAGGCCTTCTACGAACAGACGCTGGGGCTGAAGAAGCTGTTCCGGCCCGGCCCGGACATGGTGTTCTTCGACTGCGGCGGCGTCCGGCTCTACCTGCACAGGGCCCATGCGCCCGAGGACCTGGCCAAGGCCTCGCTGCTCTATCTGCAATGCGAGGACATCGCCGTGGCGGCCGGCGAGCTGAAGCGCCGGGGCGCGGAGTTCATCGACGAGCCGCACGTGATCGCCGAGATGCCCGATCACGATCTGTGGATGACCTTCCTGAAGGACCCCGACGGCCATCTGCTGGGCCTGGAGATGCGGGCGCCCAAGGGCTGGAAACCGCTCCCGCCTCAGTAGCTGAGCTTCACGCCGACATAGGCCGCGAACGGCTTGCCGGGGGTCAAGGTGCGTGGGTCGCTGAGGTCTGGAAACGCGGGATTGCCGACATAGCTGGCGTTGTCGAAGAAGGTCCCGAAGGTGGCGTAGCGGCGGTCCAGCAGGTTCTCGATCTTGCCGTAGATCTCCAGCCTGGAGCTGACGCGATAGGTCGTGTGCAGGCCGACGGTGACATAGCCGGGAAGCTGCGGGTTCTGGTTGGATTCGTCCCAGCCATAGTATTCGGCGCCGATGTAGAGGAGGTCGCCGCCCAGCGTCCATCCGGGGGTGACGTCGTAGTCCAGGCCGAGCTTGGCGCGCTGGCGCGGGACCGAGGAGATGTGGTCGCCGGGAACCACCGCGATGTCGCCGCCCGCGTCCGCGAAGGGATCGCCGCCCGGCGCGGCCAGGACGATGGCGCTGCGATAGGTGGCGTCGACGTAGGAATAGCTGGCGTAGACCCTCCACCGCCCGGCCTCGACCTCGAGCGACGCGTCCAGCCCCTGGCGGCGCGCGCCGCCGACATTGGCGAAGTAACCGAAGCCGTTGTTGAGCGGGCTCGGGATATCGAGGATGTCGTGGTCGCTGAGGGTCCGATAGAGGCCGAGCTGCCACCTGAGCGCGCCGGCGCGGCCGGCGATCGGCAGGCTGCCCCGCAGGCCGGCCTCGAAAGTGTGGGCCACCACCTGCTTCAACTCCGGGTCGGAGACGAGGAAACTGTCGATGATGCAGGGCTGCATCGGGTTGGCGCAGCCCAGCTCCAGCGGCGTCGGCGCGCGATTGGCTTCCGAATAGCCGGCGTAGGCGAGAAGGCCGGGGCCGAGGGCGTAGGTCGCGCCCAGCACCGGATTGAAGCGCTGGTAGCGGTGATGGCCGCTGAGCCCGCCGCCGAGCCGATCCTCCAGGTCGACGTCCGCCCAGTTGAACCGGCCGCCGGCGGTGACCGCCAGCCCCGACGCGGGCTTCAGCGTGTCGAGGACATAGGCGCCGACATAGGTGTCGCGGGCGGCCAGGCGCACCGGTCCATCGGAGATCGGATCGCCCGAGGCGCCCAGGAAGATCCCGCCGCCGTCCACCACGAAATTGGGCGCGATGGTTCCGAGCTCGGCGTCGGCGCGGAAATCGGTGCGCGCCTGGTCCAGGCTCGCCCCCGCCGTGAAGCTGTTGGCCAGGCCCGCGAGCCCGGCGGTGCTGGTCAGCTGGACCGCGCCGCCATAGCCGGTGGTGCGGGCGCTGTTGGTGTCGATCTCGCCCAGGATCTCGCCGGCGCCGAAGGGATTGGCGAGCTGGCGTCCGTCCAGGCCGTTGGCCGGGGTCGAGCCGTCCCCGAAGCAGAGCAGGGCCGCCTCGGCGTCGCAGGCCCGGGCGTCGGTGGCGTTGCCGTCGACGTGATGCTGGACCAGGCGCCGGACATAGAGCTGGCCATCGAGGCTGAGCCGATCGCTGAGCCGGTACCTTCCCTGCAGGCTGGCCATCGCCATCGCGTTGCGGTCGCTCTGGGGGGTGGTGAAGACCGCCCCCGGGTCGTGCCGGACGAGCTGGATGGGAGCGGCCGCGGCCGCGCCGAAATCGTTGTCGGCGGCGGTGACGTTCAGGTGCAGCTCGACCCGGTCGCCCTTGTGGGCGACGTCGGCGTAGAGCCGCCGGATGGTCGAATGCGAAGACGCGCGCCAGCCATCGTCGTGCGCCGCCTCCACGGCCAGATAGGCGGCCGCGCCGCCCGACCCGCCGCCCAGCTGGGCGGAGCCCTCCACCCGACCGAAGGACCCGCCCGAGAGGTCGGTCTGCAGACCGTGGAAGCCGAAGCCGTCCTGCATGCGCAACTCGATGGCGCCGCCCAGGGCGTTCAGGCCGAACACCGGGTTGTCGGTGATCACCTGCAGCTGGCCGATCGCCACGGTGGGGATGAAGTCCCAGCGGACGTTGTCGCCGAAGGCCTCGTTGATGCGCACGCCGTTCTGATAGACCGCCAGACCTTCCGGCACGCCGGACACGGGCGTGGCGACGAAGCCGCGGAACTGCACGTCCGGCTCGAAGTCGTTGCCGGTCTGGCTGTTGATGCTGACGCTGGGGATGCGCTGCAGCAGCACCTCGGCCAGGTTCCGCGATCCCAGCCGCGCGATGTCCGCCGCCGTCAGGCCGGCGACGCTGGCGGGCACGTCGGCGGAGTCGGCCCCGGGAACCGACAGAGGCGTGCGCGCGACCACCACGACCTCACCGACCATCGGGGCGCCCCGGGCCGCCGCCGGGTCGGGCGGCCCGGCGCGGGCGACGCCCGCGCTGGCCACGACAGCCAGCCCCAGGCGCAAGGCGGTCCAGAATCCAGGCTGGGTCAGGGCGCTATCCAATCGGCCACGCGGTTGCCTTCGGCGGCCTTCGCCCAGGGCCGGCCCCTCGCCCGCCGGCGTGGAGCCGGACTCAGTAGCCGACCGTGAACCGGTCCGCGTGCACCGACGGGGTCTCCAGCTCGTCCAGGATGGCCACGGCCAGGTCCTCGTAGGAGATCGAGCTCTTGCCGTCCTCGGCCACCAGCAGGTGGTGCTGGCCCTTGCGGAACTTGCCGGTGCGCTCGCCCGGCCCCAGCATCATCGAGGGCGAGACGAAGACCCAGTCCAGGTCGCGGGCCTCCTTGCGCAGCCAGTCCAGGGCGTTGGCGGCGGGGCGGGCCTCCACGGCGATGAAGTCGGGGAACCCGGGGGTGTCGATCAGACGGATATTGTCCTGGTTCATCAGGCTGGCGGCGCCGCCGACGATGGCCAGGCGCGTCTTGCCGGCCTTGCGCATGGCCCAGACCACCTTGCTCGGATCGGTGTCCTGGAAGCGCACCGACTGGATCACCACGTCGGCGTCCTTGATGGCGGCGGCCAGCTTGTCCTCGTCGTGCAGGTCGAGCGCGACGGTGGTGACCTTGTCGCCCTTGGCGGCGTCGGGGTGGCGCGCGATGGCGATGACCTCGTGCCCGCGACTGGTCGCTTCCTTGACGAGCCTCTGGCCCATATTCCCCGTGGCGCCGATCAAAGCGATCTTCATCAGTCCGTTCCTTCCCGTCTCGCCCTTTGTAGACGACAATTAGAGCCAACCGCCGAGCCTGGACAAGCTCGGGCCAGAGGGAGCCCCCGTGACCAAACCCTTCCCCCAGACCATGGACTTCGCAGGCTTCAACGCGCCGTCGCGCATCGAGGCGGACATCTACGACCTGGTGGTCGAGGGCGAGCTGCCGGCCGAGATCCGGGGCCACTGGTACCGCTCGATCCCCGATCCACAGTATCCGCCCAAGGACGGCTGGGACACCTTCATCTCGGGCGACGGCATGGTCAGCCTGTTCCGCTTCGAGGACGGCCACGTCGATTTCCGCCAGCGCTACGTGATGACCGAGCGGCTGAAGCGCGACCGCGCCGCCCGCCGCGGCCTGCACGGCCTCTACCGCAATCCGTACACGGACGAGCCAGGCTTCTTCGGCGAGAGCCGCACCGCCTCCAACACCACCCCGGTGTTCCACGCCGGCAGGATCCTGGCCGCCAAGGAGGACGACCGGCCCTACGAGCTCGACCCCAATACGCTGGCGACCATCGGCCCCTACGACTTCGGCGGCGCGCTGAAGAGCCTGACCATGACCGCCCATTGCCGGCCCGATCCCGAGACCGGCGAGCTCTATTTCTTCGGCTACGAGGCCGGCGGCCTGGCCAGCCGCGAGGTGGCCTTCTGCATCGCCGACAAGACCGGCAAGCTGATCCGCGAGGAATGGTTCGAGGCGCCGTTCGTGTCGCTGATCCACGACTTCGCCGTCACCAAGGAGCACGTCATCTTCCCGCTGCAGCCGGTCAGCGCCGACCTCGAACGGCTGAAGTCGGGCGGGGCGCACTGGGTCTGGGATCCCGACCAGGGGACCCAGGTGGGGATCATGCCGCGCGGCGGGTCGGTGAAGGATCTCAGGTGGTTCAAGGGACCGCCCAGCTCGTTCTTCCACTTCCTCAACGCCTATTCCGACGGCGACAAGGTGACGGTCGACGTCTGCGCCTCGGACATGATCGTCTTCCCCTTCATCCAGGAGGCCTCGGGCGTGGTGGCGAACCCGGCGGAGATGGGCGGGCGGCTGGCGCGCTGGAGTTTCGACCTGTCGCGCAACGAGGACAGCTGGACCGAGACGGTGCTGGGCCCGGGCGGGGACATGCCGCGCACCGCCGACAAGGACGCGATGAAGGACTACGAGATCGCCTACTACCAGACCTACGATCCCAGGAACGGCCCGCCGATGGTCTCGGGGCCGGTGGGCGCGGGCTTCAACACGGTGATCCGGTTGAACGTGAAGACCGGGGCGATGAAGACCCTGTCGCTGGGGCCGCACGTCACCGTGCAGGAGCACATCCACATCCCCTCCAGCCAGCCCCGGCACGAAGGCTGGCTGGCGTTCGTCTGCGACCTGCACGACGAGAACCTGTCGGAAGTGGCGGTGGTCGAGGCCGAGCACCTGGACAGGGGGCCGATCTGCCGGATCAAGATCCCCATGCGGCTGCGCTGCCAGGTGCACGGAACCTGGGTGCCGGCCGGGGCTCTGCCCGGCTTCTAGTGCAGGTCGGCCACCTTCTGGACCACCGGCTCGCCGGTCACATGCCGCGCGTTCATCTGGTTGAGCTGATAATCGAGCGTGCCCGGAGGCGCGTCCGGGTCCTCGGCCGCGGGGGCGGACACGGGGACGGCGCGCGCGGCCCTGTCGGCCCGTGTGGCCCCGTCGGCGGGTGACTCGGCCGAGGGCGCCGAAACCAGATAGGTCTCCGCCCGGGAGACGCGATGGCGCCCAGAAATCCGGTAGGTGCGGGTCGGGGAGGCCTGGCGGGGCGCCGAGGCCAGATAGGTCCGGGCGTCCATCTCGGCCGGCCTCGGCTCGATCATGCGCACGGGCGTGGAGTCCACCGTCCGGTCTTCGACGCCCTCGCCCGGCTCGATCACCCTCCCGGCATGGATCGGGGTGACGCGCGGGCGCGATTCCAGGTCGGTGAGGTCAATGGGTCTGGGCCGCGGGTGGATCTTCCGGCCGATCTCCCGGCCGAGCAGGCCGCCGATGAGGCCGCCCGGGGGGCCGGCCACGATTCCGAGCGCGCCGCCGGCCAGGCCTGTCAGTTGGTCGAAGTAGATGTCGAGCGCCAGGGCTGAACTCGCCGTCAACAATACTGGAGCACCCACAAGTGTAGCGATCGCCGCTCGAAACCTACGCATGACTACACCTCCGTCGGTGCAGCAAACTTCGAACGGCCGAAATCGTTCCTATTGTCAAGTCCCAGCCTGGATTAGTGGGAATTTCGCCGATAACGCCAATCTTGACTTTTAGCTGGGTCGGAAATTTCGATGAATGCTCAAGGCGAAGCGCGCGCTCGGGACCTCACACGCCCTGGGCGTGCGGCAGGACCTGGCTCTGCAGAGCGGCGACGAAGGCCGGGGCGTTGGTGAAGCAGGCGAAGTGGCCGCCGTCGATCGGGATGAAGCCCTTGGCCGGCGCGTGCAGGAGCTGGACCCAGTCGCGCGCCGCGTCGAAGGATGTCACATGGTCGTCCCGGCCCTGGATCACGAACATCGGCAGCGCGAAGTCCTGGCCGAGCTTGAGCAGGTCCAGGCCGAAGATCTCCGGCAGCAGCTTCTGGATCGAGAAACCGCCGCCCGCCACCCAGTCGGCGGCGTCGCCGGACGTGGGCGGCGAGGGGCCGATGAACTCGCCCTGAACCTTCAGGTAGTCCAGATCGCTCGGCCCCATCCGCCACCGCCGCGTCGCCTGGATGCGGCGCATGTCGTCGATGGGCAGCGCCGCCGCCTCGTCGATGGCTTTCAGGGCGGCCCTGTCCCCGGCGGCGGTCGCCTGCGCGCGAGCGTACCGCTCGACACTTTCCTGGCTCGAGGCCCAGGTCACCGGCTGGCCCGTGCCGACGAAGGCGCCGAACAGGTCCGGCCGGCGCTTGACCACATGGACGCCGAGCCCGGCGCCCCAGGACTGGCCGACCAGGATCAGCTTGCGCTTGCCCAGCCTCTGGCGGAGATGATCGGCGACCTCGATGGCGTCCCGGGTCATCTGCCCCATGGTCATGCCGGGCGTGGAAGGCCCGTTGCGGCCAAAGGTCTTGCCCGATCCCCGCTGGTCCCAGTTGGCCACGGTGAAGTCCCGCTCCCAGGGCAGGAACGCCTTCAGGAACGGCGACTGGGCCTCGCCCGGCCCGCCGTGCAGATAGAGGATCGCGGGATTGGCGGCGTCGGTCCCCTGGACGCCGACCCACTGGTCGATGCCGCCGATGCGGACGAAGCCCTGCTCGTCGACCGGCCGCGGCGCCGCGCCAGCGCGGCCGAAGCCGGCGACCGCAACGCCACCGGCGGCGGCCATCAAGGCGCGCCGATTCAACTCGATCATCCCATCACCCCCATCAGACCGAGGCCAGTATGCGGCCGCGGTCCCGATGGGGAAAATGGAAGACATTCAATGATTTGGGCCCTAGGCGCGGCTGCGGGCCCGGGCGCCTTGTCCGATAACGGACAGCGGCGCGCCGCTCAGTCGCCTTCGTAGTCGACGTACTTCAGCCCCTTGGCGGCCAGGCGGTCGCGGAAGCCGTAGATGTCCAGGCCCAGCTCGCCCGAGGACAGCCGTTCGCGGGTCTTGGCCTCCTTGGCCTCGCGCTCCTGGCTCTTCTGCAGCACCCGCGCCACCTCCTTGCGGCGGACCACCACCACCCCGTCGTCATCGGCGACGATGACATCGCCCGGATGGATCAGCTGGCCGGCGCAGACCACCGGCGTGTTGACGTTGCAGATGGTCTCCTTGACCGTGCCCTGGGCGAAGATGGCCTTGGACCAGACAGGGAACCTCATCTCCGTCAGGGTCGATGCGTCCCTGACCCCCGCCTCGATGACCAGGGCCTTAACACCGCGCGACATCAAGGACGCCGCCAGGAGGTCGCCGAAATAGCCGTCCTCGACCGGGCTGGTCGGGGCCACCACCAGGATGTCGCCGGGCTGGCACTGCTCGACCGCCACGTGGATCATCCAGTTGTCACCGGGCGCGACCTCGCAGGTCACCGCCGAGCCGACCACGTGCGCGGGCCGGTAGATCGGGCGCATGTAGGAATGCAGCAGGCCTATGCGCCCCTGCGCCTCGTGCACCGTGGCCACGCCGATGCCGGTGAAGCCCTCGATGGTCGCCTTGTCGGCCCTGGGGGTGTTCCTGACGACGATGCTCAAACCGGGTTCTCCCTGTTCTGGCGGATGGTGTCGGGGAAGATCGGGTTGGCGAGCAGGAAGTCGATGGCCCTGGCCCGCTCGGCGTTGATCTTCTCGTGGGGGAACGAGGACAGGATCGCCTCGTAGTGGTCGCGCGCGCCCGGCGCGAATTCGGGGTGGGTGAAGATATAGAGGTCGTTGCGGCGGATGCCGTTCAGGATCCTCTGGCCGCACTCGTAGCTGTCCATCCAGAGCGGATTGACCGGCCGCTGTTCGAGCTGGCGTTCGCGCTCGGCGTAGGCCGTGCCCTCGTTGCGGAACCTGTCGGGCCGGGTGCGGGCGCTCTGGTGGATGTTGGACTGCACCGGACCCGGGCAGAAGGCCGAGACGCCGATGTTGTCCGGGGCCAGCTCGCCGCGGATCGATTCCAGCAGGCCCACCACGGCGGCCTTGCAGGCGGTGTAGATGGCTGCGTTGGGGATCGGGATCACCGCAGACATCGAGGAGGTGGCCAGCACGTGGCCGCCTTCGCCGTGCTTCAGGATATGGGGCAAGAGGGTGGTCAGGCCGTTGACCACGCCCCCGATCATCACCCCGGTCCCCCAGTCCCAGTCGTTGAAGGTGGCGCCCTTGATCGGGCCGCCGACGCCCATGCCGGCGTTGGAGAACAGAACGTGGATCTTGTCGAACCTGGCCTCGGTCTCTTGTGCGGCCGCGGCCCAGGCGGCCCGGTCGGTGACGTCGAGCTTGATGGCGTGCACCAGGCGGGCCTGCTGCTTGGACCGGAAGAACTCCAGCGCCGCCTCGATGTGGTCCTCGCGGATGTCGGCCATCACCACCTTCATGCCCGCGTCCACGAAGGCCTTGGCGGCCCCGAGGCCGATGCCGGACGCGCCGCCGGTGATGAAGGCGACCTTGCCCTCGACGTCTTGCATGATGCGCCTCGCCTTTCGGCGGTCATCTAGACGATGGGTCCGTCCAGAGACCAGACTTGTTTTCGGCAGGCGATAATGTTCGTCTTCTATCGATCACGGAGGACGGGCATGGCGGCCGAATCGCTCAGCGACGCCGAACGGATGCAGATCGAATGGCGGTGCTCCCAGCTGGTGAACCGCTTCGCCCTGCTCAACGACGCCTGCGAGTACGAGGAGCTGGCCCGAACCTTCACCGAGGACGGCGTCTTCGCCCGGCCCACCCTCCCCGACCAGCCGATGGTCGGCCGCCAGATCATCCTGGAGCAGTTCAGGAAGCGGCCGCCGCGCACCATCCGCCACCTGATGGCCAATGTGGTGATCACCGCCGAAAGCGCCGATCGGGCGAGCGGGGTCTGCTACATGATCCTCTATTCCGGCCCGGCCCTGGCGGAAGGTGAGAAGGGTCCGCCCAAGGCCGACGGACCGGCGCTGATCGGCGCCTTCCACGACACCTTCCGCAGGGTGGACGGCCAGTGGCTGTTCGCCAGAAGGCAGGGGTCCCTGGGCCTCAGCGTCGGCGGCTAGAACCATCGCATCCGGAGGCCTGCCAGGTCGCGCATGAGAACCTCCACCGACCGCATCCTGACGACGCACGTGGGCAGCCTGCCGCGGCCTCAGCCGCTGGTGGACGCGCTGTTGCAGAAGGACCGCGGCGAGGTTTCCGACCAGGCCGCCTACGACCGCACCATCGCCGAGGCGGTCGACGAGGTGGTGCGCCGCCAGGTCGAGGCGGGCATCGACATCCCCTCCGACGGCGAGGCGTCCAAGGTCAGCTACTCCACCTACATGATGGACAGGCTGAACGGCTTCGGCGGCGAGAACCCGCGCCGGGTGGCGCTGGACCTGCAGCCCCATCCGGAGTTCCGCGCCAAGATGGCCCGGATGACCGGCTCGCAGGCCTTCCGCCGGGCTTCCTGTATCGGGCCGATCTCGGTGAAGAGTTGGGCGCCGCTGCACACGGACATCGCCAACATGACCCGGGCCATGGCCCGCCATGGGGTAGCCGAGGGTTTCATGAACTCGGCCTCGCCCGGCCTGATCACCGCCTTCCAGCCCAACGCCTGGTACGAGACGCACGAGGCCTATGTCTGGGCCCTGGCCGAGGTGATGCACGAGGAATACGAGGCGATCGTCGCGGCGGGCCTGGTGGTCCAGCTCGACTGCCCGGACCTCGCCATGGCCCGGCACATCGGCTTCCAGGACCTCAGCGAGGCCGAGTTCGTGGCGCGCTGCGAGCTGCACGTCGAGGCGATGAACCACGCGTTGCGGAACGTGCCCGCCCAGATGGCGCGCTTCCACATCTGCTGGGGCAACTACGAGGGCCCGCACGACCACGACATACCCGTCGAGCGGATCATGGAGGTGATCCTGAAGGCCAAGCCCGCGGGCATCCTGTTCGAGGCCGCCAACGCCCGCCACGAGCACGAATGGACCGTCTGGCAGGCCGCCCGGATCCCCGAGGACAAGATCCTGATCCCCGGGACGCTGGACTCCTGCTCGAACTACGTCGAGCATCCCGAACTCGTGGCCCAGAGGATCGAACGCTACGCCGCCATCGTCGGACGCGAGCGGGTGATCTGCGGCACCGACTGCGGCTTCGGCACCTTCGCCGGCTACGGCAAGATGGACGCCGAGATAAGCTTCAAGAAACTGCACGCAATGGTAGAAGGTGCATCTATTGCATCCGCAAGGCTCTGGCCCCGGCGCGCGGCATGAAGACTGTCGGGGAGTTCGTTCGACGCGCGTTCACCGCGTGGTTTTGGGTGCGCCCGGATCGGACCGAGGGCGTGAGTCGACCACCGTCAGTCCGTATCCAAGGGTAGCCGATATATGTTCACCAACCGCCGAACGGTTCGCATCGAATGGGGTGACTGCGACGCCGCCGGCATTGTCTATTTCCCCCGCTACGTCGAGTACTTCGACGCCTGCACCGTGCATCTGTTCGAGGCGGCGGGGTTTCCCAAGCCCGAGATGCTGAAAAGATTCGGCATGGCCGGCTATCCGATGGTCGACCTGCGGCTGAAGTTCCTGGTCCCGTCCACCTTCGGCGAGGACGTGGTGATCGCCTCCACGGTCACCGAGTTCAAGCGATCGAGCTTCGAGGTGCATCACCGGCTCTTACGCGGCGAGGAATTGGCGGTAGAAGGCTTCGAGACGCGCGTCTGGACGGTGTTCGATCCCGAGCGGCCCGGTCGTCTGAAGAGCCGGGCCGTTCCCGACGAAGTGAGGGCCGCCTTCGCCAAGGCCTGAGTTCCGGCGCGCCATCGCAGGAGGCCGCGCCATGACCATGCCCGCCCACATCGGCCTGATCGGCTTCGGCGAGGTCGGCCGCATCTTCGCGCGCGACCTGAAGGCCCTGGGCGTGGGCCGGATCACCGCCTTCGATCTCCTGTTCGCCGACCCGGCCAGCCTGCCCGGCCGCAGCGCCGTCGAGGGCCGGATCGAGGCCTGCCCGTCCGCCGCCGAGGCCGTGGCCGGCGCCGATCTGGTGATCAGCGCGGTGACGGCCGCCCAGACCCTGACGGCGGCCGGCTCGACGCTCGGCGCCCTGAAGCCGGGAGCCTTCCTGCTCGACGTCAATTCCGCCTCGCCCCGCGTCAAGCGCAGCGCCAGCGACCAGGTGAACGGCGCCGGCGGACGCTACGTCGAGGCCGCGGTGATGAGTTCGGTCCCGCCCAAGGGGCTGAAGACGCCGATGCTGCTGGGCGGCGTCCACGCCGAGGCGTTCGTGGAGGCCACGCGGGACTTGGGGCTGGACGCCAAGGTCTTCTCGGAGGAGGTCGGCCCGGCCTCGGCCACCAAGATGTGCCGCAGCGTGATGATCAAGGGCGTGGAGGCGCTCCTGGCCGAATGCCTGCTGTCGGCCTGCCACTATGGGGTGGAGAAGACGGTGCTGGGCTCGTTGGGCGACTTGCTTCCCAATCCCGACTGGGAGAAGCACGCCCGCTACATGATCTCCCGCTCGCTGCTGCACGGCAAACGCCGCGCCGAAGAGATGCGCGAGGTGGCCCGCACCGTCGAGGACGCCGGCCTGGATCCCTGGATGAGCTCCGCGGCCGCCCGTCGCCAGGACTGGGCCTGGCTGCGCGCGCAGGAGCTGGCCCCCGGCGAGGTCGAGGAGCCGGACCTCTACCGCCTTCTGGACGCCGTGCGCCGGGCGATGGCCGCGGAGGACGGGATCGGCGCGGCGGCGGAGTAGGCCGCTACTTCGCCCGGCCCAGATAGCCCTGCGCCAGGGTCGGGATCGCGATCAGCTGGTTGCGGGCGGCGGGCGAGCCCCATCCGCCGTAGAAGACGATGCCGTAGAGCGTCTTCTTGTCCTTGCCGCCGAAGGCGACGCCGTGGATGCCGGCGGGCCCCGAGATGGAGCCGAGGTAGTCGCCCGAGGGCGAAAAGACATCGACCGCCGCGCCGGTCGCCACATAGAGCCGGCCTCGGGAATCCACCGTCGAGCCGTCGGCGGTGCGCCCGGTGTGCAGCCTGGCGAACTTGCGCTGGCCCATCAGCGAGCCGTCGGGCTGCACGTCGAAGGCGTAGACGTCGAGCCCAGAGCCCACATAGAGCGTCTTCTCGTCGGGGCTGAGGATGATGCCGTTGGCCTGGCCGACGTCATGGCCGTATTCGGTCACCTTGCCGTCCGGGTTCGCATAGAACAGTCCGCCGCCCGAGATGGCGATGTAGACCCCGCCCTTGGCGTCGGCCGACAGGTCGTTGATCACCCCGCCCACGCATTCCAGCGGCTGGCCGTCGAAGGCGCTGGCCAGGAGCTTGCGGCGGGGCTCGAGCTGGACGATGGCCTCGGGCAGGCCGCGCTCGGCCACGAACAGCGCCCCGCTCTTGCTGCGCGACACGGCGCCGGCGGTGTTGGCTTGGTAGAGCACCTTGCCGCGGCCGGTCTGGGGATAGATGCGCAGCACGTTGCCGGCGTCGTTGTCGCCGACCAGGATCGTCCCCCCCGCGTCGGCGATCGGCCCGTCGACGTTGTTGCCCTCCCAGGCCCAGACCGTCTTCCAGCTCTGGCCGGCGGCGATCACGCCGGGGATGGCGGTCGAGGGCGGCGGGAAGTCGAGCTTGGGCGGCTCGATCATCTTGGAGATGGGGATGCCGAACGGCTTCGGAGGCGTCTTGCAGGCCGAGAGCAGCTTGGCGTAGCCGGGATTCTGCCAGGTCTGCCGGCCGTGGCCGCGGTCCAGCTGCGAGGGCAGGCTCTGGGCCGCCGCCGCCCCGGAGAGGACGAGGCTCAGCGCCGCGGCGGCGAGGGCGGTCTTCGAGAACGGCACATCCACCTCCCGGGGCTCAGGGCCGCGTGGCCGGCGGCGGGCCCATCCGCACGATGCCGCCGTTGTCGTCGGCCTGGGGCGAGGGGTTGGACGTCAGGTTCACGCTGAGGGTGTGCACGGCGTGGATCTTGCCGTCGACGTAGCGGAAGGTGTGGGAGTCGGGCATGCCGGTCCTGGAGTCGCCGAAGCGGCAGAACACGTTGATGACCCCCTTCTCGTCGTCGATCAGGTAGTCGCGGTTGACGATGTACAGCACCCCGGCCGGAATTCCGACGTTGCAGGAGGCGTTCGGATCGCCGGTGCGGTTGGTGTAGGCCCCGCCCTCCAGGCGCGCGCAGGGCGTGCCCCAGGGCACCTCGGTGAACTTGTCGTTGAACGAGGTCAGATAGGCGTCCGCGCCCCGCATCATCTCGGCCGGCGCGGTCCTCTGCCCCTCGGGCACGTCGCCCCAGTCTTCCTTGGTGGAGTACTTCAGATAGGCGTTGGCGTTGAACAGCCAGTCGCCCTTGTGGGTCACCAGGCTGTCGACCCGGATGATCTTGCCGCCGTTCAGATAGAGGCGGGTGCCGATGACATAAGGGGTCGCGCCCTCGGTGACGATGATCTGGGTGAAGGTCTTGCAGCGCTTGGGATCGTGGAAGCTGATGGCGTTGGCGACCGGCAGCCTGGTGTTCCACAGCCCCGCGCCCCGATCCACCGTGGCCATGTTCTGCAGGAAGTGGGCCTTGGGATCGAGCGGCAGGCCGGAGATGTCGCCGCGGCGCTGGGCCTCCACATAGGCGTCGGTCGCCGCGTGAAGCTCGGCGCGGGTGCAGGTGGGCCTGTCGGCCAGCGGTGCGAACGGGCTGGGCCCCGGCGCCGGTTGGGCCGCGGCGGACCCCGCGAGAGCGAGCAGAGCGCCCACGAGCAGCGTCGTCTTGATCATGGCATTTCCCCCTGCCGTGTTGGTTGCCGAGACACGAGCACACGACGGACTCGACTTCAACCGGGCGAGCGGTGGCGGAGGCTCCATGCGATCGCCGTCAATTGGTCCCGTGAACGCGGCGCGCCTTGGCCACGGCGGCGTCAAGGGCTTGCAGGAATCGCGAGCGATCGGCCGGCGCGAAGGCGCGCGGACCACCGGTGATCTCGCCCATCGACCTCAAGTGCTCGCCGATGGCGCGCGAGGCCAAGGCGGCGCCGATGTTGTCGGAGGTGAACACCCGCCCCGTGGGATGCAGCGCCTGGGCGCCGGAGGCCAGCGCCCGCTGGGCCAAGGGGATGTCGGCGGTGATCACGATGTCGCCGGGCCCGGCGCGCTCGGCGATCCAGTCGTCCGCCACGTCAGGACCCTCGTCGACCACAACGATCTGGATCCTCGGATCGGCGGGCGTGCGGATCCAGCTGTTGCAGACCACGAACACCTGAAGGCCGTGGCGGCCGGCGACCCGGTAGACCTCGTCCTTCACGGGGCAGGCGTCGGCGTCGATGTAGAGCACCGTCATCGGGGGCGTTCCTGGCCAGGACGAGGCTGGCGAAGCTGAGGACAATGACCGGCGCCGCCGCTGTTCCGGCGCCGGCGAACCGCTCATACTGGCGCGCGTGTCTCAAGGCGAGGCGGGGGATGACCGAACGAATTCGCATGGCGGCGGCGGCGATCATCGTGCTTTTCGCCGCGATCCAGGCCCCGCCGGCGGCGGCCGAGCCGGCCGCTCCGCCACGGGCCGAAGTCCCGATCCGCCAGGTGGTGTTGAGCGACGGGATGCGGCGCTACGCCGTGCCGGTCGGCGTCGGGGGGACGGTCATCGAGGCCGGACTGGACTCGGGCTCCACGGGGCTGCGACTGATCGGGCCGACGGTCCCGGGCGTGCGCGCCTCCGGCCGGCGCACCAGCTACAGCTATGCCTCCGGCACGCGGCTGGACGGGGTCATGGCGGACGCCGAACTCGCCATCGGCGGGGTCATGGGCGAGGCGCCCGTCCAGCTGGTGACGGGAACCGGCTGCGTCGCCGAGAAGCCGCACTGCCCGGCCAGCTTCATTCCCTTCGGCAGGTTCGGCGTCCAGGGCGACGGACTTCCGGGCGAGGGCTTCAAGGCGATCTTGGGGATCGACATGGCCTCGGCCGAGGTCCCCAACCCGCTGCCGAAGCTGGGGGTGCGGCGCTGGATCATCGAGCTGCCGCGTCCCGGCGACACCGAGCCCGGACGGCTGATCCTCGATCCCACCGACCAGGAACTGGCCGGCTTCGTGCTGCTGCACCTGGCGGCCCAGCCAGGGCCCGGCGGAGGGCCGCACGATGCGATCGAGACCTGCCTGGTCGATCGCCAGACCCGGGAGTCGATCTGCGGGGCCGGCATCCTCGACACCGGCGCGCCCGGCATAAGGGTGGTCACCGCCCGGCCGAAGCGGCCCTGGCCGAACGGGACGCCGGGCGCCATCGCCTTCTACGATCACGGTCAGGCCCGCACCTCGCTCGACTTCACGGTGGGTTTGAGGGCCGAGGCTTCGCGTCTGACCACCGAAGCGCACGACGTCAGGATCCCCCGGCTGTTCCTCGGACTGACGCCCTACTTCGGCTACGCCGTGCTCTACGATCCGGGCGCGGGCGTGATCGGCCTGAAGCCGCGGGGATGAGTTTGCGCCGCCAGGAGATATAGTCGGCCCATGTCGGGAGGGGGTTTCGGCCGGGCGCAGGCCTGGCTCGTGGCGGGACTGGTCGCGGCGGCCGTATCGGCCGGCGGCGGGCTGGCGCTGAGCGCCGGCGCGCCGCAGCGGTGGTGGACGCCCGGCGAGGGACGCGTCTTCCCGGCCCGGCTCGACTACGACGATCCCTCGGGCAAGCTGCGACTGTTGCTGGACGGCGGGCCGATGGACACCCGCGGCCATCCGTTCTTCGAGGCCCTGGGGACCAACGGCCGGGCCTGCGTCACCTGTCACCAGCCGGCGGACGGCATGAGCCTCTCGGCGGCCTCGGCCCAGCGGCGCTGGCGGGAGACCGGCGGCAAGGATCCGCTGTTCGCCGCCATCGACGGCTCCAACTGCCCCGACCTGCCCCAGGGCGAGCGCGCCTCACATTCCCTGCTGCTGGACAAGGGCCTGTTCCGCATCGCCCGGCCCTGGCCGCCGCGCGACCTGAACGGACGGCCGATCCGCCCGGACTTCGACATCGAGGTCGTGCGCGATCCGACCGGCTGCAACCTCAGCGCCCGCTGGGGGCTGCATGGCGCCTCCCCGGCCGTGTCGGTGTTCCGCCGGCCGCGGCCCGTGGCCAACTTCAAATACATCCTGGCCACCGGCTTCGAGATGGATCCCAAGGCGGGACTGCCGCTGCCCATCGATCCGGAGACCGGCAAGCTCTCCAGCCACAACCTGATGGCCGACGGGCGGGCCCTGAGCCTCGCCGCCCAGATGCGTGAGGCCGGCCAGACCCACCTGCAGATGATCCGCCGGCTCACGCCCCAGGAAATCGGCCGCATCGTCGACTTCGAGCAGCGGATCTACGCGGCCCAGCAGAGCGACAGCCAGGGCGGCGAGCTCGATGCGGCCGGCGCCGAGGGCGGCCCAGGCAAGCTGAAGGCCTCCGAGCCCGGCCGGCTGGGCAGCCAGGGCGTGGCGGTCTGGAGCGAGTATTCGCCGTGGGAGACTCCCAAGGACGATCCCACGCTCACACCGGCCGAACGGGCCTTCCGCGCCTCGGTGGCTCGCGGCGCCAGGTTGTTCCGCGAGCGCACCTTCCTGATCAGCGACAGCGCCGGGGTGAACTCGCCGATGGGCTTCGGCAATCCGGTGCGCAATTCCTGCGTCTTCTGCCACAACATGAGCCAGATGGGCATGGACGTGGCGCCCGGTCAGGTGGACCTCGGGACCACCAACCTGCCCTTCGCCGATCCGCAGCCGGACCTGCCGCTGTTCCGGATCACCTGCCGTGGACCGCCGCATCCGCATTATGGCCCGGTGATCTTCACCCACGACCCGGGCTATGCCCTCACCACCGGCCGGTGCGCGGACGTGGGCCGCATCACCCTGCAGTCGCTGCGGGGCCTGGCGGCGCGCGCGCCCTATTTCTCCAACGGCTCGGCCAAGGACCTCCGGGCGGTGATCGACTACTACGACCGCCGCTACAACATCGGCTACACCGAGCAGGAGAAGCAGGACCTGGTGAACCTAATGCGGGCGCTGTGAAGGCCGCGGGCCTGCTCCTGCTGCTGGCCGCCGCGCCGGCCGCCGCCGCCCCGGCGGCGCAGGTGCGGTTCGTCGCCTGCCCGGTCTACCGCGACACCGATGCGGGCAAGAAGTCCGGCTGCTGGCTGGCCGACAGCCCCGAGGACGGCCGCCGCTACGACATCACCCCCTCGCCCACCAAGCCCGACTGGAACTACGCGGTGCTGGTGGAAGGCCGGCCGGCCCCGGACCAGGCCGACGTCTGCGGCGGGAGGGTGCTGGACCCCGCGCGGGTCTCGATCCTGACCGCCATCCGCTGCACCCGCGCCATGCTGCCGGCCGAGGGCTATCCGGGGCGAAGGTTCGTGCTGCCCGAGCGCAACGTGCGGCCGCTCTACGAGCCCAGGAAACCGTTCCCCCAGCCCTTCACCCGGCGGACCTTCGAGGTCCCCTTCGAGTTCGGCCGCAGCTTCGTGGTCTACCAGCTGTCCGACTATCTGCTGGACCAGGCCGTCGCCTACGCCCTGGCCGCCCACGCCCGGCGCGTGGAGATCACCGGCTGGGCCGCGACCACGCCCGAGGTGGTGTCCGGCCGCACTCTCGCAGAGGCCGCCAGCGTGGCGCGGGACCGGGCCGAGGTGGCCGCCCGGTGGATGAAGAGCCTGGGCGTGCCGGAAAGCCGGCTCGTAGTGCGCTGGCGCACCGGCGCTCAGCCGATCGACATGCGCGGCGCCGACGGCCTGTCGGCGCCCTCCCGCCGCCGGGTCGACATCCGCGTCACGCCGGGGCCCTGAGCGGGACACGAGACGCTGCGGGTCGGCGGCCATCGAGACGCCGGCGCAGGCGCGCTCCGAACTCATGGAGGATTGTCGGCGCCCGGTGGGT
This sequence comes from Caulobacteraceae bacterium, assembly GCA_025450315.1. Lineage (GTDB taxonomy): Bacteria > Pseudomonadota > Alphaproteobacteria > Caulobacterales > Caulobacteraceae > JANWHQ01. Next base: position 24,105 of record JANWHQ010000059.1, read on the forward strand.
TGCTGGGATCGCGCTGGCCGCCGTCCGAGGTCGATCCCTCGTTCAAGCGGCGCAGCATCCTGGATGTGTGGAACTGCTGCTCGTCCTTCAGCTGGGACCACTGTCCGCGCGTGTAGCAGATGTGCCTGGTGAAGCGGCTGCCGACGATCGGGCGGTCGGCGCAGAGCACCTCGTTTGGATCGCCGCCGTTGTTGATGATGTCCATCCGGGTATCGTCGAACTTGATCGCGTGATGGCTCTGCACGGTGACGCCCGCGACGACCGGCGCCAGGACCGAGATCGCGGCTGCGAAGATGAGTGGCGTCATGGTCGTCCTCCGTGGGCGATGAACGGGCGGCGCCGACCGGGCGTCAGTAGTCGGCGGCCGAATAGCCGCTGGGGTCGAGCAGCCAGAAGCGCTCGAGCGCGAACAGCCGGACCTGCTGCTCGCGCCAATCGGACCTGGTCATGCAGACCTGCCTCATGAACCGGCTGCCGGTGACCGCCTCGTTCCTGCAGACCACCTGCTCGGGACCGGCGGCCGGGCCGGTCTTCTGCGAGACCTTGATCACCGCCGGCGGGACGGCCGCCACCCGCGCCGGTGCGAGCGCGGGCTGACGCGCGGCCGGGGGGGCCGCCGACGCGACGTCAGGCAGACTCGCCTGCAGCGGCGCGATGTCCTGTGCGGATGGCTCGGAGGCAGCGTCCACCTGGGCGGGGGCGGGCGCCGGGGAGGCATCGTTCCGCGCAATCGTGATCGTGGGCGCTGCAGCGTCGCGAGATGTCCGGCCCGGGAGGCGGATTTCGGCGACAGCTTTCACCGGTTCCCGTGCGGCGGGGCCCTGGTCCGCCCTCCGCGCCCGGCGATCGTCGCCCGCCGCCGCCCTCTCAGGCGTGGCCGCGATGACGCGCGCTTGTGCGGGGCCGACGTCGGCGGCGGGGCGGATCGCGACGCGCACCTGCGCCGGTTGGGCGGCCCAGGCGGCCAGGGCTGAGCCGGCGCAGAGCACCGCGAGCGCGGCCGCACCGATCGACCTGCGGGCGGCGCCGACGTGCTGGCCACTCAACATGGCGACCCGCTCCACGAGGGGGTGTTCCCCCGTCGAAGGCCAGTAGCAGCCCAATGGCAGGGGCAGAATCGCCAGCTGGGTCTTCACCAGCACCTCGGCATAGGCGCGGCGGGCGCCTGGAAACCGGCTCACCACCGCCTCGTCGCAGGCCAGTTCCTGGTCGATGCGCATCAGGCGGGCGGCCAGGTGGACCAGTGGGTTGAACCAGCACAGACACTGGGCCGCCGCGCAGAGCCCGTTCAGCCGCGAGTCCTGGCGGGCGATGTGGGCGCGTTCGTGGGCCAGGACCAGCGCCTGCTCGCTCCGGCTGTAGCGCTGGGCGAAGTCCCTGGGTGTCAGGATGCGCGGCGCGATCAGGCCGACCACGGCCGGGCCTATGGCGCCTGCCCGCGCCCGGCGCATGAATCGGCGCTGCAGGCAGGCCATGACCAGGGCGGCGCCAGCGACGCCCATGATCCACAATCCGACCAGCAGCAGGGCCGGATCCGGGCCCGCCGCTGCAGCGGACGCCGGCAAGGCCGTATGAAAGCCAGCGGCCGCGGCCAATGCGGGGGCGGCCGATCGCGTGAGGACAACCTGTCGAGCGGGGGACAACACCGCCGCTCCGGCCAGCAGCGGCAGCAGCCACAGGCCGTAGGCCAGGCGCGCGCCGAAGCGGGGCCGGAACAGCTTGCGCAGCGCGATGACACCGAGGATCGCGACTCCGGCCGCGAGGTTCGTCCGCAGCACCGCGCCCAGGACGTCAGCGGCGGTCATCGTCGATCTCCGCGATCAGGGCCTTCAGCGTCGCCACATCCTGGGCCGTCAGCTGGCGATGTTCGGCGAAATGGGCGACCAGTGGGGCGAGCTTGCCCTCGAACAAGCGGTCGAGCAGGTTCTGGCTTTCGGCCTGGACATAGGCCGAGCGGGCCAGCACCGGCCGGTAGAGGAAGCGGCCGTCCTCCTCCTTGGCGCTGGAGATCGCCCCCTTCTTGAGCAGGCGGGTGATCATGACCCGGACGGTGTTCCTGGCCCAGCCGTTGGCGGGCCCGACCTGGGCCACGATCTCGTCGGGCGTGAGCGCGCCGTGGTTCCACAGCGCCTCCATGATCTGGCTTTCGGCCGAGGAGATCCTGGTCATGTTATCTCCGTAGTCTGAAACGGCAGACTACGCCGATAACATCGGCCGTCAAGGGGCCTGCGACGGCCCCCCGCTGGACGCCCAGGGGAGCCCGAAACGCCTATTTCGCCTTCGACGCCTTGGTGAACTTGGCTGTCTCCAGGCCCGGGCGGATCTTCTTGTCCTCGAGGAACTGCTTCATGCCCTCGTTGCGGGCCTGCATGCCGTTGATGTGGAACATCTGCTCCAGCTTGGAGGTGATGTAGTCCTCCGAGACGTCCAGCGGCATGTCGCGCACGCGCTTGAAGCAGTCCTTGGCCGCCTTCAGCACGTCGGGGTCCTTGGACAGCAGCAGGTCGCAGAGCTGGCGCACCCGCTGGCGCAGCTGGGCCCTGGGCACCGACTCGTTGACCAGCCCCATCTCGGCGGCCTTCTTCCCGTCGAACGGCAGGCCGGTCATGATGTAATACAGCGACTGGCGCCAGTTCATGGTCAGGGCCACGGCCTTGGTGACGTTGCCGGCCGGAATGATGCCCCAGTTGATCTCCGACAGGCCGAACTGGGCCTCGTCCGCGGCGATGGCCAGGTCGCATCCGACCAGGGGCGAGAAGGCCCCGCCGAAGCACCAGCCGTTGACCATGGCGATGGTCGGCTTCTCGTAGAACATCAGCCGGTGCCACTGCCAGTCGTAGGCCGTACGCCGGCTGCGGATGGTGGCCTGGCGGCCCTTGCCGTCCAGCTCGCGGAAGTACTCCTTCAGGTCCATGCCGGCGGCGAAGCTCTCGCCCGCGCCGGTCAGCACCAGCACCTGGCAGCGGTCGTCGACCTCCAACTGGTCGATCACCTCGAGCATGTCGCGGTTGAGCTGGGGGCTCATGGCGTTCTTCTTCTCGGGGCGGTTCATGAACACCCAGGCGACGCCGTCCTCGAACTCCACATAGACGGTCTCCTTGCGGATGATGTCGGCTTCGGACGCCATGGGACCCTCGTGCTGGATTGTGCGGAACGGCCGCCTGGGAGCGTGGCCGGATCAGATAGTTATATGGTATATGTAATTCGATGAAAAGGCCAGCCGCCAATCCCCGCAAGCCCATCCAGCGCCCGCCGCTGGACACCGCCGAGCTGGACGCGGCGGTGGGGTTCTGGCTGAGGCTGGCCCAGCAACGCGACCTGCGCGCCTTCGGCGACCGCGTTTCCGGCGGCGGGATCAGCCAGCTGGGCTATGCGATCCTGCTGGTGCTGGAGGCCAATCCCCGCTGCCGGCCGGCCGAGCTCGGCGAGGCGGTGCGCGTGCGCCAGCCCAATCTGGGCGAACCGCTGGAGAGCCTGGCGGCGCTGGGCCTGGTCTCGCGTGCGCCCGACCCCGGCGACCGCCGCGCCCAGGTCCTGGCCCTGACGCCCGAAGGCCGACGCAGGCTGGGCGAGCTGAAGGCCGCCCACGCCGGCCTGATCGAAGGCTATCGCGAGGCCCTGGGCGCCCGCGGTTACGATGAACTGATCGCCCTGTTGCGGCGATTCACCCAACGCAAGGCGGACTGAAGCCGGCCATCAGGTCACTTGACCGATGAAGCTGGCGCATGCCTCAAATGCACGGGGGAGGATCGCGATGTCGCTGGCGACGCCGCAGCACGGTGGGGCCGAGGGCCCTGTGGCGGGCTTGGCCGCCCGGCGCGAGCCCGGGCTCGACGAGGCCTATCCCCGCCTGCTCTATCGGCTGCTGAAGCTGTCGAACCTGATCGGACGGCCGTTCTTCACCCATTTCGCCGACCGCTACGACCTGACGCTGAACGACGTGCGGGTGCTGATGGCCCTGGCCCACGCCGGTCAGGCGGCCTCGCATGAGCTCTGCGACGTCACCGGCATGCACCCGATGAACGTCAGCCGCTCGGTGGCGCGCCTGCGCCGCCAGGGCCGGATTACCGAACAGGCCGACCCCGCCAACCGCCGTCGCAAGCTTCTGACCCCTACCGAGGAGGGCTGGGCGCTCTATCACAAGCTGGCGCCGCACGTGAAAGTGCTGGCCGAGTTCGTGCTGGCCAGCCTGTCCCAGCGCGAGGTGGAGTTCCTGTCGAGCCTCCTGGCGGTGCTGTCCGAGCGGCTCGAGGCGGTGGACCTGAATTCGCCCCAGCTGATCGACGTCGAGGCGCTGGAGCGCGACCTCGAAGAGCCCGTCGCCGGGGCCGCGCCGCGCGCGTCCGCCCGGCGCAGGGCCCGCAAGGCGGGCGCGCCGCGCCTGCAAGGCTGATCTTCCACGCCCGGAGTTCCCCATGGCCGACATCGACGAGCAGCTCGCCCGCGACATCCGCTACCTGCGCGACCGCGCCGACATCGAGGACTGCATCCAGCGCTATTGCCGCGGCGCCGACCGGCTGGACAAGATTCTGCTCTGCAGCGCCTACCACCCCGACGCCACCGACGACCGCGGCGAGGCCTTCACCGGCTCGCCGGCCCAGTTCGCCGACTGGCTGTTCCCCTTCCTGCGCACCCTGGACGGCACCTCGCACACCGTCTGCAACAGTGTCAGCGACATCGACGGCGATACCGCCCACACCGAAAGCTATGTGGTCTTCGCGGTCTGGAAGCATGCGCGCGAGGGCGAGGAAGGTTTCGCCTCGATGGGCACGGCCCGCTACCTCGACCGGCTGGAGCGGCGGGACGGACGCTGGGGCATCGCGCACCGCGAGTGCATCGTCGACATGACCTTCCGCGCGCCCATCGGGACGCCCATGGCCGGCGCCCTGTTCGGCGCCCGCGACCGCACCGACCGCGCCTACGCCCGCCCCCTGGAGCCGACCCCGGCGGCGCGCGAGCGGCTCGCCAAGCTGGGGTAGTCGACGGCGGCTCAGCTCCTCATCGGGGTCTTCTGGCTAGTGCGTCCCGGCGATGGGGCCGCCGTCGGCGGCGCGGGCGGCGATCATGGCGCGGAAGTCCTCGGTGGAGTTCACCTGCGGGAAGGGCGCGTCGGGGACCTCGAGGCCCAGGAACTCGCAGAGCGGGCCCCAGCCGTCGGAGACCTGGTAGACCAGGAGCCGCTCGGCCGGGATGTTGCGCTTCACGTCCTCGATGTGGCTGTGGAAGCGGTCCATCATGAAGGCCTTGTCGCGCAGGCGCGGATCGGAGCCCCAGCCCACTGCCTCGACCATGCCCAGGCTCCCCCGCGCGCCATGGAAGCCGACGACGTTGTCGCCCAGCACGGTGTTCTGGGTCGAGGCGAACCATTTCTCCGGATCGCGCACCGACAGCACCACCTTGGCCTCGGGATAGCGGTCGGCCAGGGCCTTGTAGACCTTGCAGCCGGGCGCGTCGGTGGTGGAGCCCCAGCCGGCGAAGATGTCCTCCCAGTCGATGGTCTCGCCCCGCGCGGCGCGCTCCCACAAAGGCCAATGCTCGGGATGCTGGAGCGCCTCGCTCATGTGGTAGCAGGGGCCGAGGCCCAGCTGCTCCAGCGCCAGTTTCTGCGACCAGGTCGCCGTGCGCGGAAGGCCCGCGCCGATCACTTTCAATCCCATGCAGATCCCCCTTGATCACGCCATAAGGCCATAACCTCCGTGACAGGGGAATGCGCCTGGAGCCATGCTGGCCGCCATGCGCGAACCCCATCCGATCCTCAGGGCCTTCCAAGCGTCCCGAGGGCCGCTGATCATGCCCGATCCGATGTCGAGCCTGCTGAAGGGCGAGATCGTCGAGATGGACCCCGAGGCGGGCGTGGCCCTGCTCGCCTTCACGCCGGACGAGCGGTTCAAGCAGGGCGGCGGGATCATCCACGGCGGCATCATCACCACCATGCTGGACTCCGCCCTGGCGCTGGCCGCCTTCACCCGGCTGGCGGAGGGGCAGTCCTTCGCCACCGTCTCCTTGACCACCCACTTCCTGCGCCAAGCGCTGCCCGGACGGCACCTGGCCAGGGCGCGGCTGGACTGCATGGGCGCCCGGCTGGTCTTCGCCTCCGCCGAGCTGTTCCGCGAGGGGGACGAGACGCCGCTGGCCACCGGCACAGGCGTGATGGCCATGCTGCGCGGGGCTAGAGATTCAGGGAAAATATAATCTTCGACGACACCTTCGACGAGGGCGAACCGGGCAGGGGAACGTCATGGTTGCTGTTGCGGGATCGCACGGGCGGTCGCCGAGGCCCTACCCTTGGATCTACACGCCAAGCCCTGCCGCGAAGGCCGGCGTGGCGGCCCTGGCCGTGCTTGGGCTTGGCATGGCCGGGCTCTTTGTGTGGCTGGCCTTGGATCCCAGTCGGCACACGGTCGCCCGCGAAGCGATCCTGTGTTGGACGGTGGCGACTGTCGTGGTCACCGGCAGTCTTTACCTGCTGGTGGCGATCTTCCAGTCCGCCACCATCCTAACGGCCGACGAGATCGAGCGTCGCGACCTCCTCGCCAGGCGGCGCATGAGGCGCTCTGATATCGCCGGCTATCGCATACTGCGCCCGGGAAATAGTTTCCCGACCATCAAGCTCCAGCCCAGGCCATCGGCAGGCCGGACCATGACCGTGGTGCTGTATCGCCCGAACCGTGAATTCTGGACCTGGTTCGAGGGCGTCCCGGACCTGGCCGAAGAAGAGCTCAAAGCGGCGACCCAGGCGGCGCTCGAAGACTCGGACTTCGGGGCCTCGATCGACGAACGGCGCCGCAATCTGAACCAGCTGAACCGAATCGGCGGATACGGTCAGGCGATCGGCCTAGTCCTGCTGCTCTGGGTCACGCTCGCGCCCCAGCCTTATTGGTTGGCGATCCTGGTCGCCGCCCTCGCGCCCTTGGCAGCTCTGGCGCTGGTGGCGCTGACCGGCGGACGGTTCGCGCTCTACAGCCTGGACGCCCGGCCGAAGGTCGCCTTCCTGATGTATCCTGGCCTCGGCCTCACCATGCGGGCCATGCTCGACATCCATCTCTACCACTTTGCCGACGTTCTCGGTCCCGGGGTGCCGACGGCGGCGGCGGCGGTGCTGATGAGCTGGGCGGTCGATCGGCGGCTGGCCCGGCGCGCCGCAGTGCTGGCCGCCTTCAGCCTGGCGGCGATCGCCTATGCCTATGGCCTCGTGGCCGAGGCGGACGTCCTGCTGGACCGGACGCAGCCCGCCGCCTTCACCGCCGCCGTCCTCGACAAGCGGATCAGTCACGGCAAGCACACCAGCTACGACGTCACCCTGGCGCGCTGGGGCGACCGGAAAGGCGACGAGCAGGTCGATGTAGGGCCAGCCCCCTATCGCCGGCTGCAGGTGGGAGAGCCGGCGTGCATCTGGCTGCACCCAGGCCGGCTGGGCGTCCGCTGGTTTCGGGTGGACGCCTGCCCGCCCCCGGCCGCGCCGACCTGATCCCCTACTCCGCCGCCTCCGCCACCGCGCTGGCGGCGATCAGCTCGACCACCTCCGACGTCGGGCGCACGTCGGCGAAGATCATGCACATGTTGTCGAGCGTGGCGTTATGGGCCGCGTCGGTGAGCGCCGCGTTGGCGTCGGAGACGAACACCAGCTTGTAATTCATCTGCATGGCGTCGCGAGCGGTCGACTCGCAGCAGCAGTTCGACAGCGTGCCGGTGATGATCAGGGTGTCGATTCCGCGCGCCTGCAGCACTTCGTGCAGCCGGCTGGCCCCCGGCACGAAGGCGCCGAAGCGGCTCTTGTCGACGAAGAGGTCGCCATCCTGCACGTCCATCGCCGGCCACAGCCGCCAGTGGTGGCGGCCGTGGCCGAAGGACGCCTCGAAGCCGGCGGTGCTTTCGGCGGTATGGAAGTACTTGAACCAGTTGGACCAGCTCTGCAGCGAATCCTCGCCGAGGGTCATCTGCAGGAAGACGTTGGTCCCCCCGGCCTGGCGGACCGCGCGGCTGATCGCGTTGATGTTGTCCACGATCTCCCGCGCCACGGGGACCTCGACCGGCGCCCCCGGCTCCACGAAGCCGTTCTGCATGTCCACGATCACATGGGCGGTGCGCGACAGCTCCAGCCGGTCGAACATGTGCAGCGCCCCGCCGCGCTGGCGGCGGGCGAACGCCAGGGCCTCGGGCGAGATGCGGATCCGGTGCATGTCGGGCTCCCTTGCTGCAGTGCGCGATCATGCGCGCGGCGGCCGACGCGGCGCAAGGTTTGACCGGCCCGGCGCCCCCGTGTCTGATGGCCGGACACGCCACAGCCGAGGACGCGCCCAGATGCCCGACGAGACCGCCCGCATCTCCCAGTTGGAGGCCCAGGTCCAGGCCCTGGCCCGCGAGCTCTCGCTGTTGCAGGACGAGAAGGCGATCCGCCGGCTGCAGCACACCTACGGCTACTTCATGGACAAGGGCCTCTACGACGAGGTGGTCGACCTGTTCGCCGAGGACGGCGAGCTCAGATTCATGGGCGGGGTGTTCAAGGGCAAGGCCGGGGTGCGCCGGCTCTATTGCGGGCGCCTGCGGCCCGGGTTCACCAAGAAGAACGGCCCAGCCTACGGCCTGCTCTGCGACCACATCCAGATGCAGGACGTGATCCACGTGGCCCCGGACGGCCTGACCGCGAAGGCCCGCTTCCGCGCCCTGCTGCAAGGCGGCAGCCACGATTCCAAGCCCGACATCAACCCCCACCTGCCGCGGCAATGGTGGGAGGGCGGGCTCTACGAGAACCACTACGTCAAGGAGGACGGCGTCTGGAAGGTGAAGGTCATGGGCCACCACCTCACCTGGCAGGGCGACTTCGAGACCGGCTGGGCGCACCAGGTCCCCTACGAGGGCGAGTTCTGGAAGACGCCGTATCCCGAGGACCCGCTGGGCCCGGACCAGATCGTGCCCTCGGACTCCAAGTTCTGGCCCGAGACCAACCTTGTGCCGTTCCACTACCTCCACCCGGTGACGGGCGGGGAGATCGTGGCGGAAGCCTAGCGGCAGACCGTATCGTCGGGTTGGGCCTGCTCGATCGAGACGATCACCACCGCCGGGACGGTTTGAGGCCAATTCTCCAGGCTGCTCGCGCCGGGGCGAACCGGACAGGTCGAGGTGGCGGCCGAAAGCACCTTGCCGTCACGGACGCCGACGATTCGCGCCTGATAGCGGAGCGGTGTCGCCGCGCGGCTGTTCACCACCAGGAGGGTGTTGCCCTCGCTTCCGCGACTGAGCGCAAATGAAACCTGCGCCGAGGCCAGCCCGTCGTTCGGTGTTTTCTGATCGGCCGGCGATGGCGCGCGCCCGGCGCCCACGAGCGTGGCGCGACCATCCGCGCCGATGGCGAACACGGCCCGGTCGCCATTCACCAGGAACAGGCCGCCGCTCTTGAGCATGCCGGTGGGCGGCAAGGTCGGCGGCGCGACCTGCTGGGCAGCGGCCGCGCTGCCGAAGCCCAGAGCGAGGCCGAACAGCATGGCTGTGGACTGTCGTCCCATCATCCCCTCCCGCAGACCAGGACGGCCAAGATTCGGCCGCCGTTTCTCAACGTTTCGCCTCCAGGTTCTCCGAGGCGACCATCCTGGCCCGGTCGCGGGCCCAGTTCTGCAGGGCCTCGGTGCGCCGCCTGGCGCCCTCGGGATCGGATTCGAGCGGCGGGACGGCGTCCAGGATCGCCTTGAAGTGCTTCTCCAGCCCCTCCCTCACCTCGGGATAGGGGATGCAGTAGAGCTGGTTCTCCTCCACCGCCCGCTTGATGTGGCCGGCCAGGACGTCCGGCTCCATGCCGTGGATGTGGATCGACTTCAGCGACTCGATGGTCTGCTCGTTGACCACATAGCCGGTGTTCTTCAGGTGCTCGGGCCGGATCCGGGTGGCCTCGGCGATGTTGGACTTGATGTTGGCCGGAGTGCAGACGGTGACGCCGATGCCGTACTTCTCCAGCGACATCCGGTAGCTTTCCGACAAATTGTTCACCGCCGCCTTGGCCGCGCAGTAGATCGCCGCGGCGGTCGAGCCCTCGAACCCGCCCATCGAGGAGGTGTTGACGATGTGGCCCGGCTTGCCCGAGGCGATCATGCGCGGCACGAAGGTCTGCATGCCGTTGACCACGCCCCAGAAGTCGACGCCCATAAGCCAGTCCCAGTCCTCGTAGGTGGACTTCTCGGTGGGCCCGAAGGTGTTGACCCCGGCGTTGTTGAACACCAGCTGCGGCGCCGAGCCATAGACCTTCTCCACCTCGTCGGCGGCGGCCGCGTAGGCGGCCCGGTCGGTGACGTCGAGCCGGATGCCGTGGACGGCGGCGTTCTTGCCGCGGAACCAGGCCAGCGCCTCGTCGATGGCGCTCTGGCGGATGTCGGCGATCACCACCTTGCATCCGGCCTCGGAGAAGGCCCTGGCCAGGCCCAGGCCCAGGCCCGAGGCGCCGCCAGTGATGAAGGCGATCTTTCCGTGAAAGTCCTTCATGGCTTCCTCCTGATTTTCGCCACGGGCTTACCCGAGGACCGGCGCGGTGTCGAACGCCGGCGGGAAGTTCACTCCCGGCCGGGATCGGCCTTGAACCCTGCCCATTCGATGCCGGCCAGGGCCGCGGCCTCGTCATTGTCCGAGACGTCCCCCGACACGCCGACCGCGCCCAGCAGCACGCCCTCCCCATCGCGCACCAGGACCCCGCCGGGCGCCGGGGCCAGACCGCCCTGGATGACGCCGGCCAGGGCCGAATAGAACACCGGTTGCGACTTGGCGCGGGCGGCGATGGTGCGAGAGCCCAGGCCCATGCCGATGGCGCCGTTGGCCTTGGCCAGGGCGATGTCCTGCCGGCGCAGGCTGGTCCCGTCCTCGGCGGCATAGGCGATGAGGGCGCCGCGCGCATCGAGCACCGCCACGCCCAGCGGCTGGAACCGCCGGTCGCGGGCGTATTTCAGGGCTCCCGCGACGATGGCCTGGGCGGTTTGCAAATTCAGCACGGTCATGGCCTCATTCCCTTTGCGCGGACCATCTCAAACTCCCGGCTCGGCGCCAACGGGGTGAGGGAAGCGGGCGCGCGCAACCGTATAGTGGGACATGCAAGGGCCGCCAGCATGACCGACCGCCTCCAAGCCATCCTCCACCGCCTTCCACCGCCCGCGCTGGACCACAGCCTGGACCAGCTCGAGCCCCAGGTCTGGGCGCGCATCGATCGCCTGCGCCCGGCCGGCGCCGCAGCGCTCACCTCCGGCCTGCGCTTCCAGCTGGCCGCCGCGGCCCTGGCCCTGGTGGTCGGCATGGCGCTGGGCTGGGCCAACACCAGCGTCAACCGCTCGCGCAGCGACGAATCCCTGCTCTACGCCAGCTACATCGAGACCGGCCCGATGGCCCGGCTGGAGAGCGGCCTGTGAATGCAGGCGCCTGGCGGGGGTTCGCCCTCACCCTGGTCATCGCCATCGTGGCGGGCTTCGCCGGCGCGCGCCTGGGCATGCTGGGCCAGCATCGAAGCCCGGCCGGCGGCGCGCCCTACGCCAGCGTGCGCCAGGCGGTGGACGACCTGCTTGAGCGCGACTTCAAGCTGACGGCCGCGCAGAAGCAGCAGATCGCCCAGATCGACCAGCGCTTCTCGGTGGTCCACAACCAGATCTGGACCGGCATCTACACCGAGAACGCCCAGCTCGCGAACGCCGTGGCCGCCAACATGACGCTGAGTCCGGACGCCAAGAAGGCCATCGCCGGCATCCAGGACGGGGTGGGGCGGCTGCACACCGAGTCCATCATCTACGTGCTCGAGATCCGCCAGGTGCTGACCCCCGCGCAGCGGCCCGACTTCGACGAGCACGTCATCATGGCGCTGATGCGCTCGCCGTGAGCCACGACGTCGCGACCGACGCCGAGCTGGTCGCCGAAGTCCTGTCCGGTCGGGAGGCGGCGTTCACCGCCCTCATGCGCCGTCACAAGACCTGGCTCTACCTGTTCGTGCGCCGGCACGTGGCCACCTCGGAAGACGCCTACGACGTGGTGCAGGAGGCCTTCGCCTCGGCCTGGTCGGCCCTGAAGAGCTACGATCGGGCCCGGCCCTTCGACATCTGGCTGCGCCGGATCGCCCTGAACAAATGCCGCGACCGCGGCCGGCGCGAAGCGGTGCGGCGCAGGGCCTTCTCGCTGGTGGGCCTGGCCCCGGACGCCGCCGAGCAGATCCCCGACACCGCGCCGGGCGCCGAGGCGGCCAGCATCGGCGGGCAGGCCCTGGCCCGGCTCAACGCCGCCATCGCCGCCCTGCCCGACAAGCTCAAGCAGCCGCTGATCCTGACCTCGCTGCAGGGCCTGTCGCAGCGCGAGGCGGCCGAGGTGCTGGGGGTCACGCCCAAGGTGGTGGAGATGCGCGCCTACAGGGCCCGCAAGCAGCTGGCCGACCGGCTGTCGCCCGGCGACTTCGAGGACCTGGAGCAGATGGGCTGAAGCGCGAACTCCTGCTCGGGCGGCGAAGTTCGGGTATCTTGTCTTCCCCCGCTTGCGGGGGAGTGTGTTCCGCACGTGCGCTCCTGGAAACGCGGATGGCTGCTGCGGACAATTGCGGATGCCTCTCGAGACCGGGCCCCTCAATCGCTTCGCGCCACCTCCCCCGCAAGCGGGGAAGGCTGACACCTAGTTGTCGATGGCGAACGAGGCCAGGCGGGTCTCTTCGGTGGTCTTGGCCCGGCGGGCTTCCATCTCGGCGCGTTCCGGGTCGATGCCTTCCGCCGGCGGGAAGGCGTCCAGCATGCGCTGGAAGTACGCGGCCACCTCCTCTTTGAACTCGCCGTGGGGGAAGATGTAGAGCTCGTTGCTCCGGATGCCCTGCAGCACCCGTTCGCCCACCTCGCGCGGGTCCATGCCGCGGGTGATCGGATCGGCAGTCTCGCCGGCGTCCGCGCCGCCCTGGTCGTGGGTGGCCCGGTAGAGGCCCCCCGAGGTCATGGCGCGGGTGGCGACCAGGCCCGGGCACAGCACCGAGACCCCGATCCGGTGCGGGACCAGCGCCAGCCTCAGGGCGTCGCTCATGCCGCGCACGGCGAACTTGGCGGTGGAGTAGCTGCCCACGAAGGCCGGCACCGGGATCATCCCGGCCATCGAGGAGGTGTTGACGATGTGGCCGCCCTCGCCGTGGGCCTTGATGCGCGGCAGGAAGTTGACCAGGCCGTTGATGGTCCCGCCGACGCAGACCCCCATCACATAGTCCCAGTCCTCGTAGCTGTGCTGGTCGATGTCGCCGCGGGCGGCGACGCCGGCGTTGTTGCAGAGCACGTGCACCTTGCCGAACACCTTCTCGGTCTCTGCCGCGGCCCGCTCCATGCCCGGCCGGTCGGAGACGTCGACCCGGATCAGGTGCAGGTTGTTGGCGCCCGGATGGCGCGAGGCCACCTCGTCCAGGTGCTGTTGCAGCAGGTCGGCGACCACCACCTTCATGCCCGCGTCCAGGAACGCCTGGGCCATGCCGTAGCCGATTCCGGAAGCGCCCCCGGTGATGAAGGCGACCTTGCCCTCGACGTTCTTCATGGCCGCTCTCCCTTGGCTGCGGTCCCGGCCCACTCAAACCCAAACGGGGCCGGACGTCAGCCCGGCCCCGTCAAGTCCGGGAACAATTCTATGCCTAGAAGCTGCGGCGGATCGAAACCGTGAACTCCCTGGGCTCGCCCACCTGGCCGGTGGCGACCCCGAAGGCGGTCAGGCCATTGAACTTCTGGCTGTAGTAGAGCTTGTCGCCGAGGTTGGTGACGGCGCCCGACAGCATCCACTTGCCGTCGGCTGGACGCCAGGTGAGCCGGGCGTTGACCAGGCCGTAGCTGGGCTGGTTGGCCAGCGGATCGTCGAGCTCGGTGGCGGTGAAGTGGATGGTGGACTGCCAGGTCACGTCCAACCGGGGCGTCAGGACGCCCAGATGGCCCAGGTCGATGTTGTACTGGCCGCCGAAGTTGATCGTCCAATCGGGGGTGAACAGCTGCGGACTCGACAGGCTCAGCGACACCCCCTTCAGGATCGAGGTGTACTGGAACTTGTTGTAGCCGATCGAGCCGTTCAGCACGAGACCGCCGATGGGATGGGCCTCCGCCTCCAGCTCGAAGCCGCGGATCCGGGCGTTGCCCCCGTTGGCGGTGAAGAACACCGTATTGGTGTGGTTGCAGCCGCACTGCGAGCCCAGCTGGGTCACCTGGATGTTGGTGTAGTCCTCCTGGAAGATGTCGCCGTTCAGACGCAGGTGGTGGTCGAACAGCTCGGTCTTCAGACCCGCTTCATACGACTTCACCGTCTCGGGGCCGTAGGGGAAGATGTCGGTGGTGGTGTTGAACGGCCGGCCGTTGATGCCGCCGGCGGTGAAGCCGGTCGCATAGGAGGCATAGGCCAGGATGTCCGGCGTGAACTGGTAGTCCAGCACCGCCCGCGGGGTCCACTTGCTCTCGCTGTCGGTGGTGCCGGCGTAGGTGACGTTCAGCACCGTCGGATCCGGGTAGCCCTGGTAGAAGACGTAGTGGCGGGTGAAGGCGTAGCTCTTGGTCTCGCTCGAGTAGCGGACGCCCCCCTCGACCGAGAGCTGGTCGGTGATCTGCAGCTTGCCGTCGACGAAGCCCGACCGGTTGCGCAAGGTGGCCGGGTCGTCGATGTAGAAGTCCTGGACGTCCGGCCCGCCGGCGACGGCGAAGCCCTCGAAGTCGACCCGGCCGGTGTTGCGGTCACCGGTGTTCAGGAAGAAGCCGCCCGCCGTCCAGTCGAGACGGTTGGCGAACAGCTTGCCGGTGAACACCAGCTCCTCGCTGAACTGGTGGTGCGAGACGCCCTGGAAGGCTTCCTGGATCGGCAAGGCGATGGCCGACTGGCTGGAGCCGAACACGCCCGAATAGCCGCGGTCGGCCGTGATCGACCGCATGTGGACCCCCGGGAGCAGGTCGATGTCGAGGGTGTTCGAGATGCCCCACTGCTTCAGATTGTAGATGTTGGGATCCTGGAAGCCGGAGTGCTGGTCGATGTAGTTGGGATCTCCCGCCGGCCAGTGCTCCCCGGCGCGATTGGAGCCGGCCAGGCCCGGATTGCCGAAACTGGCGTAGCTGACGAACGGATTTCCCGGATAGAGGGCGGACGCCAGGGCCGCGGTCGGGGTGCAGTAGCTGCGCGGCGCGAAGTTGGTGGGGAACGAGGTGATGCCGTTCAGGCAGTTGCCGCTGAGCGCCAGGCCGTAGTCCGGTCCGCCGATGTTGCCGAACCAAGTCCCCAGGCCGTTCGGCGCGGTCATCGAGCCGGGCGAGGTGGGCACCAGGGCGGTCGCCGCGTGGGGATCGTAGGTGTTGAACTGCACCGGCGCGGTGAGCACGTCCGGCGAGGCGGTGTCGTGCGAGTTGGTGTAGTCGAGCGAGAGGTTGTCCTCGATGTGCTCGGTGGGCGTCCACCGCAGCTGGCCCCGGACGGCCCAGTCGTTGACCGCCCCCAGGGTGCCCACCTGGCAGCCGTCGCCGGTTCCGCTCCCCTTGGCGGGCAGCTTGCCGGCGAGGTCGGGATGGACGCAGGCGAAGTTCTCGAGCTTCACCCACCCGTCGCGTTGCTCGTGCATGCCCGACAGGCGCAGGAACAGCTTGTCCGGGACGATGGTCTGGTCGATCGCGCCCTTGATGTCGAAGCGGCTCAGCGAGCCGCCGGTGGCTTCGATGTAGCCCCCGTCGTTGCCGTCGGGCTTCTTCGATATGATGTTGATGGCCCCGCCCGCGGCGTTGCGGCCCGACAGCACGCCCTGAGGCCCGCGCTCCACGTCGATGTGGTCGACGTCCAGGAGGTCGAAGGTCGAGCCGTAGACCGTCGCGAAATAGACGTTGTCCACATAGAAGGCGATGCGCGGCGAATAGGCGAACAGGAAGTCGCTCTGGCCGATGCCGCGGATGAAGGTCTGATTCGAAAGGCCCGACCCCGAGCCGCCCATCCGCATGGTGACGTTCGGCACCGAGTTGGCCAGGTCGACGATGTTGGTCACGCCCCGCTGTTCGAGCGTCTGGGCGTTGATGGCCGTGATCGAGATCGGCGTCTTCTGGACGTTCTCAGCCCGGTATTCGGCGGTGACCACCACCTCGGACACGGTGTTGGAATCGGACTTGGCGGCGGGCGCGGGGTGCGATGGCTGGGCCTGGGCGTGGGCCGCCCCCGAGGGGGCCAGGGCCGCCAAGCTGGCGCCTGCGCAGAGCGCCAGGACTCCCCAGATGTGACGCGGGCCCTCACCCCGCCGCGATTCGCGCCGACCGAATGCCTTCATAGGTTCCCTCCCCAGGGATGATTGTCAGGAAACCTTATCAGCGTTTGTTACGGTGGCAACACGTTCTGGGCGGAACCGAAATCGTCGGCCTGGTTCTGCGGCCTCGCCGCCACAGGACCGGCGGCGGCGGGGCGGGCCGAACAGACCGATACCGATGGGATTCAGCCTGTTGGGTCGATTCCGCAGTACCGCACAGGCATTGATCGCAACACTTCGGAGATGCAGCGCGGGGGCCAAGACCTCGAATTCGACGAGGACTGAATTCAACCCGCCGTTGTTTGGGCCCGGGAAGAGCCGACACGGTAATAATCGCAATTGTTACAATTATGTCGGGTTTGACTCATGGCGATGCTTGGGTCAGTGTTCCTGACAATCAGGGTGTCCGAAATCAATGGACGCTCACTGCGGGGGATCGTCCAGGCTCGGCTTGTCCGGGGCTAAGGGGGCGTGCGCCCCCGAACGCCGGACGGGGCGTTAGCCCGGTCGCCCCCCGCCGAACGGGTTGGAGTCGGCGCGATCGGACAGCCTTCGGGCGAAGACAATCGCAAACATACCTTCGGAAACGTCCAACAACGGCGTTCGCGCCGCCTTGAGTCACCCCTGGGGAGGAGTGGGACATGCAATCGAATTCGTTTGGCCGCCGCATGACGCGGACGGCGCTTGTTAGCTCGACCGCGATGCTGGCGGGCCTGGCCATGGCGGGCCTTGGCGGCTCCGCCCATGCGCAAGCCCAGAACAACGCCAACTGCGGGGGGGCCGGTCAGCCCGCCTGCCAGCAGGTCCAGGAAGTGGTGGTCACCGGCTCGCGCATCGCGCGGCGCGACTTCACCGCCAACAGCCCGATCGTCACCGTCACCTCGCAGTCCTTCCAGAACACCAGCCAGCCCGAGATCGAGGACACCCTCAACAAGCTGCCGCAGTTCCAGGCCGGATTTAACAACCAGATCAGCCAAGCCCAGCAGGTGCAGCCTTCGGCGACCGCCACGCCCGGCACCGCCGCGCTGGATTTGCGCGGCCTCGGGCCCAACC
>JANWHQ010000060.1 GCA_025450315.1 Caulobacteraceae bacterium
CGCAGCACCAGCCGGCCTATCCGCACGCTGTCGCGCAGGGGGACGAATTCGAGCAGCTCCAGCGCCAGGCCGCGCCCGGCATGCTCGAAGCGGCTGTAGCCGAAGCCGTGACGGGCCGTGTAGGCGCCGGCTGGGTCGCGCACCGGCGCCGCGGTCGGGGTCCAGAGCTCGCCGCTGTCGCGGTCGACGACGTAGAGCGCGTGGCCTGGAGCGTCGGTCACCGGATCGTTGGACCAGGGCGTCAACTGACGCTCGCGCGCGTTGCTAGACCAGGTGAAGCCGCCCCCGTCGGCCGAGACCAGGAAGCCGAAATCGGGGTTGGCGATGACGTTGACCCAGGGCGCCGGCGTCGTCTGCCCGGGCGCGGTGATGGTCACATACTCCTTGCCGTCGTTGTCGAAGCCGCCGAAGCCGTTGAAGAATTCCACGCCCGGCGTGTGGCGGCTGACGTGCAGGTCCGAAGGCGGCGCGGCGCGCGCCGGCGCGGCGCGCGGCGTGGCCCGCACGCGGGGCGCGTTGTCGAGCTGGTCGGCCAGCCGCCCGCGGTCCCCCGACAGCACCACCCTCGCGGTCGAGACCAGCAGCGCCTGCAGATCCGGCGCGATCAGATCGGCGCGCAGCATGAAGATGTGGCCGGCGGCGCGGCGTTCGTGGATCTGGGGGCGGGATTGGTTGGCCCGGACCAGCGCCTCCAGCTCCAGCTGCAGGTCCTGGACATAGGAGGGGCTGCGCTCGTTCAGCATCACGAGATCGACCGCCAGTCCCTTGAGGCGGAGGTATTCGACCGCCTCCAGCACCTCGCGGGCCAGGTCCAGCTCCTGCATGCCCTGGATGCGGACCAGGACGATCGGCAGGTCGCCCGAGATGCCCAGCCGCCACAGCTCCGATTGCGCGGCGGCGCCCGCGCCGATGATCTCCGACGGCGGGCGCAGGACCGGCGAGGCGAACAGGATGTGCGCCGCCAGCCTCTGGAAACGACTGGCGTGGCTGCGGTCGACGCCCAGGTGGTGCATCTGGACCTGCGCCTGGGTCCAGGCCAGGGCGGCGGCGCGGTCGAAGGCGGCGGTATCGTGATGCTTGTCGATCAGGCCGAGCAGCTCGGTCCGGGAACCGGCCACCAGGGTCCAGAAGTCGATCTGGGCGCTCTGACCGGGGAGAATGCGCAGCCGTCGCCTCAGGGCGAAGATGGGGTCGAGCATGGCGCCCGTCGCGCCCGACAACGGCCGCCCGTTCATCGCCACCGGACTGTGGATGTTGCCCCCGCGGCCGATGAAGCGCGCGCGGTCGGTCCCGAACTCGGGCTTGCCGATCACGTCGCCCTGGACGACGGCCAGGTGGGCGGCCCAGATCTGGGGCTCTTCGGGCGAGCGCCGGCGGCGGCGCGCCACCAGCGCGCCGGTGGCGGGCAGGTGCTCGGTCTCGACGAACAGCTTGGAGAAGGCCGGATGGGCGAGATCCGAGCCGGCGGGCGCCAGGACCAGCTCCTGGTAGGAGGTTACCTCGATCTCCCGCACGCGCAGGCCCAGGTTCGAGATGGTCAAGCGCCGCACCTCGGCGTCGTCCTCCGGCGAAACCACCACCTGGCAGCTGGTGTCCAGGGCGCCGTCGCGGCGGGTGAACTCGACCTTGTCCTCGTTGAAGACGACGCTGGACGGATCGGCCAGGACGCCGGTGGGTTGCAGGCTCGGAGACCAGATCTCGTCGGTCCGCAGGTCCCTGAGGAAGAAGTAGCTGCCGCGGTCGTCGCACACCGGGTCTTCCCGCCAGCGGGTCACCGCCAGCCCGTTCCAGCTGCTGTATCCGGAGCCGCCGCCGGTCAGCACCACCGAGTAGCGCCCGTTGGACAGCACCTGGACGTCGGGGGTCCCGCTCCAGGGATCGGCGACGCGCCAGCCGGGCGTCGGGTCGTCCAGGCGGGCGACGACCAGCGACTTGTCGGCGATCGGCGGCGGCGTCGGCGCCACCGCGCGGGGGACGCGCTCCTGCAGGAGGAGCTCGGCGGCCTGGACGATCGGTTCGGCGTGGAAGCGCCGGCGCATCGGGCCGTCCAGCAGGGCGTTGCCGATCGCCACGATGGTCATGCCCTGATGGTGCGCCATGTAGGTCTGCACCACCGCCGAGGTCTGCCCCTCCGGCACCCGCGCCGGCGTGAAGTCGAGCGCTTCGTAGAAGCCGTGGCGTCCGCGCGCGCCGGCGGCAGCCAGCCGGTCGAGGTTCTGCACCGCCTCGCGGGGCGCGATCATGGCGGCCAGGCCGGTGGCGTAGGGGGCGATCACCATGTTGTCGGCCAGGCCGCGCTTGAGGCCGAGGCCGGGAATCCCGAAGTTCGAGTACTGGTAGGTGAACTCCAGGTCCCGGGCGTTGAAGGCCGACTCCGACACGCCCCACGGCGTTCCGAGCTGGCGGCCGTATTCGATCTGGCGGCGCACCACCAGGCGGTTGGACTGCTCGATCAGGCTTGCGTTGGGCGCGGTCATCACCAGCGAGGGCATCAGGTACTCGAACATCGAGCCCGACCAGGAGATCAGCGCCGCGCCGTGGGCGACCGGCGCCACCGAACGCCCGAGCCTGAACCAGTGCCTGGCGGGGACGTCGCCCTTGGCGATGGCGAAGAAGCTGGCCAGCCGCGCCTCCGACGCCAGCAGGTCGTAGCAGTTCTCGTCCAGGGCGCCCTCGGCGGGCTTGTAGCCGATCGACAGGAGCAGCCGGTCCGGGTCGACCAGGAAGGCGAAATCCATCTCCATCGCCATGGTCCGCGCGGTCTGCTCCAGCACGGCCAGGCGATGGGCCAGAGCCGCGGGGTCGAGGAGGGTGTCGCGGTGGTGGCTGGTGATCGAACGGCGGATCGCCTCGACCCAGAACAGCAGGTCGTCGCCCGCGGGGGTCTCAGCTTCGATGGCCGCCGCGCGGACCAGGTCGAACAGCCGCTCCAGCGCCGCGGTCATGCCGTCCGGACGCAGGAAGTCGCGGCCCTCGATGCCGGCGGCGATCAGGTCGAGGCCCCCGGCGAGGCTGCGCGCGGCGGGGCCGGGGTTCGACGCCTTGGCCAGCACGTCCGCCGCCTCCCTCGCCATGGCCAGCGCGTCCTCCACCCCGCGGGCGGCGAGCTCGGCGTCGACGCGGGCGGCGCGCCACTCGCGGCAGGCCCCGGCCAGGGCGATCAGGTGCCCGGCCAGGTTCCCGCTGTCGACCGACGAGACGTACCTGGGGTCCAGCGGCCTGAGGTCGCCGGTGTCGTACCAGTTGAAGAAATGGCCGCGGCTGCGCTCGAGGCGCGCCAGGGTGGCGAAGGTCGCTTCGAGCCGCTCGACCGCGTCCACAACGCCGACCCAGCCGAAGTCCCGCGCCGCCGCGACGGACAGCAGATAGAGCCCGATATTGGTCGGCGAGGTGCGGGCGGCCACGACCGGCTGGGGAATCTCCTGGAAGTTGTCCGGCGGCAGCATGTTGGTCTTCGCCGTCACGAAGGTCTCGAAGAAGCGCCAGGTGCGTCGGGCCGTCAGGCGCAGCCGGGTCTGGTCGGCGGGGCCGAGCGGACGGCGGCCGGCGACCCGCTCGGACCGGCTGGCCCACAGGGCGAGGGCGGGCGAGGCGATCCAGAGGCCGCCGAACGCCACGGCCATCGGCCAGGCGCCATGCCCGGCCGCCAGGGCCGCCCCCGCGGCGAGGAGGCCGAGGATCACGGCGCCCGACATTCGCAGATAGAAGCTGCCCAGCGATGGGCCCGACCCGAAGGCCGCGTGGGCCGCGGGGGTCCACTCCAGAAGGCGACGGCGGGTGATGGTCAGGCGGAACAGCGTCCTCAGGATGGCGTCGCCCATCAGCCAGGCCTGATGTCCCAGGAAGGTGAGCATCAGCGCCAGCTGGGTCAGGGCCAGGGCGAGGTCGTTCAGGAGGGTGCGGAGGTGCTCGACCAGCGGCACGCCCGGGGCGCGGCGGGGCGCCGCGGCGGCGATGGGGAGCAGCGGAGGCAGGGCCATGGCCGCGATCACGAAGCCTGTCCAAACCAGCGCCCCCGACGGGGCGGTCCACGCGGCGACGAGCGCCAGCACCGAGGCCGGGGCCGAAACCGACCGGCGAAGATTGTCCAGCATCTTCCAGCGGCCGATGGCCGGCACGTCGGCGCGCTCGGCGCGGTTGCGCCGGGGGCCGGAGCCGAGGATCCACGGCAGCAACTGCCAGTCGCCGCGGGTCCAGCGATGGTGCCGCAAGGCCGCGACGTCGTAGCGGGCCGGGAAGTCCTCGACCACCTCCACGTCCGAGGTCAGGCCGGCGCGGGCGAAGATGCCTTCGAACAGGTCGTGGCTCAGCATCGTCCCTTCGGGCACGCGCCCTGCCAAGGCCGCCTCGAAGGCCGCGACGTCGTAGATTCCCTTGCCCGTGTACGAGCCTTCCCCGAACAGGTCCTGATAGACGTCCGACACCGCCGCGGCGTAGGGGTCGATGCCGTTGGCGCTCGAGAACACGCGCAGGAACAGCGAGCCTTCGCGGTCCACCGGCAGGGCCGGCGTCACGCGCGGCTGCAGCAAGGCGTGGCCCTCGACCACCCGGCCCAGCTTCGGATCGAGCCTCGGGTGATTGAGCGGGTGGGCCATCTTGCCGATCAACCGCCGGACGGTCTCCGGCGGCAGGCGGGTGTCCGAATCCAGGGTGATGACGTAGCGGACCCCCATCGGCGGGGCCGCGGGATCCAGGAAGGTGGTGTCCAGGGCGCCGCGCAGGAGCCGGTTCAGCTCGCAGAGCTTGCCGCGCTTGCGCTCCCACCCGATCCATCGAGCCTCGGACCTGCTCCACACCCGGCGTCTATGCAGCAGCAGGAAGCGCGGGCCTGCGGGCGGCGCGCCATGGCGCCGGTTCAGCTCGTCGATCCCGGCCCGGGCCAGGGCCAGCAGCTCGTCGTCGCGGTCGGTCCGCTCCTCGGCCGCATCGGTCCAGTCGCTGAGCAGGGCGAAGTGGATCGCGCCCTCGGGACTTGCCAGGAAGTGGATCTCCAGCCGCTCGATGAGCTCCTCGATGGCCTGTGGAGTGGTCAGGAGCGTCGGAACCACGACCAGGGAGCGCAGATGGTCCGGGATGCCCGACTCCAGGGCCAGGGCCGGCAGCAACGTCGCGCGGAATCCGCGCGTCACCATGTGGTTGACCACGTCGACGCTGGCGTCGATGGCGGGGATCGAGCTCGCCAGGGCCAGGGCCAGCAGCCACGGCCAGGGCATGCCCAGGGACGCCAGGATCGGGATGGCGAGGAACACCGCGGCGATCACGGCGCCGCCGCCGACGTAGCCGCCGATGCCCAATAACCGGTAGAGGCGTCCGGGCCAGGTGCGGGCCAGCGCGCGGAAGCCAATCGCGGCTTCGAACCGGCGACGACCGCCGGCGACGAGATGGTAGCCAGGGTCTCCCAGACGCGGGTCGCCATCGCGGCCGGCCGTCTGCGCGGCGATCAGGGCGGCGTGGGCCACCTGCAGCTCGGACAGGGCCGAGCCTCGCGACAGCACCTCGATGGCCGTGCGGTAGAGATTGCGGGTGGGGAAATCCATGGCGCGGTAGGGGCGGTGCCCGGCCAGGATGTCGTCGACCAGGCTCATCCGTTCGACCAGCTCGGCCCAATCGACGTCCGAGATCAGCCGCATGCTGGTGATGATGTTGCGGACGGTGATGCTGGCGGAGACCTGGCGCTGGTGCTCCTCGCGCACCACCGCATCGGCGGTGGTCTCCTGGGCCGCGAGACGATCCTCGATCCAGGCCAGGGCGGGGCCCACGCTGGGATCCTGATCGCGCAGCCGCTGCAGGAGCTGGACATAGAAGGCGTCGTGCGGGGCCACGGCTTCGGCGGAAGTCAGGACCTTCTGCGGCGGCTCGGGCTTGCGGCCCCGGACGCCCAGCATCCGGTCGGCCAGCATGTCGGCGTCCCGGCGCGCCAGCCGGCTCATGACGATGCGGTCGGCGATGCGCCGCAGGTTCTCCACCAGCACGATCCGCAAGGTGATGGCGACGGCCCACAGCTCGCCGATGGTCAGCGGCTGGACCTCCTCGTAGGCGCGGACGTAGCGGCACAGCACCTCCGCATCGAACAGGCTGTCGGTGTGCGCGACGAAGGCCCAGACCAGGCCGAAGACCCTGGGCAGGCCCAGGAAAGGCTCGCCCGCCAGCTTGGGCAGCTGGCGGTAGTAGCCGCTCGGCAGGTCGCGGCGGACCTCGCGGACCTGCTCCTCCACCAGGTGGAAGTTGTCGACCAGCCATTCCGCCGCCGGCGTGATCGGCGCGCCCTCGGCGATCGCCTGGGCCATGCTGCGGTAGGCGGCCAGCAGGGCCGTCTGGTTGTCGGCCAGCCGGTGCGACAGGGTCTCGCGATTGGACGGCCTGACGGCGACCGCCTGGGCCGCGGCGAGGCTCCGGGCGTGGTCGGCGAGGCGCTCGACCCCGAACAACTCCGCCCGGATCGGGCGGCTATCCCACGTCGTTGCTTTGTGCGTCCATGCCATCAGTCACCCTGCGCCACCGTCACCAGCTGCGCAATTGACCGAGGCCCCGGAGGAAGAGCGCGAGGCGGGCCGTGGACAGGCCGGCAGCAGACCTGGGCGCCTCGTCGCCCAAATCCTCGACAACGACCTCGGCCTGGACGCCGTGTCTGCGCAGCTCTTCGCACAGACCGTCGGCCTCCCTGATCGCGTGGTCGCGCGAGCGGAACGGGGTGCACATGCCCGCGTCCATGCGCACCGCCCAGCCGAGAGGCTCCTTCACGACCTTGAACGTGTGCATGGCGTCGGTCCTGGGCTGAAGCGAAGCTCGCCTTCTTGGCGCCAAGCTCCCATCGGCGAGGCGCCCTCGCCTTGACCCAGATCAACCGCCCGTCGGGTCCGCCACGGCGTCGAGGCGGCCCCGGAACCGTTGATCGGCGTCAAGGCGGCCGGGGCTCGAGCGATCAGACTGCGCCGACACATCATCGGGTTACAGACATGACCAACCACCTTGCCTTGGCCGCCGCGACGATTGCGCTGGCCGCCTCGCCCGCCATCCAGGCCCAGGCGGCCGGAGGACACGGTGGTTCCGCGCCGCACGCGGGCTCGCCAGGCGGACGCGGCTTCGCCCCGCGGGGCTTTGGCGGCTCGCATGGACTGGTGCATCCGCAGTTCCGCCGAGGCGGCGCCGTCGGCCGGCTGGGGCCGCGGGTGCGATCGATCTGGTCGGGCGGCCGTTGGCAGCATGTCTGGCACGACGGCTTCTACGGATGGTGGTGGTTCGTCGACGGCGACTGGTTCCTCTATCCGGAGCCGACGTACCCGTATCCGGACTACGTCGCGCCGTACGCCTTCGACGAGAGCGCGCCGTCCGAACCTGCGCCTCAGGTCTGGTACCACTGCGCCAATCCCGAGGGCTATTACCCCTACGTCAAGTTCTGTTCCGGCGGATGGGAGCAGGTCCCCGCCATGCCCGGACCGGATGACCGCTCCATGCCGCCGCCCGACGCTCCGCCGCCGGGCGAGCGGTGATCGTTCCAACGCGTCGCCACGGGCGCGCGCATGGCGCGCCCGGGAGGAGAAGGAACATGACTGGCCACGACCATCGTCTGATCACGTCGAGCCGGATCGAGCACGCGCCGGTATTCGATCCCGCCGGCAGGGAGATCGGCAGGATCGCCGACGTGCTGATCGAGAAGGCCACCGGCCAGGCGCTCTATGCGCTGGTGACCTTCGGAGGACTTCTGGGGGTGGGCAAGCGGTTCTATCCGGTCCCCTGGTCGGCGCTGACCTACACCTCGGAATGGCATGGCTACGTCGTTCCGCTGGACGAGGCCGATCTCGATCGCGCGCCGTGGCTGGCCGAGCGTCACGTCGTCGACGACATCGACTGGCGCGAGACCGCCCACAGCCGCTACGGCGTCGCGCCCTATTGGCTGGGCGCGCCCGTCACCTTCTGAGGGTCCTTCAGGCCACGGGCCCGGACGGGACGGCTATGGGGCGGCCCGCCTGAAGACGAAGGTCATTTGGCGCTGGTGGCCGTCGGGGGCGAAGCTGGCCTCCTCGAAGGTCAGAGCGCCGGCGTCGGTGAGATAGGCGACGATGTAGTCCCAGCGGCCGTTGTCGAGCGAGGTGGTGATCAGGATCGACCGCTCGCTCATCCGCATGATCGAGACCCGCATGGGCCGCCCATCCATGAGCCCGGCGGCGCTGCGCCCGGTCAGGGGGGCCTCGAAGCTCTCCGTGTGCCGGCGGCCATCGGCGTCCACGACCGACCAGCTCAGCCCCAGCGCCTTGCCGTCGTCGCGCTCGACCTCGACGGCGGCGCTGGCCGGCTTGGGACCCAGGGTGGCTTCGTCATAGTCGGACCGGGCGAGATCCAGCGTCCAGCGTCCCTGCATGCCGAGGGACCTGGGGGCGTCGGCGCCGAGCGCCGCCGGCGCAGCCAGGGCGAGCCCCGCCAGGAGGCAGGCCGCCGCGATCGCCGACCGGAGCGGGCGTGAGGCGAGGGGGGCGGCGAAGGTGGGGGGCATGCGGGAGGCCTGCGGCTGGGTTCGCGGGCATCCTGCCGCACCGGGATGTTTCGGCATTGAGGCCGCTCAAATCCGCCCCTGGTCCCGAAGAACGTCCTCCGTTGGACGGAGCGACTTGAGACGGATCAATGCCGCGCCCGGGCATCGGGGCGATCCAATCGGGAAATCAGCGAGGCGCGCCATGAGCACCGGTCTTCAGGTCCTGGACAGGACCGTTCAGGAATCAAACCTCTGGCTTTCGGACCTGGAGGCGCGGCTGCTGGTCACGCGCCATCAGGCCTACGCCGCGTTGCGCGCCACCCTGCATGTCCTGCGCGATCGCCTGCCGCCGGCGACGGCCGTGAACTTCGCCGCCCAGCTGCCCATGCTGCTGCGCGGCCTTTACTTCGAGGGCTGGAGCCTGGCGCCGCGGGAGCGCCGGCCGCGCACCGAGCTCGCCTTCCTCGAGGACGTCGCCGACCGGCTGACGGCCGGCTTCCCGGTCACGACCGAGATGGCCGTCCGCGAGACGTTCCAGACCATCCGCGCCCACATGGACCTGGGCGAGGTTGACAAGATCATCGACCACCTGCCGCGGCCCGTCCGCGAGCTGTGGTTCGAAGACGTCGTCTGAAGGAGCCGACCATGGTGCAGCCATCACTTGCCATCCGCCCGCCGTCCCCGCCTCCGATGAGCGCGACCTCCGCCATGCGCGAGCGCCGGGCCGTGCGCGAATACACCGACGAGCCGGTCGACGAGGCGGGGATACGCCGCCTCATCGACGCGGCGATCCTGGCGCCCAGCGCCATGAACCGCCAGGACTGGATGTTCGTGGTGGTCACCGATCCCGTCGCCCTCGACAGCATCTCCCACAAGGCCAAGGTCCACATGCTGGACCTGCTCGAACACACCCCGACGCTGAATGGCTTTCGCGAGCATCTGACCAATCCCCGCTACAACATCTTCTACGGGGCGCCGGCCCTGGTGGTGATCTGCGCCACCTCCGAAGGCCAGATGGCCGAGCAGGACTGCTGTCTGGCGGCGGAGAACCTGATGCTGGCGGCCCGGGAAGAGGACCTGGGGTCGTGCTGGATCGGCTTCGCGGAAGCGTGGCTGCAGACGCCGGGGGCGAAAGCCGAGCTCGGCCTGCCCGAGCATGCGCGGGCCGTGGCGCCGATCATCCTGGGCCATCCGCGCGCCTGGCCGGCGAGTCCCGGTCGTCGCGCGCCTGACGTCAGGTGGATCCGGCGCTAGCCGATGGCGGGCGCGGCCGTTCCCGCAGGGGCGTCCGCGCTCGCGGGCAAGCCAGGAAAGATGGCGCGCCCAGGGTCTCACTCGGCGGCGCAAGCCCCCGGCCCGGACGCCTTCTGGACCCTGTCGCCGGAAGCCCTCGCCCAGCGCCTGGCCTGCACCCTGGACGGACTGACCAACGAGCAGGCCGCCGACCGGCTTCGCGCCTACGGCCCCAACCTCGACAAGCCGCCTCGGCGCATCGGCGTGGCCCTGGCGCTCGGGCGACGGCTGACCGAGCCCCTGGCCCTGGTGCTGCTGTTCGCGGCCATCATCTCGGCCTTTACCGGCGACACCCCCAGCGCCGCGATCATCGCGGTGATCCTGATCCTCTCGATCGGCCTGGACACCTTCCAGGAACGGCGGGCGCTGAAGGCCGCTGAGCTGCTCCGCCGATCGGTGGCGGTGAAGTGCGAGGTCAAGCGGGAAGGGGCCTTCCAGTTCCTGGAGGCCGACCGGATCGTCCCCGGCGACCTGGTGCGCGTGCGCAGCGGCGACGTGGTCCCGGCCGACGCCCTGGTGCTGACCAGCGACGGGTTCTCCGCTGGCGAGGCGGCTCTGACCGGCGAGCCCTATCCGGTCGAGAAGCGTCCGGGCCCCTGCCAGGCGGCCAGTCCCGCCGAAGCCTTCAACGCCTTGTTCCGGGGGGCGGTCGCCCAGACGGGCGAAGCGGTGGCGCTGGTGGTCGGCACCGGCCGGTCGACCTTGTTCGGT
The DNA here is from genome assembly GCA_025450315.1 of Caulobacteraceae bacterium. Lineage (GTDB taxonomy): Bacteria > Pseudomonadota > Alphaproteobacteria > Caulobacterales > Caulobacteraceae > JANWHQ01. The sequence goes on from JANWHQ010000060.1 coordinate 10,475, forward strand.
TCGGCCGCGGCGGCCCTCTCCGAGGAGAGCGCGCCCTCGCCGTTCCAGCACGACCTCAGGAAGCTGGGGTTCCTGGTGGTCAGGATGACGGTCCTGCTCGTGCTCTTCGTGCTGACCGTGCACATGCTGTTCGGCCGGCCCTTCCTGCAGTCGCTGATGTTCTCGGCGGCCCTGGCGGTGGGGCTCACCCCCGAGCTGCTGCCGATGATCACCACCGTCACCCTCGCGCGAGGGGCGGTGCGGATGGCCGCGTGCAAGGTGATCGTGAAACGGCTGGCGGCCATCCACGACATGGGCGCCATGACGGTGCTCTGCACCGACAAGACCGGCACCCTGACCTCGGCCGAGATCGTGCTGGCCGGCAGCTTCGATCCTGAGGGGAACCAGGCCGACCGGGCGAGCCGCCTGGCGGCGGCGTGCGCCCTTCTGGGGGGAGATCGCGGGGCGCTGGACGCGGCCCTGATCCAGACCTTCCCGGCGCTGGACGGCTGGACCCTGGTCTCCCGCCAGGCCTTCGACTTCCACACCCGGGTCGGCTCGGTGGTCGCGGACGGGCCGGAAGGGCGTCTGCTGATCCTGAAGGGTTCGCCCGAGGCGGTGCTGGCCCGCTGCGCTGTCCAGCGGGTGAAGGGCGCGGTGGCGCCGCTCGCCGGGCCGGCAAGGCAGGCGGTCCTCGCCCGGGTCCAGGCCTTCGGGGAACAGGGACTGCGCACCGTCGCGGTGGCGTCCGCGCTCGAGCCGGCCGGTCAGGCCGGCGACGGCCGCGACCTCGTGCTGGAGGGCCTCTGCACCTTCGCCGATCCGCCGAAGGCGACGGCCCCCTCGGCGATCGCCCGGCTCCATGGCCTGGGCGTCAGGGTGAAGATCCTGTCCGGCGACGATCCGGTGGTCGTGCGCCGCCTGGCGGGCCTGGTGGGTCTGAAGGCGGAGCGGATCCTGACCGGCCCCGACCTGGATCGCCTGAGCGCCTCGGCGCTGAAGGTCCAGGCCCGGAGGGTGGACATCTACGCCCGCCTCTCGCCCGACCAGAAATCCCGCCTGATCCAGGCGCTCAAGGCCGGCGGCGAGGTGGTCGGATTCCTGGGCGACGGCATCAACGACGCCCCGGCCCTGAAGGCCGCCGACGTCGGCCTGTCCGTGGCCGGCGCCACCGGCGTCGCGCGCGAAGCGGCGGACATGATCCTCCTGGAGTCCGACCTGGCGGTCGTCGCCGACGGGGTCGAGCAGGGACGGCGGACCTTCGTCAACATCCGCAAGTACGTCCGCATGGGCGCCAGCTCGAACTTCGGCAACATGCTGTCGATGGCGGCCGCCTCGGTGCTCCTGCCGTTCCTGCCGATGCTGCCGACCCAGATCCTGCTGAACAACCTGATCTACGACGTCTCGGAGGTCGGCCTTCCCTTCGACGACGTGGCCCAGAGCGAGATCGCGCGGCCCGAGGTCTGGCGTCTGGGCGGCATCATGCGCTTCGCCGCGATCATGGGGCCGCTGTCCTCGGCGTTCGACATGCTCACCTTTGCGGGGCTGTTCCTGGTCTTCCACCTCTCCCCCGCCGCCTTCCGGACCGGCTGGTTCCTGGAATCCATGGCCACCCAGATCCTGGTGATCTTCCTGATCAGGACCGGCCGCCCGTTCTGGAAGGACCGGCCGCACCCGGTGCTGACCCTGTCCTCGCTCGGGGCCCTGGCGGTCGCCCTGGTCCTGCCGTTCACGCCGTTGGCGCGGACGCTGCAGTTCCAGCCGCCGCCTGTCGCCGCCATGCTCGCGCTGGCGGCGGTCGTCGCGCTCTACCTGATGGCCGCCGAGCTGCTGAAGCGATGGGCGATGTCGTCCGGCCGGCGCGACGCCAGGAGGTCCCGGCCGCTTTACCCGCTCGCAAGGGCCGGCAGGGCGCGCCTGCCCAGGGCCGCCTGAGCCGGACGGTCGGCCGGTTGCGACGGATCAAGGCGCATCGGGCCCTCGCGGGCTAGTCGGACCGCATGACGTTGCGCAACTGGCGACTTGCGGGACTGGGTCTCGCGGCGGCCGTTTTCGGCCTCGGCGCGGGAATCTGGTGGCTGGCCCTGCGCCCGCCGCCCCCCAGCTATGTCACCGCGCCGGTGACGCGCGGCGACGTCGCCACCACCATCACCGCCAGCGGAACGGTCAATCCCGTGGTCACGGTGCAGGTCGGCACCTATGTGTCGGGGACCATCAACAGCCTCAGCTGCGACTACAACACCCGCGTCCACAAAGGGCAGCTCTGCGCCAAGATCGATCCGGCGCCTTACCAGATCGTGGTGGACGAGGATCAGGCCAACCTCGACAACGCCAAGGCCCAGCTGGTCAAGGACCAGGCGAACGTCGCCTACACCAAGGTGGCGCACGAGCGCCAGGCGCGGCTGTTCAGCGAGGATTCGACCTCCCGCGACGCGGTCGACGTCGCGCTCAACGCCTACGACCAGGCCGTGGCGCAGGCTGCGGTCGACACGGCCGCGATCAAGCAACGCGCCGCGACCTTGAAGGCGGCCCAGATCAATCTGAACTACACCAACATCATCTCGCCGGTGGACGGCACGGTGGTGTCGCGCAACGTCACCGCCGGCCAGACCGTCGCGGCCAGCCTGCAGACGCCCACCCTGTTCCTGATCGCCACCGACCTCACCAAGATGCAGGTCGACACCAACGTCAGCGAATCCGACATCCCGGGGGCCAGGCAGGGCGCCGCCGCGACCTTCACCGTGGACGCCTTCCCGACCCGGACCTTCCAGGGGCGCGTCGCCCAGGTCCGCCAGTCGCCGGTCAGCGTGCAGAACGTCATCACCTACGACGTGGTGGTCGCGGTCGACAATCGGGACCTGCGGCTCATGCCGGGCATGACGGCCACGGCCAGGATCATCACGGCCCAGTCGCGGGGCGTGCTTCGCGTGCCGTCCGCGGCGCTGCGGTTCACGCCGGCCGGTGCGACGAGGCGCGGCGCGGGCACAGGCGCGGGCGCCGCCGGCGGCGGCCGGGCCCGCCAGCGGGTGGTCTGGGTGGAGCGCGCCGGCAAGGCCATTGCGGTCCCGGTCGCGGTCGGGCTCGACGACGAGACCTATGCCGAGATCAAGTCCGGGAACCTCAAGGCCGGGGACCAGGTGATCGTCTCGCAGGCCGCTCCGGGCAAGGCGGGCAAGGCCAGGGCCGCGGCGACTCCGTCGCTGCGCGTCTGAGACCACTCCAGGTGGCCGATCCCGTCATCAGCATCGCCGACCTGACCCGAACGTTCCGGGTGGGCGACACCGTGGTCCAGGCGCTGCAGGGCGTCAGCGTCACGGTGGAACGGGGCGAGTTCGTCGCCATCATGGGCTCCTCCGGATCGGGCAAGTCGACGCTGATGAACATCATCGGCTGCCTCGACCGGCCGACCAGCGGCCAGTACGTCTTCGAAGGGCGCGAGGTGGCGCGGCTGTCCGAAAACGAGCTGGCCGACATCCGCGGCCGGCGCATCGGCTTCGTGTTCCAGAGCTTCAACCTGCTGGCCCGCACCAGCGCGGTGGAGAATGTGGTGCTGCCGCTGCTCTACGGCGCCGCCGCCTCGCTGACCGCCAAGGAACGCACCCTGCGCGGCCACGACATGCTGGCCAGCGTCGGTCTGGCCGACCGCGCCCGCAACACGGCCAGCCAGCTCTCGGGAGGGCAGCAGCAGCGCGTCGCCCTGGCGCGGGCCCTGATCAACCACCCGGCCGTCCTCCTGGCCGACGAGCCGACCGGCAACCTCGACACGCGCACCTCGCACGAGATCATGGAGATCATCCGCAAGCTCAATCGCGAGCAGGGGGTGACGATCATCGTGGTGACCCACGAGGCGGACATCGCCGCCTATGCCGACCGCGCCATCGTGATGCGCGACGGCAGGATCGAATCCGACCAACGCCAGCTCGCCGCGCCGACTCCGGACGGCGCCGGCGCGGTCGAGCTCAGCGCCCCCGCCGGCGCGGCCAGCGCGCCCCTGCCGGACGGGGACGGAGGCCTCGGCCTGGCCTTCCTGTCGATGGTGGTCTCCGCCTCGCTGCAGGCGCTGGAGCGGAACAAGATGCGCTCGGTCCTGACCATGCTGGGCGTGTTCATCGGCGTGGCGGCGCTGATCGCCATGGTCGCGGTCGGGGACGGCGCCAGCTCGGCCGTCCGCAAACAGCTGGAGAGCCTGGGCACCAACATGGTGGTGGTCCAGCCGGGCGCCAGAACCTCCGGCGGCGTCCGCGCGGGGGCCGGGAGCGCCTCCACCCTGACCGTGTCCGACGCCCAGACTCTGCCGCGCGAAGACCCCGCGGTCGCGCAGGTCGGCTACCTCAATCGCCGCACCGCCCAGGTGACCTACGGCGACCAGAACTGGAGCACCGCCATCCAGGGGGTCACGCCGGGTTACATGGACATCGTCAATTGGCGCATCGCCGACGGCGACGCCATGACCGATCAGCAGAACGACACGGCCGACACCGTCTGCCTGCTCGGCCAGACCGTCTATCAGAACCTGTTCCCCTCGGGCGAAAGCCCGGTCGGGGCGGTGGTGCTGGTCAAGGGCGTGCCCATGCGGGTGATCGGGCTGCTCGCGGCCAAGGGGCAGACGGGCTTCGGGCAGGACCAGGACGACGTGGTGATGATCCCGTTCAACACCGCCGAGCGCAGGGTCCTGGGGGTGGCGACGCCCCAGGCGGCCCAGAACCAGGTCAGCGCCGCCTATCCGCCGGCGCCGAACGCCTTCGGCCTCACGCCGGTCATGACCGGCTACGTCAACAGCATCTATGTCCAGGCCGCCGGTCCGGACCTGGTGGACGCCGCGATCGCGCAGGTGACCCGGACCCTGGCGCGGCGCCACCACATCCGGGCGGGCCAGCCCAACGACTTCAGCGTCCGCAACCTCAGCCAGATCGCCGACGCGCAGAAGGGCTCCAGCCAGGTCATGGCGGCGCTGTTGGCCACCGTCGCCTCGATCTCGCTCCTGGTCGGCGGCATCGGGATCATGAACATCCTGCTGGTCTCGGTCACCGAGCGGACCCGCGAGATCGGCATCCGCATGGCGATCGGCGCGCGGCGGCTGCAGGTCCTGCTGCAGTTCCTGGTGGAGTCCGTGCTGCTCAGCGTCGCCGGCGGCGTGGCGGGGATCGTCATCGGCGTGGCGGTGTCCTTCACCATCTCCGCCGTGGCCCACTGGCCGGTCCAGGTCTCCCTGGTGGCGATCCTGGGGGGCTTCCTGTTCTCGGCGGCGGTCGGGATCTTCTTCGGCTACTACCCGGCGCGCAAGGCCGCCAACCTCAACCCGATCGACGCCCTCCACTACGAATAGCCGGCGGGGCCTAGTAGGGCGGGGCGCGCCGCAGGCGCTGGTTCCGGGCCGCCTCGGTCCACCAGGCGAGGTCGTCGGCGACGCGGCCGAAGGTCTTGCGCACCACCGCGCCCACCTGGCCGATGGGATCGCCCCCCTCGTCGAAGGTCTCGGCGATGGGTCCCACGGCGAGCGTGCTCGAGACCACCACCATGCCCATCTCCGAAAGGATCGGATGCCAGGCCGAGCTCGCGCGGGCGCCCGACAGCCGGCCCGGCGAATAGCTCACCACGGCCGCCGGCCGCCAGAACCATTCCTCCAGGAAGTGGTCGGTCAGGTTCTTCAGGCCCGGCTGCGGGCCCCAGTTGTATTCGCCGATGACGAACACGAAGGCGTCCGCCGCGCGGATCTTTCCCGCCAGCTGTTCCATCGCCGGGGGCGCCGAGCCCTTGGGATATTCCTTGTACATTCGGTCCAGCATCGGCAGGCCGACATCCCGGGCGTCGATCAGCTCGGCGTCGGCGCCGCGGGCGCCAAGCTCGTTGACGACGAACCTCGCCATCCGGATCCCGACGCGCGCGGCGCGGTAGGAGCCGTAGAACACCAGGACCTTATCGGCCATCGTCGTCTCCCCGCCGCGGCTTCGCGGCTCTGGTCGGCGCCGGCCCGGCCCCCGATCCGGCCTTCGCTCGAGATGATCCCGCGGCGCCGCGGGGGAGCAGGGCGACGGCGCTGAGCGCGGCCGCGGCCGCCGCCCCCGCCGCCGCCAGCATGGCGATCTTGAACGCCGACAGCAGCCCGTCGCCTCGGGCCGCCAGCACCGAGCCCAGCAGCGCGGTGGCGATCAGGCCGCCCGTGCGCGCCACGGCGCTGTTGAAGCCTGACGCGGCGCCTGTGTGGCCTTGGTCCACCGAACCCAGCACGGCGGTGGTCAGGGGCGCGGCGACGCCGCTCATCCCCAGGGCGATGACCAGCACCGCCGGCAGCAGGTCGGTCCAGTAGTCGCTCCTGGCCTGGATCCTGAGCGCGAGCAGGAAGCCCGCGGCGACCACCAAGGCCCCCAGGGTGAGCGGCGCGCGCGGCCCGATGCGGGCGGCGAGGCGTCCGGCCTCCGGCGAGGCCAGGGCGATCACCAGGGGCAGCGGCAGGAGCGCCGCGCCCGCGGCCGTCCCCGAGTAGCCCGAAAGCTCGATCAGCAGGTAGGGCGCGAGCACGAACACCGCCCCGAGCGCGCCATAGAGCAGCAGGGTGAGCAGGGTCAGTCCGACGAACGGCGCCGAAGCGAAGAGGGCCAGGGGCATCATGGCCCGGTCGCCGCGCCGGTGCTCGACCAGCACGAAGGCCGCGAGCAGGCCCACGCCGGTGATCCCGGCCGCCAGGGCGGCGCCGGTCCAGCCCGACGGCCCCGAGCCGACGGTCAGGCCCCAGGTGAGCGCGCCCAGCCCCATGACGGCCAGCAGCCCTCCCGCGCCGTCCAGGGGCCGGGCGGCCCCATCCAGGTCGGCGGGCGCATAGCGCCAGGCCAGCAGCGTCGCGCCGGCGGCGAGCGGCAGGTTGATCAGGAAGATGGCGCGCCAGCCGGCCAGGTCGATCAGGCCGCCGCCCAGCACCGGGCCGACCGCTCCCGTGGCCGCGCCGGCGGCGGCCCAGATCCCGAGCGCGCGTCCCTTGGCCTCTCCGCTGAAGGCGGCGCC
>JANWHQ010000061.1 GCA_025450315.1 Caulobacteraceae bacterium
ACCTCGACCTCGACCAACGAAAGCTCGCTGTCGGCGGGCCTCAGCACGACGAACAGCAACGTCACCTCGCTGTCGACGTCAGCTTCGACCGCGACCAGCTCGCTGTCGTCTTCGACCTCCACGGCCCTGAGCACGACGAACAGCACGGTCACGTCGCTGTCGAGCGTGACCTCGGCCTCGGTGAGCTCGCTGTCGGTGGGCACCAGCACGGTGGCCAGCAACGTCGCCTCGCTGTCGACCTCGGCCTCCACGGCCACCAGCTCGCTGTCGACCGCGACCTCGGCGGCGGTCAGCTCGCTGTCGACCTCGACCTCGACGGTGGTCAGTTCGCTGTCGACCTCGGCCTCGACCTCGGCCAGCTCGCTGTCCGTCGGCGTCAGCACCAACGCGAGCAACGTCACCTCGCTGTCGTCCTCGACCTCGGCTTCGGTGAGCTCGCTGTCCACGGGCCTGAGCACGACCAACAGCAGCGTCACCTCGCTGTCGACGTCGACCTCGACCCAGGTCAGCTCGCTGTCCACGTCCACCAGCGCTCTGTCGGTTTCGGCTTCGACGGGCATCAGCACGAACGCGAGCAACATCACCTCGCTGTCGTCCTCGACCTCGGCCTCGGTGAGCTCGCTGTCGACGGGCCTGAGCACGACGAACAGCAGCGTCACCTCGCTGTCGACGTCGGCCTCGACCGCCACCAGCTCGCTGTCGACCGCGACTTCGGTCGCCGTCAGCTCGCTGTCGACCTCGACCTCGACCTCGGTGAGCTCGCTGTCCACGGCGACCTCGACGGCCGTCAGTTCGCTGTCGTCCTCGACCTCGACGGGGATCAGCTCGCTGTCGACGTCCACCAGCTCGCTGTCGGTTTCGACTTCGACCGGCATCAGCACCAACGCGAGCAACATCACCTCGCTGTCGAGCCAGACCTCGGCCCAGGTGAGCTCGCTCTCCACGGGCACGGTCTCGCTGTCGACCCAGACGTCGACCCAGGTCAGCTCGCTCTCGACCGCGACCAGCTCGCTGTCGACCGCGACCTCGACGGCCGTCAGTTCGCTCTCGACGTCGACTTCGACCTCGATCAGCTCGCTGTCGACCGCGACCTCGACGGCCGTCAGCTCGCTGTCGTCCTCGACCTCGACCTCGGTCAGCTCGCTGTCGACCGGCACCGTCTCGCTGTCGGCTTCGACCTCGACCTCGATCAGCTCGCTGTCGACCTCGGCCTCGACGGGGATCAGCACCGCCATCAGCGGCGTCGGTTCGCTGTCGACGAGCGTCAGCTCGCTGTCGACCCAGACTTCGGTCCAGGTCAGCGCGCTGTCGTCCTCGACCTCGACCGGTATCAGCTCGCTGTCCACCGGCCTGACCACCCTGTCGACCTCGACCTCGTCTTCGGTCAGCTCGCTGTCGACCTCGGTCAGCACGCTCTCGACCTCGACCTCCACCCACCTCTCGACGGTCGACTCGACCTTCGCGATGCTGGGTGTGGGGGCGCCTGGCTCGCAGGGCACCTCGACCTCGCAGAACTTCTTCATCGGCAACGGGTCGAATGCGGGTCAGGGCGGCACGGCGGTTGGCTACCAGTCGCAGGCGGGCGTCGACTCGGCGGCCTTCGGCACCGGTTCCAGCGCGGCGGGTCCGATGGACACGGCGATCGGCTTCGGCTCGAAGGTCGGAGCGGATCACGGTACGGCGGTCGGCGCCAACACCACGATCAACTCCAGCGCCACCTACGCCACGGCGGTCGGCTACGGAGCCTCGGTCGGTCAGAACGGCTACAACTCGGTGGCCCTGGGCGCCAACTCGGTGGCCAACCAGCCGAACACCGTGTCGGTCGGCGCGCCGGGTAACGAACGTCGGATCACCAACGTCGAAGCAGGCTTCATGAACACGGACGCGGCCAACTTCGGCCAGGTCCGCAAGGCCTACAGCGGCGTGGCGATGGGCATGGCCATGCAGGCGGCTCCGCTCAACCTGAACCCGGGCGAGAAGGGCATCAGCGGCGGCTACGGCTACTTCAACGGCGAAAGCGCCCTGGCCTTCAAGTTCCAAGGCCAGCTGAACACCCACTGGTCCTTCGGCGCCGGTGTCGGTGTCGGGGTCACCCAGGGCAGCGGCAACGACGTCGGCGCTTCGGCTGGCCTGGGCTACAAGTGGTAAATTGCCAGCAACCTGAGTAAGTTCAGGGGCGAGGCCGGCTGGGGGATCCCAGAAGGCCTCGCCCTTAGCCTTTTGAGAAAGTGGATTAAGGCGATGAGGGATCGGAAGGTCCGGCTGGGGTTCGCAGCGCTTGTCCTTCTCAGCCTGATGGCCAACACCGCGGCCTTCGCCCAGGGCCCCGCCAAGCGGCGGCCGATCCAGGCCCCGGACCAGCCGGCCCCCCTGGCGGCGCTGCACGCCGACGCCGCGCGCGGTCTGAACGACGTCACCACGCCTTCGGACAAGGTGCGGGCCGCGCTCGACCAGATGCACATGGTGCAATGCGCGCCGGCGGTCGAACGCATCACCGACTTCCTGTTCGAGGGCCAGGACGCCAACTTCATCGCCCAGCCCCTGGGGCCCGACAACACCCAGTGGCCCACCGTGTTCACCATCGAGGTGGCCGACCCCAACCACGGCCATTCCCACTTCGCCATCCTGATGATCGCCGGGAACTGCTCGGGGATGTATGCCGAAACCCGCTACTGGCCCCAGCCGTGCGACACGGTGAAGAGCCAGGTCTTCTCCAAGTACGTGGGCGACCAGGTGCTGCAGAGTCAGGTCAGGGTCAGCACCGACGGGCCGGCGCGCCAGGTGTTCCTGACGCCGGCCGGAACCGGGTGCATCTCCGTGAAGAAAGAGCTATTCCACTGACCCACCCGTGAACGGCCCAGGATCCGGACGAGCGCGCCCAGACGCTGGTTCGGCCAAACGGAACCGTTCGGTTTCGATCACCCGATTAAGCAATTCCAACATCTCCGGGACATGGCGACCGGCCCCGCGTCAAACCGCCGCCATATAGAAGCTGTGCTTAGGCTCGGGAATCGCTATCTGAGCCGCCTAACCGTGCAACAGAGCTCCGGGCTGTCCGGCCGTGCGCTCCAAGGATTGCCAGGACGCCCCTCATGCCGCGCCCCTCTGCAAGGCCGTGAACCGGAAAACGCGAAGATCGATGCGCATCGGAATCTCCATCCTGACCCTCCCGGGTCAAAACATATGGAACAACGGGCTGGGGCAGAACGTCTTCCACCTGGCCCGGCTGTTCCAGACCTTGCCGTTCGTCGAGGACGTCGTCTTGCTGAACAGCGGCGACCAGGAGGTGCTCTCCTACGACGCCGCGCCGGGCTTCCAGCATTTCCGTCTGATCAAGCCCCGTGACGCCACCGATCTCGTCGACGTGGTCGTCGAGCTCTCGGGCGGGCTGGACGTGGAGTGGCTCGACTACATCCGGGCCATGGGCAAGAAGGTCGTCTACCACGTCTGCGGCACGCCCTACACCGGGCTGATCGAAGGCGCCATCTTCGGTAAGGACGCCTACTATTCCCGCGGCGACCGCTGCGACGAGGTCTGGAACCTCCCCCGCGACCACGTCTTCCAGCCTCTGCTCCGCACGATGCACCGTTGCCCGGTCTACGACGTGCCGTTCATCTGGTCGTCCCACTTCCTCGAGCAGCGACGCCAGGTCCTGAACCAGCACAACCTCGACTTCGGCTACGTCAAACCGGAGCCGAGCGATCCGCCCAGGGCGCTGCGGGTCGCGATCTTCGAACCCAACATCTCGGTCACCAAGGTCGCCAGCATCCCCATGATGGTCTGTGACGAGGCCTACCGCCGCAATCGCGACGCGCTCAGCAAGATGAACGTGCTGAACAGCGAGCACATGGTGAACCATCTCACCTTCAACCACCTCGCCAACGCCCTGGAGATCGTCAGGGACGGCAAGGGGCTATTCCTGAACCGGCACGATCTCGCGCTGTTCATGGCAAGGGACGCGGATCTCGTCATCACGCACCAGTGGCAGCACGACATGAACTACCTATATCTGGACGTGCTCCACGGGGCCTATCCGCTGGTCCACAACTCACCCTGGCTAGGGTCGGTGGGCTACTTCTATCCGGACTCCGACATCGAAGCGGGCGGAGAACAGGTTCTGAACGCCTGGGCCCATCACGACGAGAACCTCGAGACCTACAAGCGAGACAGCCGGGCCTTCCTGGACAGCCTCGACCCGGTCGCGCCGGCCAACCTCGACGCCTATGCCCGCCGGCTCCTCCACCTGGAAGCCAGCTCCAATTGGAGGGCGTCCGCATGAAGCGTCCCTTGGACAAGAAGCGCGGACTGAAGGTCGGCGTGACCATCTTCCTGCGGGAAGGCTATCAGTCGGTCTGGGAAAACGGGATCTTCCAGAACTGCTACTTCCTGTTGATGTTGCTCAACAAATCGCCGGTGGTCGAGAAGGCCTTCCTGGTCAACGGCGGGCCCGGCAATCCCGCGGAGGCGGGCGATTTCCTCACCATGTCTCCGGCGCCGATCATCAACTACGATACCGCCATGGAAGAGCTCGACGTCATCATCGAGCTCAGCGCCCAGCTCAACGACGAATGGGCCATCAAATTCCGCAACAAGGGCGGTCGCGTCGTCGGCATGTACGTGGCCAACGACTACGTCATCGACATCGAACGGATGATCTTCGATCTGGCGCCGGGGCACCTGATGTCCCGGACGCCCTACGACGTCGTCTGGACCCTGCCGGCGTTCGAGAAGACCTGCGCGCCCTACTACAAGTCCGCCATGCGCGCGCCGGTCGAGGTGATGCAGCACCTGTGGAGCCCCGTGGTGGTGGAAAGGTCGCTGGCCGCGTTGGATCCGCCGCGGCAGTTCGGCTACCAGCCGGGCCGCAAGCGCTGGCGGGTCGCGATCCTCGAACCCAACATCTGCATGGTGAAGACCGCGCAGTTGCCGATGCTGGTCTGCGAAGTGGCCCATCGCTCGGATCCGGACTTCATCGAGCGCATGCTGGTCCACAATGCGATGGCCCTGAAGGAACATCGCCAGTTCGTGGCCTTCGCCAAGGACCTGGACCTGGTCCGTCATGGCATCGCGCTGTTCCAGCCCCGCATCCCGGTCTACGACATCATGACCGAATGGGCCGACGCCATCGTCTCCCACCACTGGGAGAATGGGCAGAACTACGTCTATTACGAAGCGCTTTACGGCGGATATCCGTTGATCCACAACTCCAAGCTCATCGACGGCTGCGGCTACTACTACCCCGACTTCAATTGCGAAGAAGGCGGGCTGGCCCTGCGCCAGGCCTTTCTCAGCCACGATCGGAATCTCGACAACTACCGGCGCGACGCTCGGGCCCTGCTGGAAAAGCTCAACCCCGAATCCGAGCGCAACATCGCCGCCTACAGCGCCTCGCTGCAGCGCCTGTTCGACTAACCCTCCGCGCGTCGAGCCCCGAAGACGGAACCCACGATGGCGAACCAAGCCCCCGAACGCAGGTCCCTGAGGATCGGCATCACCATAGGCATCAGGTCCGAGAACGAGAGCCTCTGGATCAACGGCATCAAGCAGAACGCCATCTTCCTGGCCAAGCTGTTCCAGCACTCGCCGCTGAAGCACCAGGTGACCCTGGTGAACACGACCGACACCGCCATCACCGACAAGCTGCCCTGGGACCAGAAGCAATTCCCCGTACGCACCTTCGACGACGTCAAGGACAACCTGGATATCCTGATCGAGCTGGGCGGCCAGATAAACAACCTGCAGAACGCCTATCTGCACGAGCGAGGCGCGCGGCACATCAGTTATTGCTGTGGCCCGGAATACGTCTCCACGTCCCAGGCGATCATCTCCAAGATCCCCGGATTCAAGTCTCCGTTCATCAACCAGCACTACGACGAGATCTGGGTCATTCCCCAGGTCGCCGAAACCAGCTTCCACTTCCTGAAGACCCTAAGGCGCCGGCCGGCGCGGGTGGTTCCCTTCGTCTGGGACCCGATGTGCATCGAAGAGCGCAGTGCGAACCTCCCGCACAAGGGCGAATATCGCCCGACCGGAAATCCCGCCAAGCGACTGTCGGTCATCGAGCCCAATCGTGACCTGCTGAAATTCTGTCTCTACCCGACGCTGCTCGCCGAGCTGGCGTTCCGGCAGGCACCGGACAAGATCGCGTTCCTGCATGTGACGAACAGCGACTACATGGTCCATGACGACTATGGCTTCGTCGCCTTGATGACCGGCCTGGACATCGTCAACGCCCACAAGGCCGCCTTCATCGGGATGTTCGCGACCCCGGATTTCCTGTCCAGCCATACCGATATCGTGGTTTCACACCAGTGGGGCCTGGCGCTGAACTACCTCTACCTGGAGGTCTGCTGGCAGGGCTATGGGCTGGTGCACAACGCCCATCTCGTGCCGGAGCTCGGCTACTATTACCACGAGAACGACATCGAGGAGGGCGCCAAGCAGCTGGTGCGCGCCCTGGAGGAGCACGACGGCCGGTGGGAGGACTACCGGTCAGAGCAACGCAAGATGATCGGCAAATTCCTGGCTTCGAACCGCGAGCTGGCGATGGCCTATGACGATCTTCTCTTCGGCGTGCTCTCGCGGCCGCACGGGTAAGATCACGCCCCCGATCACGACCGAGCGCCTCCGCCAGGGCGATGCGGGCCCGGTGGCCTAGAGCAGGTTGCGATCTGGTGGAATCAGATCGCCGCTCTACATCTTTGCATTGACGCGCGTTTGTTCCGAAAACCGGTTCCCACTTTTCGGAACGCGCTCTAGCGGCGAATGATGACCTGGCTGTTGTCGCCCAACGGCACGTTGGGCCGATGCAGGGTCACGAACTCGTGGGCGAACGACTTGCCTTCGAAATAGTTGGCGAACTTGACCAGGGACTCGAAGGTCACGTCCTCGATGATGTAGATGCCGCCTTCGCGGACCTTGTGGAAGGCGTGTTCGAACAGCGCGACGCCGGCTTCGTAGGTGTGCAGGCCATCGTCGATGAACAGGTCGAACTGCACGTCGGGGATCTTCTCCCAGAGCGCCGCGACCTGTTCCGCGTCGGTCTGATCGCAGGCGAAGGTGGCGATCCGGTCCTCCTGGAAGAGGATGTCGGCGTCGATGTCGGCCCCGAAGATCTGGGCGTTGGGGAAATATTCGCGCCACATCCGCAGCGACGCCCCGGGTTTGCCGTTTTCGCCCATGCTGGAGGCCAGGCTGGGATTGTTGGTCCCGAGGCCGCACTCGAACACGTATCGGACGTGCTCTCGGCAATGTCCGAACAGCCGCTCGAGGACGTCGGCATAGGTGTGGGAGACCCAGGGGTAGGGGTGTCCGTCCGGGATGATCTCGCCCTTGTCGGATCCGTACTTGTCGCACAGCGCGTTCAGCAGGCTGTCGGCGCGCCGATTGTAATAGGTCGTGAAATAGGTCTGGAAATGGGTGGCGAAGATCTTGTGGATCGACGCCGGGACGGCCAATCCATCAAAAGCCAGGGAAATGGTGTCGGTCATTGGCAGGCCCTCGAGCAAGTCGGGAATGGCGATGATCTGAGCAGAGTCGGACGCCGGCTGGTGCCGCAGCGTCAGGCGCCGGCGCGGTCCCAGGCCGACGTATAGTCGCTCTGCTGGGCGATGCGACCGGGGCGCACATCGGCGACCTTGGTCGCCCCCATCATGATGTAGGTGGCGCCGGGGGTGAAGCCCATCTCGATGCGGTGCCCCACCTTCTCCGGATCGGGAGCATCCATGGGCTCGGGCGTTTCGCTCACCAAGGTCAGTTGCATGAGGTGGACGTCGAATCCGGCGTCCGCGGAAAACATCCGCCACATGAACTCCGGGCTGAATTGGTAGAAGCCGTGGCCCAGCTGGTTGTTGGCGGCGTTGACCGAGATCAGCAGTCCTCCGACGCGGAGCATCTGTTGGGCGTTCTGGAAGGCCGCGACAGGGTTGAAGACGTGCTCGATGGTGCCGCCATCGAAGATGGTGTCGAACTGACCGACCAGGTCCGGCGGCACGGGATCGTTCAGATCGTGAACGATGTCGGCGCCTTCGTAGGGCGAGGCGTCCATCGCCATCACGCTGTCGCTGCCGAGATAGCGGAACAAGGTCTCGGTGAAGCCGCCTTCGCCGGCCAGGGTCTCGATCCGGGTGACGTCGTCGTACCGGCGCAGAACGGCCTGGGCGTTTTGGTAGTTCGAGGTGTTCGGGTCCGAGGATATGTGCCAGCCCTGCCTTCCGAGCTGGAGCGTTTTGCCCTTGATCTGCCGTCGGAATTTCAACAGGAAATTCAAGACGCTGATATCCACACCCACCGATTTCAGCTCCTTGAGACCCCGTTGGGTCGACTGCTCATACTTCCCGCCCCCGACCCTGACAAGGCAGGGGGGCGGTCGCCTTCCAGGCGGCCTCGGCTAAGCCTGCAGCAGGTAGAAGTGCCGGTAGACCGGCGGCTCGTAGCAGCGGGGGCCCTTGGCGCGGACCTCTTCGGACGCCTGCTGGAATTCGCCGGGCCACTGGTCCAGCGCGTGCTGGACGATCCGCTGCTCGAACGAGACGTGCAGGACGCAGCGGTCGTGCAGCATCTTGGGCAGCCGCGGCAGGTCGTGTTTCCGATTGCCGTTCAGGTTCATGGCGATGATCGGCAGCCCCGATCGCAGCGCCGCCTCGACCTGGGGCCGCAGGCCGCCGCGCAGGGCCTTGAAGGTCGGTCCCACCAGCATGGCCACCGCGCTGGCCTGGCCGATGCGGCGGTCGATCTCGGCGCGATAGGCCTCGGCGGTCATGTCCTCGGCCGAAAGGTCGGTGGCGTCGCGCCAGTCGAAACGCACGCCGCTGTGCTCGCGCCAGCCCCTCAGGATCGCCAGGGCGCCGGCGTCCCCGACGGGGTCGACGATCAGGAAGGTGGGATCGTTGTGGGCCATGGCTCTCCGCTAGGGCCTGAGGCGCAGCTTGAAGCCATTGACCCGGCTCAGCGCCCGCACATAGGCGGCCCCGCTCATCGGCCCGCGATGCTCGGGCATCCTGGCGCCGGCGGCGGTCACCACATCGTCCAGCAGCTCCAGGGCCGAGGCGTCGGTCAGCGGCGCGCCGCGCCGGTTCCAGGCGGTGATCACGTCATAGATGCGCCGCACGTCCTCGGACGGGATGCGCCGGGTGAAGGTCTCGACGTTCGGCCCTTGCGACACCGCGGCGTACTTCAGGGGCGAGGCCGAGCCGCCCGAGGTGGCGACGAATCCCACCGGGGACGGTCCGAACATGAATCCCGTCACCCGATAGAACGGCCCCGAGCGGCCCTGCAAGGCCAGGGTCGAGCCGCCGTTCGGCGTCAGCGACAGGCTCCAGCCGATCTGCCGGCTGGAATCGAACAGCGACAGCTGGTCGGGCGCCATGCCGATCGTGTGGAAGCGATAGCCGCCGGGGGTCTCGATCCAGTCGTCGCCCTGGCGGACCAGGGCGCCGCCGTCCGACAGCCGCACGCCCTGCAGCGAGTCGGTGCGCGGATAGAAGGCGAAGCAGTTCGTGCCCGTGCGGTCGCGCGGGTCTCCCGATCCGATGCACATGAACGACGGCGGCGCGCCCGTCGCGTTGGGGGAATAGCCCAGGCGGTCGACCCCGAAGATCCACAGATAATCAGCGGCATGGGCCTGGCCGACGAGGCCCAGCACCATCGCGGCCAGGACGGCGCACAGCCCCCAACGCATTCCGCTGAACTTCATCGCACCCCCCGAGTCGGCGATCGATCCCGAACCGGCGCGATACTAGGCTTGGCGAGATTGGGCCACAACAGCACCGGAGGTCACAGGCCCGCGCCCAGACGCCGGCGCCCGCCGATCAGGCCGCGGGGGCCAGCGGACCCACCAGCTGGCGCAGGCGGCGCATCACCTCGGACTCGTCCGAGAGCTTGGCCCTGACCTCGGGCGCGGACGCCAGCTTCAGCGCCCAGGTCCTGGCGCGCTCGGCGGCGGGCCCGGGCGGAGCGGTCTCGCCGGTGGCCATCTTCAGCAGGGCCACCAGCCTCTGCATCGGCGGGGCGCTCGACTTGGCCAGCAGCGAGACGATCTTGTTCTCGGCCTCGATGCGGCCGCCGAGGTCGGCCAGGCGCTGCAGCACCTCCGAGGTCCCGGCCACGTCGCCGCCGGCGCGGGCGGTCTCGCGGTAGATCTCGGCGATGTGCAGCAGGCAGGCGCCCGGGCTGGAGGCCGGGTTGGAGACCGTCTCGCCTTCCAGCCGCAGGGAGGTCACCGTCGCGAGCAGCCAGCGGATGGCCTGGCGCTTGTTGGCGCCGCCGGTGACGTTCTCCAGAAGCCAGATCAGGTCCAGCGCCTCCTGCACCGCCGAGCGGGTCTGGCGCAGGTAGGCGTCGACGAACTCGCTGGCCACCAGCATCTTGGAACGCTCGACGAAGGCCTCGCGCACGTCGTCCAGCGGGATCAGCCGCCCCGCGGCGGCGGTCAGGGCCATGGCCAGGGCGCGCAGGATCTCGATCTCGCCGCGCGCGTCGGAGGGCCGCAGGCGCCGGCGCGCGCCGAGCTCGTGCAGGATCCGCTGGTTCAGCGCCGAGCGCACGCCTTCGAAGTTGGAGCCGGTCAGCCAGCGTCCCAGCCGTTCGGCCGCGCCGGTGAGCGGCGGGATCAGCCGCGCCACGTTGGCGTCGGCCTGGGCGACCGCCTCGAGCGTCTCGGAGGCCGACAGGCGCGTCAGGGCGCCGAGGCTGGCCCCGAAATCCAGGTCCGCGCCCAGCAGCTCGCCCAGGCCCACGCGCGAGCGCAGGATCTCGCCCAGCGGCTGTTCGATCACGTTCAGGGCCAGGTAGCGGGCCGAGCCCCGCGTCGGCGCCGCGTCGGCGAGGTCCAGCAGCCGGCTCACCTTCTCGGACCAGTCCTTGGCGCCGCCGAGATAGGCCGCGACGCCGCCGCCCAGCAGGTAGAACCGCTCGGGTTCGTCGGACAGCCGCTCGCAGGCGGCGGCGAAGTCCGTGGGCGTGAGCTTGGGGAATCGGCCCTTGCGCGCGTCGTTGACCACCCGGTCGATCGCCCGCTGGATCAGCCCCTGGAAGCGCCGGATGATCTCGTGGACGCTGACGCCGGTGGCCTGGGCCTCCGGCACGGCCAGCTTCTGCACCGCGTGCTGCAGCTCCACGCCCGAGGCTTCCAGCTTCTCGATGAGGTCGGGCCGATGCAGCAGCTCGAAAGGCGTCGCGCGCTGGCGGTTCAGCCAGTCCTGCAGCAGCCGGCCGATGCGCTCGCGCGCGTGCACCGTGTAGAGGTCGGCGGCGCCGGTGCACAGCGGCGCCTGCTCCATCACGTCGGCCTTGCTCTTGGCCTTTTCCGGAACCCCCTTGGTCATGATGGTGACCGAGTTGAACTCGCCGGTCTCCGGATCCAGGGTTTCCTTGGTCACCCGCACGGAGGTGAAGCGGCCGCCTTCCAGCAGCTCTTCCGCCGTCTCGAGCGCGCGCTCCCGGTCCTCGGTGGCGAACTCGAGGTTCAGTCCCGAACCGCCGGAGCGCCGGGCGAACACCTCGAAATGGGTACGATTGTCGTCCATGGCCCACCGGATTCCACCAGCGATAGTGACCAGAATGGATTTAAGATGGCGTTGATGGTGTTTGTCCGTCCGCCGCGGCCAAAGGGCGGGCGGCCGGGCCGGATCTACGCCCCCGTCAGGCGGGCCAGGGCGGCCTGGTAGTTGGCGATCTCGTTGGTCAGATAGGTCGGCACCTTGCCCGAGCTGGAGCCGGCGCCCACCGCCGGGGCGGTGGTCATGTCGGTGTAGATGCTCTTGACCGCGGAGATGGCGAGGCTCAGCGCTGCGCCCGCCGCCGTGGCCTTGGCCGGTGAGCTCAGGCTTGTCAGCGACGACAGGTTCAGCGAATAGCCGTTCTTCAGCGAATTATGCCGGGTGGGCGGCCCGGATGTGCTGCTCGAAGACGGCGAGCTTTCCTTGCTGGCGGCGTTGGTCAGGGTTCCCTGGCTGAGGCCGAGAGCGGCCAGCGCGTCGCGGCCCGAAGGCCCCGGCAGGATGCTCACCTGGGTGTCGCCGAACGCGGGCGCCAGCTTCAGGGTGTTGCCGGAGGTCCCGGGCACGACGGTCACCTTGAGCTCGTAGTTCGAGGCCCTGGCGATTTTCTGGCTCAGGGTCTGGTAGGTGTCGTTGGCCGCGATGGTCACGGCGGCCGGCCGGCCTGTCCCGGACTGGATGAAGAACTGGTCGCCCGGCCGCAGCGAGGTGTCGGTCACCAGCTCCTGGGACGGGGTGGTGTCGATCACGCCCGGCAGGCCGAGCTGATCCAGCACCGAGGCCCCGGTCTGGGCCACCGCGATGCTGGCGGGCGCCACCTCGTGCTCCGCGCCCGAATACTGCTGGGTCCAGGTGGTCTGGCCGGTGGTGGGATCGACGGCCGCGACATAGCCGTTCCAGGCCGAGGTCTCGCCCAGCCCGGGCACGGTGGCGGTGGAGACCTGGCCGGCCACATAGACCTGGCCGTTGGACACGGTGACCGCCGAGGCGGTCTGGTCGCCCGAGCCGCCGAGATAGGTCAGGGTTCCGGGCTGCAGATCGGCCGAGAGGCTGGCGACGAAGGCCTCCTCGCCGCCGGAATAGGCCTGGGTGATCGTCCCGCCGTTCAGCGCGCCGTTGTGGGTCGAGCCCGCGACGATCACCGAACCGTCGGAATTCACCGCGACGCCCGCGACGGCGCCGCCCTGCACCGAGCCGAGGTCGAGCGAGGCCGATTGGACAAGACCCGTTCCGGTGGTCCCGCTGGCGGCGAACTGGCGCACCACCGCGCTGCCGTTCTCCAGGCTGGAGACGTAGATCGAGGATCCCGACACGGCGATGCCGGTGGCGTGGTCCTGGCCGGTGGTTCCGTACTGGACCGCCGCGGTGGGCGTCACCACCCACTGGGAATCGCCCGTGCCGTCGTGCAGCGGCACGCTGGTGGCGTGGAAGGCCTGGACGTAGGCGTCGAGCCCGCCCGAGGAGCCGCCGCCGCCCGGGATCGAGCCGTCCACCTGGCCCGCCACATAGACCATGCCGTTGGCGCCGAACGCCACGGAGCTGGGCTGCACCCCGGTTCCCGTCCCGCCGATGGACTGGGTCTGCTGGGTCCACGCCTCGTTGCCGGAGGAATCGTAGACCGTGACGAACCCCTGCGGCGGGGGCGTGGCGCCGCTGGCGCCCAGGGCCGGGGTCGAGCTCGTCGTGGCGTTGAGGTTGTCGGCGGTCGAGCCCACCACGGCCACCTGCGAGCCGTCGGCCGAGACCGCCAGGCCATAGCCCGAGGCCGAGGTGTTGGCGCCCAGGGTCTGGGTGAAGACCACGTTGCCGGCCGAGTCGTACTTGATCAGGGCGACGTCCTGGCTGCCCTGGATCGCCTGGCCGTTGATCGAGCCGGTGACGTCGGCCAGGGTGTAGACCGAACCGTCGGACGAGGTGGCGGTGGCCACCACCTTGGAGACGCTGGCGCCCAAGGGCTGGCTGAAGGCCTGGCCGTTGGTCTCGGTCGCGTCGGCCGGGGTCGAGGCGGCGTCGAACTTGACCAGCTGCTGCACCGCATCGGGCGTGGTCCCGGTGGCGGCCGTGGCGGCGGTGATCCCCGAGCTCTGCCCCACATAGACGGCCGGATTGGTGGTGGGCGCCTGGAAGGTCAGGCTCTCGGCGCTCGAGCCCAGGACCTTCAGCGAATACTGGTTCGGGCTGGGCGGCAGGGTGATGGTCTTGGAGCCCACCTTCTCGGTCTTGGCGGTTCCGGCGGTGAAGCTCTCGCCGAACCGTGTCGCCAGCCCCGCCGCGGCCATCTGGCCGTTCATGTAGCTCAGCACATTGCCGAAGGTCCGCGGCTCGGCGCCCATCTGGGAGAAGTCGAAATTGACCGTGACCTGGCTTCCCGACGCCCGGGTGGCGGTCAGGCTGAACTGAACGTCGCCCTGGAAGCCGGGGACCTCGCCGTTGGGCGCGCCCTGATAGAGGGGCCGGGTGACGTAGGTCTCGTCGGTGACGGGAATGGCGGTCGACGTCGTCGCGCTGGTCTCGGGCTTGGTCTGGTAGATCTGGAACCCGTCGAACGGCTGGCTCCCCACATAGGTCTGCAGCTGCTGCATCCCGGCCTGGAAGGCCTTTTGCAGCTGCTGGGTCTGGCTGGCGGTGAGAGTCTGGGAGGTGGCCGCCTTGGCGATCGACTGCAGCCCGGTCAGGCCCTGATAGAGGGCGAACAGATTGCGGTAGTTGGCCGCGGCGTTGGGATCGGTCCCGGCGCCGCTCAGCTTGGCGGCCGAGGGGTTGATCAGCTTGTTGCCCGCCAGCAGCGACTGCATCAGGGCGTTGGTCTGGGCCGGTATGCCGCCCGGGCCGGAAGACGAGCTGGCCCCGGTGTGGGCGGTCAGCCAGGGCGGCGCCGGCGCGGCGGGTCCGGTGGGGATCGAGCTGGAGGCGCCGGCCGTCACCGTCCCGCCGCCCAGCAGCTGGGCCGCGGCCCCGGCGTTGTCGAAGCCGACGGTCGTGGACAGCGTGGTGTTGCTCGTGGTGACGCCGGCCTGGGCGGCGTACCACGAATTGAGGACGGAAAGGTCGATCGAGCCCATGGATTAAAGCGCCGAACCCCCAACCCCCACGGGGCCCCTGCGCGCGCGGCGGTTAGGATCGCTTAACGGCGACGCCGGCCCGTGGCGGCCGAGCCCGGACCGCCGCCTCCCATGGTTGACCCGTCTTAAGCTTATCTCCTCACCGAGGCTTAAGCCCGTTGGGGGATGCTTGCGTGGGGCGCAACAGATCAGCGGGCCATGCTGCAGGGGCTACACCACATCGGACGCCGATTGATCGGCTTTGTCCGCGACCGGAGGGCCGCGGTCAGCATCGTCGCGGCCCTGAGCCTGCCGTCGCTGATCGCCTTCTCCTCGCTGGTCGCCGAGTACGGCCACGGCCTTCTGGTCAAGACCGAGAACCAGCGGGTGGCCGACCTCGCCGCCTATGCCGGCGCCCTGGCCTACAACGCCAACGCCACCACCGCCTCGATCACCTCGGCGGCCGATGCGGTGGCGACGCTGAACGGGCTGTCCTCCAGCACCGTGTCGGCCAGCCTGGTGAGCTCGCCCACCGGCGACGGCAACAACGCCGTGCGGGTCAGCGTCACCACGACCCTGCCGCTCTATCTGGCTTCGGTCGTCGGCGGCTCGACGTCCCTGCCGGTGTCGGCCTCGTCCTACGCCGAGCTGAACGTCAAGACGACCGGCTGCATCATCGCCCTGAGCTCGGGCGGCGCGGGCGTGTCGCTGAGCGGCGGCACGGCGGTGACCGCCAGCGGCTGCTCGGTGGCGTCCAACGCCTCCGAGACGGTGCCCTGCGGCACCAGCATCACCTCCAAGTGGGTGACCTACGATTCCAGCGCGCCGACGGTCGGCTGCGGCGGCATCACGGGTCCCGGCGGGACCTCCGCCTCGATCAGCCAGAAGCTGACCACCGATCCCCTGGCCGGGACCGCGGGCGTGACGGCCGCCACCGGCCGGCTCAGCACCGTGACCGCCCTGACCGGCCCCTCGGCCCCCACGACGCCGAGCGGCGGCGACATCAACTTCGCCTACAGCCAGAGCTCCACGATCAGCCAGGCGGCCGCGGACGGCTGCACGGCGAGCTACGGCAGCAACACCTGGACGCTCACCTGTTCGGGCAATGGACCGTTCAACTTCGGCAAGATCACCACCGGCGGCGGCATCACGGTCAATTTCAACACCACGGGCTCGTCCTCGGCGGTCTACAATTTCTCCGGGTCGATCAACATGACCGGCACCGCGATCACCTTCGGGCCGGGGACCTACAACATCGCCGGCGGCCTGTTCACGAGCGGCGGCACCACCACCACCTTCGGGGCAGGGACCTACAACATCGGCAAGGCGTCCAGCGGCTGCAGCGACGGGGTCAAGTACAGCATCTGCCATACCGGCACCCTGCTGAAGTTCCTGGGTCCCTCGCAGTTCACCCTGCAGGGCGGCGTCTACAACAACGGCGGCTCCAGGCTGGTGATGGGCGACTCCGGCACCGGCAACAGCTTCATCATCGGCCCGGCCTCCAGCGGCAACGCCATGTGGCTGGGCGGCGGCGCCTACACCCAGATGGGCGACGCGACCGACGCGGGCAGCGTGTTCCAGCTGATCGGCAATTTCTGGGTGCCGAGCGGCGGCGGCAGCTGCACCTATCTTCCCGCCGCGGCCCAGCACGACATCCAGGGCAGCTTCCTGACCGCGGGCGGCACCGTGCTGGGCTCGGGCGTCTACACCATCACCGGCTACATGGACCTGGGCGGCTCGTCCGGCGGCGACGTCAGCTGCAACGGGACCACCGTGGGTCTCTCCGGCTCGGACGTGACCATCGTGCTGGGCGGATCGACCCTGCCCGGTTCCGGGACCTGCTCGGGACAGGCCTTCTGCCTGGCCGCCGGCTACAACCACGTCACCCTGACGGCGCCCAGCGGAACCGCGACCACCGCCGGCCTGGTGGTGGTGGGCCCCGCCTCGTCGACCGGCGGCGCGGCCTTCGCGGAGGGGGCGTCCAACACCAGCCTGTCGGGAGCCTTCTACTTCCCGCAAGGCGCCATAACCCTCAGCGGCGGCGCCAGCGTGGGCGGCGGCTCGGGCCAGTGCCTGGAGATGGTCGGCACCCAGGTCACCCTCTCGGGCGGCACCGCGGCGGCGTCGAACTGCGTCTCCGGCGGCGGCGGCTCGGTCAAGATCGCGCTGGTGCAGTGATGCGGCGTTCTCGCAGGCGCGGCGGCCGCTTCGGGGCGGCCTTCCTCGGCGACCGCTCCGGCGTCGCGGCGGTGGAGTTCGCGCTGATCTCGCCGACCATCATCCTGGTCCTGGTCGGGCTGATCGACCTGGGCGGCATGATCTACACCCGCTTCCAGCTCGACGCCTCCCTGAGCGCCGGCGCCAACTACGCCATGGTCAACGGCGCCAGCGTCAACTCCACCTCGGCCTCCAGCCTGGCCAGCACCCTGGCGGGGCTGGTGTCCAGCGGCCAGTCCTCCAACTGGGCCGACAGCTCGATCACCGTCAACGCGGGACCGACGGCCAGCTCCTCGGGCGGCACGGTCACCACCGGCGGCACGGCGTCCAACGCCGACAGCTGCTACTGCCCTACCGGCGCGGCCGCCTCGTCGGTGAGCTGGGGCACGGCCCAGACCTGCGGCGCCACCTGCACGGGCGGCGGCTATGCGGGCAAGTTCGTGCTCCTGTCGGCCAGCAAGAGCTACACCCCGATCTTCTCCGGCTACGGCCTGGTCTCCCAGGCGGGGACCATGACCGCCTCGAGCCTGGTGCAGGTGCAATGAGCCTGCTGCGGCGCTGGCTCGAGGACCGTGGCGGCGGCGCGGCGGTGGAGTTCTCCTTTGTCATCCTGACCCTGTTCACCCTGCTGTTCGGGGTGACCGAGTTCGGCTGGTACATGTGGACCGCCAACGCCCTGCAGCAGACCGCCATCCAGTCGGCGCGCTGCATGGGGGTGCTGGCCTCCAGCTGCGCGTCCGGTTCGGCCTATTCCTCGAGCAGGACCACCAGCTTCGTGCAACAGGTCGCCTCCACCTACGGCATCACCGTCCCCTCGACGGGCGTGACCCTCAGTCAGGCGGCGACCTGCGGCGGCGCGACCGGGTTCTCGACGGTGACCATCAACTACACCTTCACGACCGTGGTCCCGAACCTGATCACCGGCCTGGCTTCGGTGCCGATGACCGAGCAGGCCTGCTTCCCCAACCAGTCCTGAGCCGCCGGGCGGGCCGATCTCAACCCCGCGTCAACCAAAGCGGTCGTCAATCGGCGCATGCGCCGCCGCCGTCTCCTCGCCGCCTTCGCCGCCGCCGTCCTGGTGGCGCCCGCGCTGGGCCGGGCCCAGGAGGGCGGCGGGTCCCAGGCCAAGGCCTCCTACCTGCCGCTCAAGTCGGTGACGGTCAGCATCGTGCGGCCGGACGGTCGGCGGGGCGTGCTCACCGTCGAGGTCGGGATCGACGTCACCAACCGCGCCCTGCGCGACCAGGCGGACCTCTATCTGCCGCTGTTGAACGCCGCCTATGTCTCGGCGCTGCAGCCCTATGCGCTCGGCCTGTCGCCGGGCCAGCCGCCCAACGCCGACTACATCTCCATGGTGCTGCAGCGCGCCACCGACCAGACCCTGGGCCGGCGCGGGGCCAAGCTGCTGCTGGGCTCTATCCTGACGAACTAGCCGCCGCGTCCATCAACCGGGCCAGCTCGAGGTCCAGCCCGGTCACCCCGCCGGCGTCGTGGGTGGCCAGCACGACGTCCACGCGGTTGTAGACATTGAACCACTCCGGATGGTGGTCGAGCTTCTCGGCGGCCAGGGCCATGCGCGTCATGAATCCGAAAGCCTCGCTGAAGTCCTTGAACTTGAAGCTCTTCCGGATCGCCTCGCGGCCCTGC
The DNA here is from genome assembly GCA_025450315.1 of Caulobacteraceae bacterium. Lineage (GTDB taxonomy): Bacteria > Pseudomonadota > Alphaproteobacteria > Caulobacterales > Caulobacteraceae > JANWHQ01. The sequence goes on from JANWHQ010000061.1 coordinate 18,404, forward strand.
ACGGCGGCCCAGCCGTCCAGGTCGGCGAGGGCCTGGTCGACCGGCATCTTCTGGGGACGGGACATGGGCGGCCTCCTTTCGGACGGCGCTTTCTAGCGCACCAGCTCGAAGATCACGAAGGCCAGGAGCGCCAGGCCCACCCCCACGGCGAACCAGGTGAAGCGTGAGGCCAGCCGCTCCTCTTCCCGCTCGATCTCGCGCACGGCCGCCGCCGCCGGCGCCTCGGCCCGCCGCGCCATCTCCTCGAGGACCTTGAGGCCGTCGTCCACCAGCTGCCGCAGCCGCGCGGCCGGGGCCAGCTCGCGCAGGATGTAGCGGCGCACCACCGGGTCGGCGGCTTTCCAGATGTCGTGCTCGGGGTCCAGCCGCCGCGCCACGCCCTCGGTGACCATCATGGTCTTCTGCAGCAGCACCAGCTCGGGCCGCAGGCGCATGTCGAACAAGGCGGTGATCTCGAACAGCTGGGCCAGCACCGCCCCCATCGAGACCTCCCGGGCGGTGTGGCCGAAGATCGGCTCGCCCACGGCCCTCAGCGCCTGGGCGAAGGACTCCACCGAGTGGTGCGCAGGAACGTAGCCGGCCTCGAAATGGCTGCGCGCCACCTGTTGGTAGTTGCGCTCGAGGAAGCCGTAGAGGATCTCGGCCAGATAGCGCCGCTCGCGCTTGCCCAGCCGTCCGATGATGCCGAAGTCCACCGCCGTGAGGCGCGTGGGCGCGGCGACGAACAGGTTCCCCTCGTGCAGGTCGGCGTGGAAGACGCCGTGGTCCAGGGCCTGGGCCAGGAAGGCGCGGATCAGGCTGTCGGCCAGGACCTTGCGGTTCAGGCCCGGCTGCTCCAGGGCCGCGGGGTCGGACAGGGGCAGGCCTTCGGCCCAGGTGAGGGTCAGCACCCGCTTGCCGACCCCAGGCCAGACCACCTCGGGCGCGTGCATGTAGCCGTCGCGGGCCATCACCTCGCTGAGCTCGCTGGCCCCGGCCGCCTCGAAGCGCAGGTCCAGCTCCAGCTGCAGCGAGCGGGCGACCGTGGCCGCCAGCGCCTGGGGCTCCAGCCGGCGGGCCTCGGGGCCCAGCCTGCCGGCGAAGCGGGCGGCCAGCGCCAGGGCCCCGATGTCGCGGAACACCCGCCGTTCCACGCCCGGACGCAGCACCTTTACGGCCACCTTGCGTCCGTCCAGCAGCCGGGCCGGATGGGCCTGGGCCAGGGAGGCGGCGGCCACCGGGGGCTCGAAGCTGGAATAGAGGCTGTCCAGGGGCCGGCCCAGGCTGCGCTCGACCTCGGCGCGCGCCTCCTCGGTGGGGAAGGGCGGCAGCCGGTCCCTGAGACGGCCGAGGTCCTCGGCGAAGTCGCGGCCGAAGATGTCGGCGCGGGTCGACATCACCTGGCCGAGCTTGATCGCCACCGGGCCCAGGTGTTCGAGCGCCCGGGCCATGCGCTCGCCCGGCCGGCCGATCCTGGCCTGGCGGCCGGCGAACAGCCGCGCCAGCTTGCCCAGCACCCGGGCGCGGGCGGGCAGCAGCGGCTCCAGCTCGCGCGGGATCAGGGCGTCGTTGCGCGCCAGGACCCAGCCGGCGCCGACCAGCCGGGTGAAGGAGCCGAAGTCGCTCATACCCCAGCCTTCAGAGCGTCCACCCGTGGTGCAGCGCCACCACCCCGCCGGTGAAGTTGGTCCAGCCGCACCGCTTGAAGCCCGCCTCGCCCATCATCCGGGCGAGGGTGGGCTGGTCGGGGAATCTGCGGATGCTCTCGACCAGGTACTGGTAGGCGTCGCGGTCCTGGGCCACCCATTCGCCGATCTGGGGGATCAGCTTGAAGGAATAGGCGTCGTAGGCCGCGCGCAGGGCTTGGGCGGTGGGCCTGGAGAATTCCAGGCACAGGTAGCGGCCGCCGGGCTTCAGCACCCGCCGCGCCTCGGCCAGGGCGGCAGGGATGTCGGTGACGTTGCGCAGCCCGAAGGCGATCACATAGGCGTCGGCCGAGCGGTCCGGCAGCGGCAGGCGCTGGGCGTCGCCGACCGACCAGAGGATCTCGGGCTCGCCGCCGCGCTCCAGGCCGTTCCTGACCATCTCGTGGTCGAAGTCGACCACCGCGATGCGGGCGCCCTCGCCGCCGCGCCGCCGCCGGGCCCTGCGCGCCAGCTGGGCCAGCCGCCGGGCGATGTCGCCGGTGCCCCCGGCGCAGTCGACGATCAGCTCGCCGGGCTGGGGGTTCAGCCGGGCGGCGGTCATGTCCTTCCAGAGACGGTGGACGCCGGCCGACATCAGGTCGTTCATCAGGTCGTAGCGGCGCGCCACGCGGTCGAACACGCCGCGCACCAGGGCGGGCTTCTCGTGCCGCCCCACCTCGCGAAAGCCGAAACTGGCGCTGTCCTCGCTCATCGGCCGCGTCTTAGGCCCTCACGCGTTGCGGAGGAAGCGCCATGCCGGTTGTGGGCCAAGCCGGCTGGGCCCTATCTAGGCGCCATGCCCGAGCTTCCGGAGGTCGAGACGGTCAGACGCGGGCTTCAGCCGGCGCTCGAGGGGGCGCGGCTGGAGCGGGTGCAGGCGCGCCGGCCGGACCTGCGTTTTCCCCTGCCGCAGGGGTTCGTCCAGCGCCTCACCGGCGCCCGCATCGAGGCGCTGGAGCGGCGGGCCAAGTACCTGCTGGGCCGGCTCGACCGGGGCGACACCTTGGTGATGCACCTGGGTATGACCGGCCGCTTCGAGATCGAGGGCGCGGACCGCTCGCGGCCGGGCGTGTTCCGCCAGGAGGCCTCCACCGAGGACAAGCACGCCCATGTGGTGTTCGACACCGACGCCGGGGCGCGGGTCACCTATTTCGACGCCCGCCGCTTCGGCTACATGGACCTGATCCCCACCGACCGGATGGCCGAGCATCCGTGGTTCGCGGGGCTGGGGCCCGAGCCCCTGGGGCCGGACTTCGGCGCCGGCCGTCTGCAGGCGGCCTTCGCCGGCAAGGTCCAGAACGTCAAGGCGACCCTGCTCGACCAGCGGATCGTGGCGGGACTCGGCAACATCTACGTCTGCGAGGCCCTGCACCGGGCGCGCATCTCGCCGGCGACCGAGGCCGGGCGGATCTCGCCGGCGCGGCTGGAGCGGCTGGCCGGCGCCGTGCGCGAAGTGCTGGAGGAAGCCATCGCGGCGGGCGGATCGACGCTGCGCGACTATGCCGGCGCCGACGGGGCGCTGGGCTATTTCCAGCACCGGTTCCGGGCCTATGGCCGCGAGGGAGAGCCGTGCGCCCGGCCCGGATGCGGGGGGGTGGTGCGGCGAACGGTGCAGGCGGGCCGCTCGACCTTCTACTGTCCTTCATGCCAGAGGTAGCGCTGCAACGCCGGCGCATGGCCGGCGGGCGCGTCGAAAAACGGGAACCCCTGCGTGGCCGATAGCCCGACCGTCGTTCCGGTGATCCTCTGCGGAGGCGCGGGCACGCGCCTGTGGCCGGCCTCGCGTCCCTCGCGGCCCAAGCAGTTCCTGCCGCTGCTGGGCGAGCGCTCGCTGTTCCAGGACACCGTGCTGCGCATGGCGCGGCTGAAGGGCGCGGGCGAGGCGGTGGTGGTCACCGGCCAGGCGCACCTGGAAGCCATCCGCCGCCAGCTCGAGGAGATCGGCGCCGAGGCCTTCGTCATCGTCGAGCCCGAGGGCCGCGATTCCGCCCCGGCCATGGCGGCCGCCTCAAGCTGGATCACCGCGGCCCATCCCGGCGCCATCGCCGTCTGCGTCGCCTCCGACCACCACATCCCCGACGTCGAGGCCTTCTGCGCCGCCGCCGAGACCGCCGTCGCCGCGGCCCGCGAAGGCGCCATCGTCACCTTCGGCGTCCGGCCCAGCCACCCCTCCACGGCCTATGGCTATATCGAGCTTGGCGAGCCGCTGCCGATCCGGGAGGGCGTCTTCAGGCTCAGCCGCTTCGTCGAGAAGCCCGACGCCGAAACCGCCGCGGCCTATGTCCAGGCCGGCTATCTGTGGAACAGCGGCAACTTCGTCTTTTCCGCCGAGCGGCTCCTGGAAGAGCTGGACCGCTTCGCCCCCGCGGTCGCCGAGAAGGCCCGCGCCGCCCATGCCTCCGGCCGCATCGAGGGCCGGGTGCTGAACCTGGGTCTCGACTTCCTCGCCTCGCCCAAGATCTCGATCGACTACGCTGTGATGGAGAAGACCGGCCACGCGGCGGTGGCGCCGGTGGACTACGCCTGGTCCGACCTCGGCTCCTGGCAGGCCATCCACGAGGCCGCCGCGCGCGACGAGGGGGGCAATTCGGTGATGGGCCAGGTGCGGCTGAGGTCAAGCCGCGACGTCCTGGTGCGCTCCTCCACCGATCAGCTGGTCACCGTGCTGGGGCTGGAGCAGGTGGGGGTGGTGGTCGAGCCGGACGCCATCCTCGTCTGCCACCTGAACTCCAGCCAGGACGTCAAGGCGCTGGTCGACGGCCTCGCGCCCGCCGCCCCGGCGGAGGATCCCGAGCTCGCGCGCGCGGGCCAGGCCCTGCGCGACTGGCTGCTGGCCGGGGCGCTGCCGATCTGGTGGGCGCTGGGCGCAGACCGCTCGGGCGGCGGCTTTCACGAGGCCCTGGGCCTGGACGGACGGCTGGCCGAGCCGTTCCGCCGCATCCGGGTGCAGGCGCGGATGGCCTACGCCTACGCCGCCTCGGCCGCCCTGGGCTGGCGCGGCCCCTGGCGCCAAGCGATCGACCATGCCCTGGACGGCCTGGAGTCCCGCTATCGGCGTCCGGACGGCCTCTATCGCACCCTGATCGCCGCCGACGGAACGCCGCTCCAGGACGCGGCCCTGCTCTACGACCAGGCCTTCGTGCTGATCGCCCTGGCGGCCGCGGCCCGCGCCATGCCCGAGCGTCGCCGGGCGCTGGAGGCCAGGGCGCGCGAGCTGCTGGACCTCGTCCTGGCCGGCTTCCGCCACGAGGCGGGGGGCTTTGTCGAGCGCGGGCACCTGAGCTCGCCGCCGCGCTACGGCCTGGACCAGGAAGGCGCCTTCCAGTGCAACGCCCAGATGCACCTGTTCGAGGCGGCCCTGGGCTGGCGCCAGGTCGGCGAGGACGCCCGCTGGGCGGTGGTGGCCGACGAGATCGGCGATCTCTGCTGCTCGACCTTCGTGGACCCGGCGACCGGCGCCCTGACCGAGCTCTACGACGCCCGCTGGCGGCCCGCCGCGGGCGAGCCCGGGCGCATCCTGGATCCCGGCCATCACTTCGAGTGGGCCTGGCTCCTGGAGCAATGGAGCTGGGTCTCGGGCCGTCCCGAGGGCGGCGGCGCGGCCGCGCGGCTGTTCGCCGCCGGCGAGCGGGGGGTCGACCCGGCCCGCGGCGTGGCGATGGACAGCCTTGATTCGGGCTTCGCCCCGCGGGACCGCACCGCCCGGCTCTGGCCCCAGACCGAACGGCTGAAGGCGGCCCACCTCCTGGCCCGCCGGGCGGACCCGGGGATGCGCGAGACCTACCTGGCCGCCGCGCGGCAGGCGGCCCAGGCGCTGACCCGCTATCTGGAGGTTCCCTTGCCGGGGCTGTGGCGCGACCAGCTGGGGCCGGACGGGCGCTTCGCCGATGGCCCGGCGCCGGCCAGCTCGCTCTACCACATCGTGGCGGCCATCGCCGAAATCAGCGGCATCCGCATCACCCCCGCGCCCGACCCCCGGAAGGCCGCATGCGCCTCCTGAGCGGGGTCTGCCTCGCGCTGTCGATCTGGCTGACGCCCGCCGCAGCCGGCGCCCAGCCGCCGGTCTGGGTGGTCAAGGACCACGACGCCACCATGGTGTTGTTCGGCTCGGTGCACGTGCTGCCGCCGGGAGCCGACTGGCGCCCGCCCGAGCTGACCCAGGCCCTCGCCGGCGCCGACCAGGTCTGGTTCGAGGCCCCGATGGACGCGGCGGGGCTGCAGCAGGCCACCAAGGAGGCCCAGGCCCACGGCTATCTGCCCCAGGGCCAGAGCCTGCGGCCGATGCTGTCCAAGGGCGGCCGCCAGCGCCTGGAGGCCGCGGCCAAGCTGGTGGGCCTGCCGGTGGCGGCCTTCGACCCCCTGGAGCCCTGGTTCGCCGAGCTCCTGATCCAGGACAGCCTGTTCAAGGTGATCGGGGTCGATGGCGCCGACGGGGTCGAGCAGCAGCTGTGGGCGGGCCTGTCGCCGGGCGCCAAGCGGGTGACGCTGGAGACCCCCGAACAGCAGATCGAATTCTTCGCCGGCGCGCCGATGAGCGAGCAGCTCGCCTCGCTGGAGCAGGCCCTGAAGGACGTCCCCCACGCCAAGAGCGACTACGACAAGCTGTTCAAGGCCTGGATGGACGGCGACATCAAGGACCTGACCAAGGAGGTCATCGATCCCCTGCGCAAGACCACGCCCGGCCTCTACGACCGGGTGGTGCGCCAGAGGAACGCCCGCTGGGTCCAGGCCATCGACGCGCGCCTGAAGGCCAAGGGCCGCACGGTGATGGTGGTGGGCATGGGCCACCTGATCGGCCCCGACGGCGTGCCCGCGCGGCTGCGGGCCCAGGGGATCGAGGTCGACGGGCCGCGCTAGAGCAGGTTGCGATCTGATGGACTCAGATCGCCGCTCTAGATCTTTGCATTGACGCGCGTTTTGTTCCGAAAGCCGGTTCCCACTTTTCGGAACGCGCTCCTAGGGCGCGGGCGGGGCGGTCC
>JANWHQ010000062.1 GCA_025450315.1 Caulobacteraceae bacterium
GAGAGATCGCATCCCAGGCGCATGGCCGCGCCGAGCGCCCGCGCGCGCTGCAGTTGGGCGTCCGAGAGCAGCCGCTCGGTCGTGCGCGGACCGGGCGTCACATTGGCCGCGGTGTGGCGGGCGAAGGCGGCGCTGGCCAGGAACGCCCGCTCGGGGTGGTTCCGCCCCGGCACCGGCGCGCGCAGCACCTGGTCGAAGACCAGATCGGCCCGGTGGTCGGGGTGCAGCCGCGCGCCGAAATCCGCCAGGCGGCAGGCGGCGGCGATCAGGACGTCGTCGCGGGCGGGCTCGAACACGGGCTCCAGCTGGTGGAACACCGGCGTGATCCAGTCCTGCAGCGCCTGGCCCAGCACCGCCGCCTGCTGCTGGCGCCCGCCCAGGGCCGCGCAGCCCTCGATCAGCGGGTCCAGCCTTTGCACGTCCCGTGGCAGGCCGTCGAACAGCAGCCCTTCGCGCAGGCCCCAGGCCGAGATCACCACCCGCCGCAGCCCCATCCGTTCGATCATCTGCTCCAGCACGACCGCGGCGTAGGGCAGGGCCTCCGCCCGCTTCTTGGACAGGCCCTCGATCCGCTCCAGCGAACCCCTGGACTGGGTGGCGATGAAGCGGCTGGCCTGCAGCGCGTCCTTGGCCGAGAGTTCGTACTCGTGGACGATCTGAAGCGGATAGTCGGTCAGCCGCATGTGCAGCAGGGCCAGGTTCCGCCAGGCGCCGCCGATGGCGTAGAGAGTCTCGGCCGCCAGGCTGTTGGACAGGCCCGCCAGCCGGCGCGCCACCTTCTTGCGGACCTGGTCGGCATTGAACGGTTGGCCGTCGGCCAGGGCGAAGGGGCCCAAGGGGAGGGTGGCGCCCTCGCCGGGCTCTCCTTCGTCCAGCCGGATCAGTTCGAGGCTGAAGCCGCCCAGATCGCCGGCCACGCCGCTGGCGCCGGGGATGCCGGCCGCCACCCCGAGCGCCGAAAGCCTGGCTTCCTCTTCCCCGGGCAGGACGTTCACAGAGAGGCCGGTCTCCACCTTGACCTGGCGCACGAACGCCTCGCCGTCCTTGGCCTCGCGCACGGCCGCGGTCGCGGCGGTGAACACAGCGGAGGGCTGCAGCGCCTCCAGCACCGCCTTGAACCGCCTCAGCGCCGCGTGCGCGGCCCTGACCCCGTCAGGCGACAACCTGCCGGTCGCCGGCAGGTCGCGGCCCAGGCCCGCCAGGACCTTCTCGTTGAAGATGGTCCAGATCGCCCGCCCCTCGATCCGGTACAGCACCAGGCGGATGGAGTTCGAGCCGATGTCGATGACCGCAGCGTCGTGCGGCGAGCTATCGGCAAGGTCCCACATCTCGGTTCGCTCTAAAGCGCTCGTGGCAGATCCTTGGCCCTCTGGCCGCGGCCCGAGAGGCTGGGGTTGGTCATGAAGTACTGGTGCGCCGAGAAGGCTCCGGGCTCGCGCCATGTCGAGTCACGAGTATAGGCTCCGGTGGCGTCCAGCCACCACGTCTGGGCGTGATCGCGCAGATTGGCCACCATGATCTGCTGCAGCACCTGCTGGTGCACGGTGGGGTTCTCGATCGGCACCAGCGATTCCACCCGCCGATCCAGGTTGCGCGGCATCCAGTCGGCCGAGGAGATGAACACCTTGGACTTGCTGCTGGGCATGGGATGGCCATCGGCGAAGCAGACGATGCGGCCGTGTTCGAGGAAGCGCCCCACGATGCTCTTGACCCGGATGTTCTCCGACAGGCCCGGGATGCCGGGTCTGAGGCAACAAATGCCGCGGATGACCAGTTCGATCCGCACGCCGGCCTGGCTGGCCTGATAGAGCGCGTCGATCAGCTCCGGATCCACCAGCGCGTTCATCTTGGCCCAGATGCCCGACGGCTTGCCGGCGCGGGCGTTGTCGGCCTCCCTGGCGATCATGGCCAGCAGGTCGTGCTTGAGGGTGATCGGCGAGAAGGACAGCTTCTCCAGCCGCGCGGGCTGGGCGTAGCCGGTGATGTAGTTGAACAGCCGCGCCGAATCCCGGCCCAGCGCCGGATCGGTCGTGAACAGCGACAGGTCGGTGTAAACCTTGGCCGTCTGCGGGTGGTAGTTGCCGGTGCCGAAGTGGCAGTAGGTGCGCAGCGCCTCGCCCTCGCGCCGCACCACCAGCGACAGCTTGGCGTGGGTCTTATACTCGACGAAGCCGAAAACGACGTGCACCCCGGCGCGCTCCATCGCCCTGGCCCACGAGATGTTGGCCGCCTCGTCGAAACGGGCCTTGATCTCCACCAGGGCGGTGACGCTCTTGCCGTTCTCGGCCGCCGCGATCAGGGCGGCCACGATCGGGCTGTCCTTGGAGGTGCGGTATAGGGTCTGTTTGATCGCCAGGACGTTCGGGTCGGACGCCGCCTGGCGCAGGAACTGGACCACCACGTCGAAGCTCTCGAACGGATGGTGGACCAGGATGTCCTTCTCGCGGACCGCTGAGAAACAGTCTCCCCCATGGTCGCGGATGCGCTCGGGGAAGCGCGGCTCGAACAGCTTGAACTTCAGGTCCGCCCGGTCGGATGGGATCAGCTGGCCGAACTGGGCGAGGCCCAGCACGCCGTCCAGCAGCACGACGTCCTGAGGCTCGGCGCCCAGGCTCTCGATGATGAAGGTCCTGAGCTCCTCCGGCATGGAGGCTTCGATCTTGACGCGGACCACCAGGCCCAGCCGCCGCTGCTTCAGCAGCGCCTCGAACTCGCGCACCAGGTCTTCTGCCTCTTCCTCGATCTCGATGTCGGAGTCGCGGATCAGGCGGAACATCCCCTTGGCTTCGAGCTCGCAGCCCGGGAACAGGTGATCGAGGAACAGCGAGACCAGGCCTTCCAGCGTCAGGAAGCGCCGCGGCGCGGCGCCCGACCGCTCGGCCTCGGCGCCGGGCAGCTCCCAGAACCTGCGGGCCTGGGCCGGCATCGGCACCAGCGCGTGCATCTGGCGGTTGTCGGACAGCCGCCTCAGCTCCAGCGCCATGCAGAAGCCGAGGTTGGGGATGAACGGGAAGGGATGGGCCGGATCGATGGCCAGGGGCGTCAGGATGGGGAAAAGCTGGCTCAGGAACACCTGTTCCAGCCATTGGCGGTCGGCCTCGGTGATGTCTTCGGGATCCAGCACGCACAGTCCCTCGGCGGCCAGCTCGGTGCGCAGCTCCTTCCACAACCGCTGCTGCACGGCCATCAGGTCGGAAGCCGAGGCGTTCACCCGCTGCAGCTGCTCGCTCGGCGTCAGGCCGTCCTGGCTCACCACCCGCACGCCTTCGCGGACCTGACCCTTCAGGCCGGCCACCCGGACCATGTAGAATTCGTCGAGGTTGTTGGCCGAGATCGACAGGAACCTCAGCCGCTCCAGCAACGGGTGGTGGGTGTTGTCGCTTTCCTCCAGGACCCGTTCGTTGAAGGCCAGCCACGAGAGCTCGCGGTTGAAGAAGCGCGCGGGCGACGTCATGAGCGCCGATTCCAGCACCAGGGGCGTAGGCGTCGGCGCAGGGGTCTTGGCGGCCGGGCGGCGTCCGGCGGGCGCACGGCGAAGGGCGGCGTCGCTCATCGTTTCCTTGGTCTCAGGGTCACCGGCTGTTGTCTCCCGAACTGTCCGGCTCGGCAAGTCTAGTTTCGAATAGATCCGGGGTCCCGTCGTCTTCTTCAAGGATCTGGCGGGCGAGCGCCCGCGAAACCGGCCGATGTTCCGCGTCGGACGCTTCATCCAATCTCTCCACGATCGCCCACGCTACAGGAACAGACCTTTCCATTCTGCGAAGCAGGTACGAAAATATGTCGTCTGACGGCCGAATATGCCGTTCACGGAAGAATTTCTGCAAAACACCCTGCAGCAGTTCGTCGTCGGGCGGGCCGAGTTCGGCGACGTGCAGGGCGTTCAGCCGCGAGCGCAAGTCGGGCAGGCTCGAGGGCCAGGCCGCCGGCGTGGTGCGGGCGGTCAGCAGCAGCCCCGCGCCAGACTGGGCGGTCATGTTGATCAGGTGGAACAGCGTCTCCGGATCGCTCCGGTCGGCGTGCTCGACCAGCACCGGCCGGCCGATCAGGCCCTGCAGGTCGGACGGCGGCTCGCCCAGCTCCAGCTCGGCGGCCTTGGCGCGACGACGCCAGACCTGGGCCAGATGGGTCTTGCCCGAACCCTCGGGGCCCACGAGCGCCAGGGCTCCGCCATGCCAGGCGGGCCACGCCTCCACGGCGCGCACGGCCTCGGCGTTGGAAGAGGAGACCACGAAGGTCTCGCGCCGGTAGCTGGGCGGCGATCCGAGCTGGAGTCGAAGCTGTCGATTCACCTGCGTCGCCTGGCTATCGGCCCCCGACGGGCTTGGTAGCAAACCCGGCCGGCCAGGTCGAACGCCGCGCCCTCGCGCGATGGGGATGGTCCGATTATACCCCAGCAACGCCATGACCGAGCCCGCCGCGCCCGCAAGACCGCTCCCGTTCCGGATGGGGCTCAAGATCGCCGGCCTCGCGCTGCTGGCGCTGGCGCTGGTCGCCGCCTTCGTGTTCCGCGACCAGATCCTCAGGGCCTCGCTGGATCCGCACCAACCGTTCCAGACCTACCGTCCGCCGCCCGCGCCCGACTACGCCAGCCGCTCGGGTTGGGCGCTGCTGCCCGCCGCCGACCCGTCCCATCCTTCCGGCCAGGACGGCGCGGTGGACGTCTTCTTCGTGCATCCAACCACCTACAACGGCGGCGAGCTGTGGAACGGGCCGATCGCCTATCCGCGCGCCGCGCGTCAGCTGGCCAGCGTCATGCTGCCCAATTACGCCGGCCCCTTCGCCCGGGTGGGCCGCGTGTTCGCGCCGCGCTACCGCCAGGCCAGCGTCTACGCCATGGCCTCCCTGCGCGAGGACGCCCTGCAGTCGCGCGAGTTCGCCTACGGCGACGTGAAGACGGCGTTCGAGACCTGGCTGTCCCGCTACAGCGCCGGTCGGTCGTTCATCCTGGTGGGCGTGGAGCAGGGCGGATCCCTGGCGGACCTGTTGCTTCGCGACGTGATCGCCCCGAACCCGGACCTGCGGCGCCGGATGCTGGCCGCCTACCTCGTTCAGACGGTGGTCCCCGCCGATGAACATGGCCCCGACGCACCGGTTCCGGCCTGCAGGGCGCGCAGCCAGACGCACTGCGTCGTCGCCTATATGCAGGTCCGGGAGGGCCGGCTTGGAACCGCGCGGCGCATCCTGAACCGGGCGCTGGGCTGGGACGCCCACGGCGAGTTGGCGCCGCTGGGCGCGCGGCCGCCGCTCTGCGTCAACCCGCTGCTGGGCGCGGCGAGCGAAGAGCTGGCGCCCCGCCGCGACAATCTGGGCGCCGCCAACGCCACCGATCTCGAATGGGGCCTGAGGCCCGGCTATCTGCCGCATCAGGTCTCGGCCCAGTGCCGTGAGGGGCTGCTCTGGGTTTCCAAGGCCAGGTCGTCGACGCTGAAGGCCGTGGGCGGCTGGGCCGAGCGCCAGAAGCCGGCAGGTTACAATCTGTTCTACGCCGACCTCGAGGCCGACGCCCGCGAGCGCGTCCGCGCCGCCGTCGCGGGCGGCCTGCCAGCGCCGCCGATCACCAGCTCCGAGCCGGTCCGGCGCGTGCCGGTCATGGGGCGTTGAACAACCTCAATCGGTCGGCTGCGCCGGCTTCCAGTCGAACAGCTCGGCCAGCACCCGGGCCGCGCGGCCGCGCTCGCTGGTCAGCTCGGGGTCGCGATGGAGCAGCAGGCGGGCGTCGTCGGCCGCGGTGAGGATCAGGTCCCGGTGTACGATGGGATCGGCCAGGCGGTAGGCGGGAAAGCCGCTCTGCTTCAGGCCCAAGGGATCGCCGCCGCCTCGAAGCTCCAGGTCCCGCTCGGCGATGAGGAAGCCGTCGTCGGTGCGCCGCAGGATGTCCAGCCGTCGCTGGGCGGCCTGCGACAGCGGCGGATCGTAGAGCAGCACGCAGGCGCTTTCGCGCGCGCCGCGGCCGACGCGGCCGCGCAGCTGGTGCAGCTGGGCCAGGCCGAAGCGTTCCGCCTGTTCGATCACCATGATCGAGGCGTTCGGCACGTTCACCCCCACCTCGACCACGGTCGTGGCCACCAGCACCGCCAGCCGTCCCTCGGCGAAGTCGGCCATGACGGCGTCCTTATCCTGTGCGGGCATGCCCCCGTGCACCAGGCCGACGCCCGGCCCCAGCGCGCGGCGCAAGCTCTCGGCGCGCTTCTCGACCGCGGCCAGGTCCGCCAGGGTCTCGGACTCGCTCACCAGGGGGCAGATCCAGAACGCCTGGGCGCCGGAGGCCGTGGCCTGGCGCAGGCGCTCGACCACCTCGCCGATCCTGGGCGTCGGCACGGCGCGGGTGGCGACCGGCGTGCGGCCCGGCGGCTTCTCGGTCAGGCGCGAGACGTCGAGGTCGCCGTAGAGGGTCAGCTCCAGGGTGCGCGGGATTGGCGTGGCCGACATGGCCAGAAGATGGGCGCCGACGCCCTTGTCCTGCAGCCGCCGCCGCTCGCCCACGCCGAAGCGGTGCTGCTCGTCGATGATGGCCAGCCCCAACTGGGCGAAGGCCACGTCGTCCTGGAACAGCGCGTGGGTGCCCACGGCGATTTTGGCCTCGCCCGAGGCCAGCGCCCGCAGCTTCTCGGCGCGGGCCGGGCCCTTGTCGCGGCCGGTGAGCAGCACCACCCCGACGCCCTGGGCCTGGAGCGGTCCGGCGAGAGTCTCATGGTGCTGGCGCGCCAGGATCTCGGTGGGCGCCATCAGCGCCGATTGCAGCCCGGCGTCGGCCGCGTCGGCCATGGCCAGCATGGCCACCACGGTCTTGCCCGCGCCCACGTCCCCTTGCAGCAGACGGCTCATCCGCTCGCCGGCCGCGAGGTCGCCGCGGATCTCGGCCAGGGACATGGTCTGGGCGCAAGTCAGGCGGAAGGGCAGGGCGGCC
>JANWHQ010000063.1 GCA_025450315.1 Caulobacteraceae bacterium
CCTCAGACCGGAGGACGAGAGCGCCGGCCGGATCGGCGGGGCCGAGCGGGCGGCCGCCGAGCTCCTGGCCGCCCTGCGCGCCCGCGGCGACGTCGAGGTTCGCCTCCTGGCCGCCTCGGCCGCCAGCGACCGACTGGGTTTCGTGAGTTTCGCGCTGAAAACCCTGGGCGGACTGGCCCGGCTGGCGCGGGCCGGCGAGATCGACGCGGTGCTGTTCACCGCCTTGCCCACGGCCTGGATGGCGTTGCTGCTGCAGCGGCTCTTCCGCGCCCACGGCGTCGCCACGGGCTCGATCTGCCACGGCCACGACGTGATCTGGGCCTTCGCGCCCTACCAGTGGGTGGTCCCCAGCGTGCTGGGGGCGCTGGACGCGGTGCTGCCGGTCAGCCGGGCCACCGGCGTCCACTGCCTGGAGCGCGGGGCCGATCCCGGCCGGCTGCACGTGGTGGCCAATGGCGCGGACCTTGGCCGCTTCGAGGCGCCGCCCGCGCCGGAGACGCGCCGCGCGATCCTGAAGGCGGCGTTTCCGGAGCACACGCGGGGCCTGGCCGCCAACGACCTGGTGGTCTGTTCGGTGGGCCGGCAGGTGGCGCGCAAGGGCCACGCCTGGTTCGTGCGCGAGGTGATGCCCCGGCTGGGCCCTGGCGTCCGCTACTGGCTGGCCGGCGACGGGCCCGAGGCGGCCGCCATCGCCCACGCGATCGGCGAGGCCGGAGCCGGGGATCGCGTCCTCACGCTCGGCGCCATCGGCGAGGCCCAGCTCGGGGCGCTCTATCGCGGGGCCGACGTCTTCGTCATGCCCAACGTGCCGATCGCCCACGACATCGAGGGCTTCGGCCTGGTGCTGATCGAGGCCAATCTGCACGGGCTGCCGGTGGTCGCCGCCGACCTGGAAGGCCCCGCCGAGGTGATCTCGGAAGGCCGCAACGGGCGGCTGGTCCGGCCGCTGGACGCCGAGGCCTTCGCCCGCGTCATCGGCGAGCTGCGCTGCGACCCCGCAGGCCGTCACGCCCTGGCCGCGCGGGCCGAGACCTATGCCCGCGAGCACATCGGCTGGGCGCCGGTGGCCGAGCGGCACGTGCAGGTGCTGAGGGCGGCGGCCCGGATGGCGCAGAGGGACGCCGGGGCTCAGCGCTCGCGGCGGCTGGCTTTCAGCGGCTGAACCGCGCCTTCCAACAGGGGCGGGGGCGCGTAGGGCGGTCTTGGCAGGCCGGTGTGGGCCTTGCGCAGCGCTTCCGACCATCGTTCGGACAGGTCGTGGAAATAGGGTTCGTCCGCCTCGATCCGGTAGTTCAGCTCGGGCTTCAGGATGTCCCGGCGCAGCACCAGGAGGTCGATCGGGGGGCCGACCGCCAGGTTGGACTGGATGGTGGAGTCCAGCGAGATCAGGCCGATCTTCAGGGCGTCGTAGAGTTCGGTCTCATAGGTCACCGCGCGCACCAGGATCGGGCGGCCGTACTTGTGCTCGCCGATCTGAAGGAAGGGCGAATCCTGGCCGCACTCGATGAAGTTGCCGGCGTCGTAGATCATGAACAGGCGCACGGGCCCGCCGTGGATCTGACCGCCCAGCAACAGCGAGACGCTGTGGTCGATGTGATCGGCTTCCAGCCCCTCGCCG
This sequence comes from Caulobacteraceae bacterium, assembly GCA_025450315.1. Classification (GTDB taxonomy): domain Bacteria; phylum Pseudomonadota; class Alphaproteobacteria; order Caulobacterales; family Caulobacteraceae; genus JANWHQ01. The sequence goes on from JANWHQ010000063.1 coordinate 1,619, forward strand.
ATGTCGTGCTTCACCTTGCGGATGGCCATCCCGACGAGCTGGGCGGCGCGGAACATCGAAGGCGTGTGCTCCAGCGTCTCGAGCTCGCCCGTGTCGGGATTGAGCAGGCCCTCGGCCAGGATGCTCAGGGCCATCTGGGTGACCGACAGATTGCCCGAGGTGGCGATGGCCAGGGTGCGCTCGCCGGGCGTCTCGTAGATGCGCAGCTTGCGATAGGTCGAGATGTCGTCGAAGCCCGCGTTGGTGCGGGTGTCGGCGAACATCACGAGTCCTTCCCTGACCAGGATTCCGGCGCAGTAAGTCATGTCCTGGTGTCCCAAACGTCCGGCGGGGGTCTCTGGCGCCATGCCTTATGCCTGACTTTGAAACGCGGCGTGAGACACCCGGAGCCTCACCCCCATGGTCTCCGTCCCGCCGCCCGTGCGGCTGCCGCGGACCGGCGCGGCCCCGAGGTAGTCCAGCCCGATCGCCAGGCGCACGTACGACGGCGTCGGGCAGACGCCGTTGGCCGCGTCGAAGCCCACCCAGCCCAGCTCCGGCACGTGGGCTTCGGCCCAGGCGTGCGAGGCGTCCTGCTCGACCACCTCGCCCTCGCGGGCCAGGTGCCCCGAGACATAGCGGGCCGGCACGCCCAGCCGGCGGGCCGCCGAGATGAAGACGTGGCTGAAGTCCTGGCAGACGCCGCGCTTCTGGGCGAAGGCCTGCGCGGCGGTGGTCGCCGGATGGGTGGTGTCGGTCTCGAAGGCCATCGCGCCGCCGATGGCCAGCATCAGCCGGTGCAGCCGGGCGATGACATCATGCTCCCCGCCAGCCCCGGCCACGGCCTCCAGGGCGAAGGCGCAGAGCTCGGGCGACGGCGCGGTCAGCGGCGTCACCCGCAGGAAGGCCTCTGGCGGGAAGCGCTCGGCCGCGCCGCGCACCACCCCGTGGGTGTCCCAGGTCTCGACCTCGCCCTCGACCTTGAGCACCAGCTCACCGACCGGTCCCTGGATCATCGCGGTCTGGGTGATGTTGCCCAGCGCGTCCTCGCCGCGCTTCAGCTGCACCTCGACGTCGGCCTCGGCCGAGGCGCGCCAGCGCACCACGTTCTGGCCCTCGTGCGAGCGCGGGATCAGCCGCAGCACCTGCAGCGCCGCCTTGGCCGGCGGCTGGTAGCGATAGGTCGTCTGGTGGTCGACGCGGATGCGCAACGGCCAGTCCCCCCTTTCAGACCAGATACTGCTCGGCGATGGCCGCGGCGACCTTCCCATTGTCGGCCAGGAACGCGGTGATGAATTCGTGCAGGCCCGACTGGAAGATGTCCTCGATCCGCGCCGAGGCCAGCTGCGAGCGGATGCGGTGGGCCAGGCGCTGGCTCTTGCCGGCGGTCCCGTAGGTCTCGGCCAGCAGGTCAAGGCACCGGCCGGTTACCTCATAGCAGCTGGCCAGCGAGCGCGGCATCTGGGGGTTCAGGATCAAGAGGTCCGCCACCAGCCAGGGCTTCACCCGGTCGCGGTAGACCCAGTGATAGGCGGTCAGGGCCGAGACCTCGCGCAGGATGGTAGTCCACTGGAAGTGGTCGAGGCCGCCGCCCACCGGCTAGCGCTCGGGCAGCAGCAGGTGGTATTTCACATCGAGGATGCGGGCGGTGTTGTCGGCCCGCTCCATCGCCCCGCCCAGCCTCAGGAACCAGTAGCCGTCGTTGCGCAGCATGGTGCGCCGCGCCGAGCCGTCGAACACCAGAGTCAGCTGCTCGACCCACTCCAGGAAGCGGGTGAAGGCCTCGCGGCTCATGCGGGCGGTCTCCATCGCCAGCAGCTCGTTCCAGGCGCCGTTCAGGCACTCCCACATCTCGGTGGTCAGGGCGGTGCGCACCGCCCGGCCGTTGGCCCTGGCGGTGGCCAGGCAGGAATAGATCGAAGAGGGATTGTCGGGATCGAAGGCCAGGAAGTCGCGCACGGTGCGCTCGGTGGCCGTCTGACGGCGGGCGTAGAAGGCTTCGGCCACGCCGGCGGAGGCGATCACGCTCTCCCAGGTGTTGGGCCCGACCTTGGCCGCGGGCATGGCGGTCAGCCGCAGGGCCGAATCCAGGATGCGCGCCAGGAAGTCCGCACGCTCCAGATAGCGCGCCGTCCAGAACAGGCTGTCGGCGGTGCGGGAAAGCATCAGCGCCGCCTCACTCGGCCAGGACCCAGGTGTCCTTGGTGCCGCCGCCCTGGCTGGAGTTGACCACCAGCGATCCGGCCTTCAGGGCCACGCGGGTGAGGCCGCCGGGGGTGATGCGCACCTCGTCGGCGCCCGTCAGCACGAAGGGCCGCAGGTCCACGTGCCGGGGCGCCAGGCCGCTCTCCACGAAGGTGGGACAGGTCGAGAGCGCCAGGGTGGGCTGGGCGATGAAGCCCTCGGGGGCGTGCTTGAGCTTGCGGCGGAAGGTCTCGATCTCGGCCTTGGACGCGGCCGGCCCCACCAGCATGCCGTAGCCGCCCGAACCGTTGACCTCCTTGACTACCAGCTCGGGCAGATGGTCCAGCACGTGCGCCAGGGCGTCCGGCTCGCGGCAACGCCAGGTGGGCACGTTCTGCAACAGCGGCTCCGAGCCGGTGAAGAAGCGCACGATCTCCGGCATGTAGCTGTAGACCGCCTTGTCGTCGGCCACGCCCGTGCCCGGCGCGTTGGCCAGGGCGACGTTGCCCGCCTCGTAGGCGCCGATCAGCCCCGGCGAGCCCAGGGCCGAATCCGGGCGGAACACCAGGGGGTCCAGGAAGTCGTCGTCGATCCGCCGATAGATCACGTCCACGCGCTTGGGCCCGTCGGTGCAGCGCATGAACACCACGTCGTCGCGGACGAACAGGTCGGTGCCCTCGACCAGCTCCACCCCCAGCTTGTCGGCCAGGAAGGAGTGTTCGTAGAAGGCCGAGTTGTAGGGCCCCGGGGTCAGCAGGGCGACATTGGGCTCGCCCCTGGCGTGGGCCGGCGCCACCGACTTCAGCGTGGCCAGCAGCGAGTCGATATAGGTCTCGACCGGCGCCACCCTCTGCTCGGCCAGAAGTTCGGGGAACAGCCGCAGCATCGCCTCGCGATTCTCCAGCATGTAGGAGACGCCCGACGGCGTGCGGACATTGTCCTCCAGTACATGGAAGCTGTCCTCGCCGGTGCGCACCACGTCGATGCCGGCCACGTGCACGTAGACGCCGTGGGGCGGCGGACGCTTCACCGCCTCCAGCCTGAACTGCGGGTTGCGCCAGATCAGCTCGGCCGGGACCACGCCCGCGCGCAGGCATTCCTGGGGCCCGTAGAGGTCGGCCAGGAAGGCGTTCAGCGCCTGCACCCGCTGGCGCAGGCCCGCTTCCAGCTTGGTCCATTCCGAGGGTGCGATCATCCGGGGCACGATGTCGAAGGGGATCAGCCGCTCGGAGGCCTCGGCCTCGCCATAGACGGCGAAGGTGATGCCGATGCGGCGGAACAGGATCTCGGCCTGGCGCCGGCGCGCCTCCAGGAGTTCGGGCGGCGACTGCATGAGCCAGTCGTGCACCGGCTGGTAAACGTCGCGGATGTCGGCCTCGCCGCTCCATCCGTGCATCTCGTCGTAACAGGACATGCGGATCACCTGACCACGGCGCAGGCGGACATGCGGGCCGCCTGCCGGCCCCGGACCCCCCAAGCGGAGCCGGAGTCCACTGCCTGGGCAACGCGTGACGGGGGCGCCCAGTTTCTGATCATCGCCGGCCCCTGCGCCGGGGCTTGCAACCTGAGGCGTCTCGGCCAAGGTTGCGCGCTTTCAGTCTCAGGAGCCCGTATGGCCCGCGCCTCGGCCGACACCTACGATTACATCATCATCGGCGCCGGCTCGGCGGGATGCGTGCTGGCCGATCGGCTCAGCGAGGACAAGGACGTCCGGGTGCTGGTGCTGGAGGCCGGCGGCAAGGACTCCCACCCCTACATCCACATGCCCCTGGGCTTTCTGAAGGCCATGTTCGTGCCGGGCATGACCTGGGGATACATGTCCGAGCCGATCCCGGCCCTGAACGGGCGCCGCCTGCCCGCGCCGCGCGGCAAGGTGCTGGGCGGATCGTCCTCGATCAACGGCATGTTCTACATGCGCGGCCATCCGCACGACTACGACACCTGGCGGCAGATGGGCTGCGAGGGCTGGGGCTATGCGGACGTGCTGCCCTACTTCAAGCGGATGGAGACCAGCTGGCGGGGCGAGGGCAAGTACCACGGCGGTTCGGGGCCCCTGAGCGTCCGGCCGATCGACACGCGGCTTCTGCTGCACGACCCCTTGATGGAGACCGCCCGCAACGCCGGCTACGGCGTCTCCGACGACCTCTCGGGGGCGATCCCCGAAGGCTTCTCCAAGGGGGAGGTGACCATCGACAAGCGCGGCCGTCGGGCCAGCGCCTACCGCGCCTATCTGCATCCGGCGCTCAAGCGCCCCAACCTCACGCTCGAGATGGAGGCTCTGACCACCCGCATCCTCATGGAGACCGGCCGCGCGATCGGGGTCGAGGTCTCCCACGACGGCCAGCTGCGCCAGATCCGGGCCGAGCGGGAGGTGATCCTTTGCGGCGGCGCCTACAACTCGCCGCAACTCCTGATGCTGTCGGGCATCGGGCCGGCGGACGAGCTGATTCCGCACGGCATCCGGCCGATCGTCGACCTCAAGGGCGTCGGCAAGAACCTCTCCGAGCATCCCAACTGCATGATGCGGTTCCAGGCCAAAAAGCCGGTGACCTTCCTGAGGGAGCTCCGCTACGACCGGGCGGTGATGTCGGCGGCACAGTGGGCGCTGTTCGGCACCGGCCCGTTCGCCACCCAGATCAACAGCTGCAACGTGGTGATCCGCACCGCGCCGCACCTGGACCAGCCCGACATCCAGCTGATGTGCAATCCGGTCCGGATGGACGCCAAGCTGTGGTTCCCCGGCCTTACCAAGGCGCTGGAGCACGCCTTCCAGGTGGGGGTGGTGATCCTGCACCCCCTGAGCCGGGGCGAGGTGACCCTGCGCTCGGCCAGCCCGCTCGACGGACCCAAGGTGCAGCTGAACCTCATGTCCTCGCCGGCCGAGTTCGAGATCATGCGCCGCGGCATCCGCGAGGCGCGCCGGATCTACCACACCCCGCCGCAGGGCGAGCTGACCGGGACGGAAGCCGCGCCCGGCGATGACGCCCAGAGCGACGACGAGCTCGACGACTGGATCCGCAAGGCCTGCTCGGCCACCCAGCATCCGGTCGGCACCTGCAGCATGGGCCTGGGGGCCGAGGCGGTGGTCGACCCTGAGCTCAGGGTGGTGGGGGTCCAGGGCCTGCGCGTGGCCGACGCCTCGATCATGCCGACCGTGCCCGGCGCCAACACCAACGCCTCGGCCATCATGATCGGCGAAAAGGCCGCCGACCTGGTGCGGGGCCTGCGCCTGCCGCCGACGGAGGGGGTGTAGGTGCGTGGTTCGGGACGCGCCGTCGCGGGGCGCTCCTCACCATGACAAAGGCTTGCTGAGGATACCATCCTGAGGAGCCGGCTCAGCCGGCGTCTCGAAGGACGCAGGTCCGCTCAGCTGTCGAACGACAGGCCCAGGCCGTCGTGCAGGACCCTCAGGCGGCCGCGCAGGGCCTCCACGTCGCGGGGCGACATCTGCTCGAACATCTCCGCCTCGATTGCCTCCATCGCGGCCTCGCAGTTGTCCAAAATCTGCCCCCCCTCTTGGGTCAGGCTGAGGCGAAGGGCGCGGCGGTTGGCGGGATCCTGCACCCGGGCGATCAGCGCCCGGCGCTCGAGGTTGCCGATCATCTCGCCCATGGTCTGGGGGGTGACGCGGAACCGGCGCGACAGCTCCGCCGACGACAGCCCGTTCCAGCGCCTCAGACTGTCCAGGATGGTGAACTGCATCGGGGTGAGGTTGTGGGGCCTGAGCGCGTCCTCGCTCCTCTGGCGCATGGCGTAGAAGATCCGGGCCAGCAGATAGATCATCCCCCACTGTTGCGGCGGTCCGATGGCCGCCGAGCCAGCTGTCTCCGCACCGGCCGAAGTCCGCTCGCGCTCCAATACGCTCAAGTCGGCGGCCTCCCGCTTCTTGGCTGACATAGGTTCGACTCTCTGCCTCCCCTTGTCTTAGACCGCATGGCGCCTGCCTTGGCAATCAAGCGCCGGGCGGCGATCCCCGCTGGAGGAACGCCCCGCGAGCCCGGTCGGTCGTCGAAGCCGAAAGCCGCCGCGGGAGGCCGAAAGGCCCACCCCCGAGCCCTCACCCGGCCTTCGGGGGCGGCCCAGGATCTTCGCGAGGGGGACGGCAAGGTCACGGCGGGTCATGCCGGAAGACCGGTCCTAGCCGTCGATCGGCACGCTGATGATGGCCTTCATCACCCAGCCGTCGGCGCTCGAGCCGTAGCCGTGGCCCAGGCCGAAGTTGAGGTCCCATTTGCCGAGGCTGGCGTCGACCGCGCCGTAGATCGCCTGGTCGCTGCTAGCGAAGCTGCCGAAGCGATGGAAGGTCCCAAGGCCGTTGTAGCTCTCCACGCCCACGGCGAAGGTCTTGGTCAGGGCGTAGCTGACCTTGGTGTCGAAATCGAGCGAGGCTGGCGCCGGCGCGGGCCCGGCCAGCTTGAAGTCGAGATTCAGGTTCGAGGCCACGGTCCAGCGGCCGAACCGGTCGCCCAGGATGCCTTTAAGCTCGCCGTTCCAGGGGTTCTCGTCCAGCCCGTGCGAGACCCGGCCGATCTCGAGGTTCAGGCCCCAGAACCAGGTCTGGCCCTGCGCCTGGGGCGCGACGAACTTGATCCGCCCCTTCACGCCGTCGGCCGCGTAGTGGCCCTGGCCGTCCAGGGTGGTCAGCGGCAGATAGAGCCCAAGCTCGATGTTCCGGGTCAGGCCATAGGACCACTCCGGCGTCAGGCGGTAGCGGTGCAGGCTGGACATCTCCCCCGCGTAGTCGACTCCGGGATCGCCGCTCATGACGTAGTTGTTGTGCAGGTCCAGGCCGAACTGCCCGGGCCTGTCCAGGTCGTCCATATAGACCTGGATCTCCTCGTCGGCGGCCAGGGCGGGGGCGGCCAAGCCCGCCGCCGCCGCCAGAACCAGCAATGCGACCAGACGCTTCAAGCCCTGCCCCCTGAATGCCGCCGGACCGGGTCCGGCGCCCGCCCGATCAGATCGGATAGTGCGCGTGGTCGGTCTCGATGGTGATCCACCGGAGATCGGTGAACTCCGCGATCCCGGCCTTGCCGCCGAAACGGCCGATGCCCGAGCCCTTCACCCCGCCGAACGGCATCTGGGCCTCGTCCTGCACGGTCGAGGAATTGATGTGGCAGATGCCCGACTGGATGCGCTTGGCCACCTTCAGGGCGCGGGCCACGTCCTTGGAGAAAACCGCCGCCGACAGGCCGTAGTCGGTGTCGTTGGCGATGCGGATGGCGTCCTCCTCGTCCTTGGCGCGGACGATGGTGGTGATCGGCCCGAACGACTCCTCGCCGTAGATCCGCATCTCGGGCGTCACCTTGTCCAGGAAGGTGGAGTCCATCAAAAGCCCCTCGCCCTTGCCGCCGGCGGGCATGTCGGCGCCCTTGGCCAAGGCGTCGTCGACCAGCGAGCGGATGTGGCCCGCGGCGTCCATGTTGACGATGGCGCCCAGCGGCGTCTTGCCCTCGCGCGGATCGCCCGCCTTCAGCGCCTTGGCCTTCTGGGCGAACCTGGCGACGAACTCGTCGGCGATCTCCGGAACCACCACGATCCGCTCGGTCGACATGCAGATCTGGCCCTGGTTCATGAAGGCGCCGAAGCCCGCCGCCGCCACCGCGTCGTCGAGGTCGGCGTCCTTCAGCACCAGCATCGGCGACTTGCCGCCCAGCTCCAGCAGGCACGGCTTCAGGTGCCTGGCCGCGATGCCGGCGATGATGCGGCCGACCTTGGTCGAGCCGGTGAAGTTGATCCGCCGCACGGCCGGATGCTCGATCAGGGCCTCGACCACGCCGGGCGCATCGGTCGGGGCGTTGGTGACGACGTTGATGACTCCGGGCGGGAGGCCGGCTTCGCGCAGCACCGAACCGATCAGATAGTGCACGCGCGGGCACTGCTCGGAGGCCTTCAGCACCACGGTGTTGCCGCAGGCCAAGGGCACGGCCACCGCCCGCGTGCCCAGGATGATCGGAGCGTTCCATGGGGCGATGCCCACCACCACGCCGGCCGGCTGGCGCACGGCCAGGCACAGCCGGCTGGGATGGTCGGAGGGGATCACCTCGCCCGAGATCTGGGTGGTGATGGCGGCGGCCTCGCGCAGCATCGAGGATGCCAGCATGATGTTGAACATCGCCCAGCCCTGGGTCGCGCCCACCTCGCTCATCATGGCGTCGACGAATTCGGGCGCGCGGGCCACCATCACGTCGGCGGCCTTGTTGAGCAGGGCGCGGCGGGCGTTGGGTCCGGTCTCGGACCAGGCCGGGAAGGCCGCGGCGGCGGCGTCGCAGGCGGCGCGGCAGTCGCCGGGGGCGGCGGCGGCGGCGCGGGTGGCGAGGTCGGACGTGACCGGGTTCAGCCGCTCGAAGGTGGCGCCGCCGACGGCGGCCAAGCTGTCCTTCTCGCCGATCAGAAGGCCGATGTCGTACATGGCGGGATCCTCCGTTGCATATTGGCGGCCGGCCCTGGATCGCCAGCCTTCCTGACGATCTTAGGCAGCCTCAGGCCGCTGAGCCAGCCGCCTGACCCAGGTTCAGCCTGGCGGCGACGACGAAGCTGGCGACGGCGCCCAGGGCCAGGGGCAGCAGCGGCAGCAGGAACAGGTCGCGAGCCGAGGTCACTCCGGCCGAAACCATCGCTCCGGCCAGCAGGGGGCCGATCACCGAGCCGACGCGGCCGGCGCCCAGCGCCGCGCCCAGGCCCCGCGCCCGCACCGGAGTCGGATAGGCCAGGCCCGCCGTCCCGTTCAGGGCGCACTGGATGCCGGTGATGCAGAAGCCGCAAACGACGATTACCATGGTCAGCCCGGCGTTGGACAGGGGCGCGCGCGCCGCCACGGCGATGGCGATGAGGCCGAGCACGAAGAAGATCGCCGGCATGCGCGCGCCCAGCCGGCCCATCGAGAAGGCCACCACCACTCCGGCGACCGTCCCGCCCACCTGGAACAGGGAATTGGCCCCGGCCGCCGCCTTGGCCGAGAAGCCCGACGCCTCCAGCAGCAGCGGCATCCAGCTGGTCAGCATGAACAGGCTGAGCAGGCTGGCGGCGAACATCACCCAGAGCAGCGGGGTGATCCACGCCATCTTGCCGGCGAACAGCGCGCGGTAGCCCACCGGCTCCTGGGCCGCGCGGGCGGGCAGCACGAAGCCGTCTTCGGGCGTGGCCTGGGTCGCCGGATCGATCTGGCGGGCCAGGCTGGCGATGCGCGCCTTGGAGCCGCCGCGGTCGATCAGGAAGGCGATGGACTCCGGGAGGCCGATGGCGAGCAGGGCGGCCAGGGCCAGCGGCGCCAGGCCGCCGATCAGGAACAGCTGGTGGTAGATCGGTCCGGGCGGCAACTGGGCCACGATCAGGCCCGGAACGACCCCGCCGATGGTGATCCCCGTGCCCATGAAGCCCGCCATGCCCGCTCGCCAGCGCCGCGGCGCCAGCTCGGCGGCGATGGCGATGGCGTTGGGGAACACCCCGCCCATGCCGACCCCGGTCAGGAAGCGCAGCAGGATCAGGCTCTGCAGGTCGTGCACCAGCAGCAGGCCCAGGCTCAGCACGCCGTAGACGACCGAGCCGATCAGGATGCAGGCCTTGCGTCCGACCCGATCGCCGACCCAGCCGAACAGCGGCGCCCCGAACAGGATGCCGAACAGGCTGGCGCTGAACACCGGCCCGAAGGCCGAGCGCGACACATGCCAGGCCTTGACCAGGCTGGGCGCCGCGAAGGGCATGATCTGCACGTCGTAGCCATCGATCACCAGGGCCAGAACGGCCAGCACCAGCACCCTGAGCGTGAAGGCGCTGAACCTCTGGCCGTCGATCAGCGCCTCGACGTCGATGCTCTTTGTGGCCACGTCCGCCTCCCCGGCGGCGCTGCTGGCCGCTTCGCCCGGTCAAGCTATAGAAGGGGACCGGATTTTCAAACGGCGGGGGCGCGCTTGATTTGGGGCCTGAGGGGCCGCACAAGCCGCCGACGTCCCGCCACAGCCGAGAGAGCGCATGTCCGACTACCCAGAGCTTGCCATGTACATCGACGGCGAATGGGTGGGCGTCGGCGACCGCCGCGTGCACCAGGTGCTGAATCCCGCCACCGGCCAGACCCTGGGCGACCTGCCGCTGGCCAAGGCCGCCGACCTCGACCGGGCCCTGGACGCCGCCGCCCGCGGCTTCAAGCTCTGGCGCGCCACGCCCGCCGCCGATCGCGCGCGGGTGCTGAAGAAGGCCGCCGACCTGATGCGCGAGCGGGTGGAGCACATCGCCCGCATCGCCACCTTGGAAGAGGGCAAGACCCTCGGCGAGTCGCGCATCGAGACCAACGTCACCGCCAACTGGCTGGAGTTCGCCGCCGAGGAGGCCAAGCGTGCCTATGGCCGGGTGCTGGTTCGGCCCACCGGCCACCGGCACATGGTGCTGAAGGAGCCGGTCGGACCCGTCGCCGCCTTCGCCCCCTGGAACTTCCCGGTCGGCAACCCCGGCCGCAAGCTGGCCGCCCCGATCGCCGCCGGCTGCTCGGTGATCCTGAAGCCGGCCGAGGAGTCGCCCAATTCCGCCCTGGAGGTGCTGAGGGCGCTGATCGACGCCGGCCTGCCGCCGGGCGTGGCCCAGGTTGTGTTCGGCGTGCCCGACGAGGTTTCGCGGCATCTGCTGGCCTCGCCGGTGATCCGCAAGCTGTCGTTCACCGGCTCGGTGCCGGTGGGCAAGCACCTGATGAAGCTGGCCTCCGAGCGGATGCTGCGCACCACCATGGAGCTGGGCGGCCACGGCCCGGTGATCGTGTTCGACGACGCCGACATCGAGCAGGCGTTGAGCATCATCGCCCCGCACAAGTACCGCAACGCCGGCCAGGTCTGCGTCTCGCCGACCCGCTTCTATGTCCAGGAGCCGGTCTACGAAAAGTTCGTGAGGGGCTTCACCGAGATCGCCCAGAGCCTGCCCGTGGGCGACGGGCTGGATCCCGCCACCCGCATGGGCCCCATGGCCAATCCGCGACGGCTGGACGCCATGGAGGCCTTCATCGGCGACGCCCGCCAGAGCGGCGGCCAGGTGCTGACGGGCGGCGAACGGGTGGGCAACCAGGGCTTCTTCTGGAAGCCGACGGTGCTGCGCGACGTGCCCGACACCGCCCGGATCATGAACGAGGAGCCGTTCGGCCCGGTGGCGATCATGAACCCGTTCAAGGACTTCGACGACGCGGTCGGAAAGGCCAACCGCCTGCCCTATGGCCTGGCGGCCTATGCCTTCACCCAGTCCTCCAGGCGGGCGATGCTGATCAGCGACGCCATCGAGGCGGGCATGGTGGCGGTCAACAACGTCATGATCGCCGGCGCCGACGCCCCCTTCGGCGGGGTCAAGGAAAGCGGCCACGGCTCCGAGGACGGCCCGGAAGGCGTGGAAGCCTGCCAGGTGATCAAGTCGGTGAGCATGGCGTAATTCGTGCTCGAACGCCGTCATTCGCGGGCTCGTCCCGCGAACCCATACGCGCTGGGGTTCGACAGTGTTCATGGCTGGCCGGGGCAAGCCTGGCCATGACGGTAAGAAGAAGAGCGGGAGACCATGCCGGAGATGCGGCGATACGAGGGGCGCGCGGTGCTGGTGACCGGCGGCGGCTCGGGGATCGGCGAGGCCTGCTGTGTGCGGCTGGCGGCCGAGGGGGCGAAGGTCGCGGTGCTCGACATCGACGGGGCCAAGGCCGAGGCGGTGGCCGCGCGCCTGGGCGGCGGGGCCATCGCGGTCCAGCTCGACGTATCGGACGCCCGGGCGGTGGAGGCGGCGATCGCCGAGGTGGTCCGGCGCCTGGGGCCGCTGAAGCTGGCGGTCAACAACGCCGGAATCGGTGGGGCGCGCTTGCCGCCCGAGCAGACGCCGCTGGACCAATGGGAGCGGACCATCGCGGTCAACCTGTCTGGCGCCTTCTACTGCATGCGCGCCGAGCATCCGCACCTGGTGGCCACCGGCGGCGGCGCGATCGTCAACACCGCCTCGGTGCTGAGCGTCGTGGCCTCGCCGGCCAACCCCGCCTATGTGGCGGCCAAGCACGGCATCCTGGCCCTGACCCGCACCTGCGCCCTGGCCTGGGGCAAGGACGGCATCCGGGTCAACGCGGTGGGACCGGGCTTCACCCCCACGCCCCTGACCGCCGGGGCGAGCGAGGAGTACCGGGCGGCCGCCCTGGCCCACATGGCGCTGGGCGCCTTCCCCCAGCCCGAGGACGTGGCCGCTACCGTCGCCTTCCTGGGCTCGGACGAAGCCAGGGCCACGACCGGGGCCCTCTACATGGTGGACGCCGGCTTCACCATCTCCTGAGCCGGACCTCGGCCGCCGCGCGCGCGTTGCCGTCGGCATGACCGTGCAGTACGGGTTTTGGAATGAGTGACGCCTCCACGGACGCGGGCGCGGCTTCGCCTGCCCCTAGCGGGCGTCGCGTGCTGTGGCCGCGCGGCCTGTCGGCGCGGCTGTTGATCCTGACCGTGCTGATCGCCCTGGCGGCGGCGCTGCTGATCCTGGTCCCGTCCCTGGCCGACTATCAGGAGAGCGGCTACCTCGACCGGGTGCGCGCCGCCGAGCTGGCCTCCCTGGCGGTGGACGTGGCGCCCAATCGCACCGTCTCCAACACGATCAAGACCCAGCTGCTGACCGCGGCCGGCGTGGTGTCGGTGGCCGTGCAGAGCGAGGGGGTCCGCCGGCTCGAGGTGCAGGCCGCCCATCTGCCGCGCACGCCCGAGTTGGTCGACCTCAGGAACAACGACCTCGGCACCTGGCTCAGCCAGCCGTTCCTGACCCTGTTCTCCGGCGACGACCGCTACGTGCGCGTGGTGGCCCAGCCGAGGTTCCGCGACGGCGACTTCATCGAGGTGGTCATCCCCAACGCGCCGCTGCGCAAGGACCTGGCCGGCTATCTGCTGAAGGTGGGCGGGGTGGCGCTGTTCCTCGCCATCGTGGCGGGCGCGGGATTGTTCGTGCTGCTCGACGCCTTCCTGGTGCGGCCGATCCAGAAGCTGACCGTCGCCATGGAACGGTTCCGGGCCGACCCCGACGATCCGCACGCGCGCATCGCCCTCTCGCACCGGCGCGACGAGATCGGCCGCGCCGAAGCCGAGCTCGACCGCATGCAGGCGGACCTGCGCGCCGCCCTGGCCTCGCGCGCCCGGCTGGCGGCCCTGGGCGAGGCGGTGGCCAAGATCAACCACGATCTCAGGAACATGCTGTCCAGCGCCCAGATCGCCTCCGACCGGCTGGCCTCGCTGCACGATCCGCGCGTCAGCCAGGCCCTGCCCCGCCTGGAGCGGGCGCTCGACCGGGCCATCACCCTGGCCACCGATGTGCTGAACTACGGCAAGAGCCAGGAGGCCGCGCCCCAGCCGGCCGAGCTCATGCTGCTTCCGGCGCTGCAGATGGCCGCCGAGGACGCCGGCTTCGCCGACCGGGGCGTGGGGCTGAAGGCCGACGTGGCGGCCGGCGCCCGGGTGCTGGCCGATCCGGACCAGCTGCACCGCATCCTGGTCAACCTGCTGCGCAACGCCCGCGAGGCGCTGGAGGCGGAGGGCCGCATCGAGGACGGCCTGGTCCGCGTCAGCCTGGATCAGGAAGACGGCGCCAGCATCGTACGGCTGGCCGACAACGGTCCGGGCCTGCCGCAGAAGGCCACCACGCACCTGTTCCAGCCCTTCGCCGGCTCGGCCCGCTCGGGCGGGGCGGGGCTGGGCCTGGCCATCTCGCGCGAGCTGGCCCAGGCGCACGGCGGCGATTTGCTGCTGGTGGCCAATGGTCCGGAGGGCGCGGCCTTCGAGCTGATCCTGCCGGGCGCGCCGGGCGCCGCGGCCTCGCCGGAACCGCCCGTCTCGCAACCGTCGCCTGAAGCGTCGGGCGCACCGTCCGCCGAACCCCCGGCCGGACCTGGGGTCAGTCCGTCAGCGCGACGCCCTCGCGCCGCGGGTCAGCGCCGCCCTGCAGCGTCCCGCCGCGCGCCATGACGCCGTGCAGGCCGGAGTTCTCGCCTCGGCCGGCGCTGAAGCTCATGCCCCGCTCGGCCAGGCCCTTGACCACCTCGGGCCCCAGCTTGTCGACCTCGGCGTTGTAGCGGTCGCCGATGGCGATCAGGTTCGGCAGGGCGACCGCCTGCTGCATGGTCAGGCGCCAGTCCAGGATCCCGACCAGCGCCTTCAGGTTATAGGCCAGGATCGCCGGTCCGCCCGGCGAGCCCAGGGTGGCGAGGAAGCGGCCGTCCTTCAGCACGATCACCGGCGTCATGGCGCTGCGCGGCCGCTTGCCGCGCTCGACCCGGTTGGCCGCCGGCCGGCCCGCGGAATCGGTCGGCGAGAACGAGAAGTCGGTCAGCTGGTTGTTCAGCACGAAGCCGTCGACCATCCGGCCCGAGCCGAAGATGCTCTCCACCGAAGTGGTCATGGAGACGACATCGCCCTGGCGGTCGACGATCACGAAATGCGAGGTGCCGCCCGCTTCCCGGGTGCCGTCCTTGCCGCTGGGCGGCGCGCCGGGCGGATCGCCGGGCGCGGGCGCGGGACCGGCGGTCTCGCCGATCAGCCTGGCGCGGGCGTCGAGGTATCCGGGGCTGAGCAGGCCCTGCACCGGCTCCTTCACGAAGGCCGGGTCGCCCAGGTAGCGGTCGCGGTCGGCGTAGGCCAGGCGCTCGGCCTGGGCCATCTCGAACCAGGCCTTGGCGTCGTTCGGACCGCGTTTGTCGATGTCGGTGCGAGCCAGCAGGCCCAGCATCTCCAGGAGCGCCGGCCCGCCGGAGGGCGAGGGCGGCACGCAGACCACATAGACGCGGTAGGGCCTGCAAAGGGCGTCGGACGCCTCCGGATGGTAGGCCTCAAGGTCGGCCGTGGTCAGCACCGCGCCGGGGTCCCTGTCGACGCGGGCCACGATGTCCCGGGCGATCGGGCCTTCCAGCAGGGCGCGCGGCCCGTCGGCGGCCAGGGTCTGGAGGGAGCGGGCGTAGGCCGGGTTCTTCAGGACGTCGCCGGCCTTCACGTGGGTCCCGTCGGCCTTGGTGAAGTAGGCCTTCACGTCCGGGGCGCTGGTCTGGGGCAGCGGGATCATGGACTCGGCCGCCAGTCGCGGGCTCACCTCGAAGCCGTCGACCGCGAGCTTCTCCGCCCCCCCGAACAGGTCCTTCCAGGCCAGCCTGCCGTGCTGCCGGTGGGCCAGGCCCAGCATGGCGATGGCGCCGGGCGGCCCGGTGGAGCGCCCGCTCAGGACGGCCTGGAAGAAGGGCATGGGCTTGCCGTCCGGCTGCAGGAAGAAGTCGGGCGTGGCGGCCGCCGGCGCGGCCTCGCGGCCGTCGTAGGCGGTCAGCCTGTGGGTCTTGCCGTCGTAATAGAGCAGGAACGCCCCGCCTCCGAGGCCCGAGCTCTGCGGCTCGACCAGGCCCAGGACCGCCTGGATGGCCACCGCGGCGTCGACCGCATTGCCGCCGCGCTCCAGCACCCTTCGCCCGGCCTCCGCGGCCAGGGGATTGGCGGCGACCACCATGCCGTGGGCGTAGACATCGGGGGCCTTGGCCTGGGCCAGGGCGGCGGCGGCCAGCCCGAGCGCCGCCGACAGGATACCGGTCAGGAAGGATCGCATGGGATTTGTTTAACCCAAAGCGAGGCCTGGGCCAGCGTCCCGCGTGCGAAGTTCGCCAGATTCTGGGGTGAGCGCTCGGCGAACTTCAAATTCACGACCGGTCAGTATTGCACCGCGATCAGGCACAGGCCCGCCGCCGGCGCGACCGGGCCGCAGGCCTGGCGGTCCCCCGCCTCCAACGCGGCCTTCAGGTCCGCCGCCGACCAGCGCCCCACGCCGACCTCGGCCAGCGTGCCGGCCATCGAGCGCACCTGGCGGTGCAGGAAGGAACGCGAGGCGAAGCGCAGCCGCACCTCCTCGCCCTCGCGCCAGACGGCGGCCTCGTCGAGGGTCTTGACCGGCGACCTGGCCTGGCAGGCCATGTCCCGGAAGGTGGTGAAGTCGTGGCGCCCGACCAGCTGCTGGGCCGCCGCGTGCATGGCTTCCGCGTCGAGGTCCTTCTTCACGTGCCAGACCCGGCCCCGGTCCAGCGCCGGCGGCGCCCGGCGATTCAGGATGCGGTAGAGATAGGCGCGCCCCGTGGCCGAGAAGCGGGCGTGGAAATTCGGGGGGGCCTCCGACGCGTCCAGCACCGAGATTGGCTCTTCCGCCAGGTGAGCGTTCAGGGCGTTCATCACCGTGGGCGCGGGCCAGTCCCGCTCGAGGTCGAAGTGGACCACCTGGCCGGTGGCGTGGACCCCGGTGTCGGTGCGCCCGGCGGCGTGGATCACCGCCCGCTCGCCGCAGAAGGCGGTGATGGCGCGCTCCAGAGAGCCCTGCACCGAGGGCAGGCTGGCCTGGGCCTGGAAGCCGCGATAGGGCTCCCCATCGTACTCCACCGTCAGGCGATAGCGCGGCATCAGCCCAGACGAGTCCCGGGTGGCACGGGAAAGCCGCGCACGAAGGTGGCCGCATCCTGCACGCCCTTGCCCTCGCGCTGCACCTGCCCCAGCCGCACAGCGCCCTCGCCGCAGGCGATCCTGAGCTCGTCGTCCAGGACCTGGCCCGGCGCCCCCGAGCCCGCCTCCACCCGCGAAAGCAGCGCCTTGACCCGCACCGGGCCTCGGTCCTCGCCCTGGGCGGGGGCCATGAACCAGGCGCCGGGGAAGGGCGAGAGGCCGCGGATGTGGCGGTCGACCTCGGCGGACGGCCGGCTCCAGTCGATGCGCGCCTCCGCCGGGCTGATCTTGCGCGCGTAGGTCACGCCCTCGGCCGCCTGGGGAGTCTCGCGGGCCGCGCCGCGCTCCAGCGCCGCCAGGGCGCGAGGCAGCAGGCTGGCGCCGGCGCCAGCCAGGCGCTCGGCCAGGGAGGCGGCGGTGTCCGTCCCGGCGATCGGCGCGACCTCGGTCAGAAGGATCGGGCCCTCGTCCAGACCCTCGGTCATGCCCAAGACCACCACCCCCCTGGCCCTGTCCCCGGCCAAGATAGCCAGCAAGATAGGCCCCGCACCCCGCCACCGCCGCAACAGCCAGGCC
>JANWHQ010000064.1 GCA_025450315.1 Caulobacteraceae bacterium
CGGCGTCGATGGCGGCGGCAGCCTCGGAGGCCTCGGCCAGGGCGCGTTCGACCGCCTCGGCGGCCTCCTGGATGCGCCGGCTGGCCGGGGCCTCGTCCGAGGCGCCGGCCTGGCGCGTGCGCTCGCGGGCCCGCTCCAGCGCCCTCAGCGCCTGGCCGAGCCGGGCGGGCAGGCCGTCGCCTCCCATGGCGTCGCGGGCGGCGGAGATATCGGCCAGGGCCTTCTCCGCCGAGCCCAGCAGGGCCCGGGTCTCGGCCAGGTCGGTTTCCTCGCCCGCGCGCGGCTCCAGCCGGTCGAGCTCCTGCAGGCGCAGGGTCAGCTCCTCGGTCTCGGCGTCGGCGCGCGCGTTCTGCTCGCGCAGCACCTCGGCCCGCGCGGCGGCCTCGCGCCAAGCCCGCCAGGTGGCGGCCACGGCCGAGGTCTCGGCCGAGAGGGCGCCGAAGGCGTCCAGCAGCGGCCGGTGGGTGCGGGCGTCCAGCAAACCCACGGTCTCGTGCTGGCCGTGCACCTCCAGGAGCAGGGCCCCCAGCTCGCGCAGCACGCCCACGCTGGCCGGCTGGTCGTTGACGAAGGCGCGCGAACGGCCGTCGGCGGACAGCTGGCGGCGCAGCACCAGGTCCTCGTCCGGCTGGTAGGTCAGGCCCTTGTCGTCCAGGTAGGCCCAGACCGGATGGTCACCGGAGGGGGTGAAGAAGGCCGAGGCCGAGGCCTGCGGCCGACCCTGGCGCACCAGGCCGGCGTCCGCCCGCGCGCCGGTGGCCAGGCCCAGGGCGTCCAGGATGATCGACTTGCCCCCGCCCGTCTCGCCGGTGAGCGCGGTCAGCCCCGGCCCGATGGACAGGTCCAGGGCGTCGATCAACACCACGTCGCGGATGCCCAGGCCGATCAGCATGGCCGGAACATGGATGGGAATCTCGCGCGCCTCAACCGCGCTCTCCCCGCCGTGTCGCCCCCGCCGGAGCTGCACAGCGCCGGAGAGCGGGGATCGGGTCGAGCGGCGGCGCTTGCGGCGATCCCGGATTGGCCTCCGGCTGTCCGGGATCACAACGCAGGACGGCCTTCCGCCGTCAGCCGATGTGCAGCTTCTCGGGCAGGCTGCGGCCGGTCTTGGGCGGCTCGGAGGGCTTCAGGCCCTTGGAGACCATCAGCCGGTAGGCGTCCGAGTACCAGCGGTCGCCGGGGAAGTTGGCCCCCAGCACGGCGGCGTTGCGCTGGGCGTCCCGGGCCAGGCCCAGCGACAGGTCCAGCGCCACCAGGCGATAGAGCGCCTCGGGCGTGTGCGAGGTGGTCTGGTAGCGGTCGATGACGTCCTTGAAGCGGCCCATGGCCGCCACCGGATCGCCGTTCTGCTGGTAGAAGCGGCCGATGGTCATCTCCTTGCCGGCCAGCTGGTCGTTGACCATGTCGATCTTCAGCCGTGCGTCGGAGGCGTATTGCGAGTGCGGGAAGCGGCGGGTGATCTCCCGCAGCGCGATCAGCGCCTGGTCGGTCGCGGCCTGGTCGCGGCCCACGTCGATGATCTGCTCGAAGTAGCAGACCGCCTTCAGATAGTAGGCGTAGCCCGCCGAGGAATTGCCGGGATAGAGCGAGATGAAGCGGTCGGCGTCGCCGATGGCCTCGTTGTAGTCGCCGTCCTCGTAGTGGGCGTAGGCGGTCATCAGGATCGCGCGGCGGGCCCAGTCCGAATAGGGGTGCTGGCGCTCCACCTCGCGGAAGTAGTCGACGGCCTCTCCCCACTGGTGGTGGTCCAGCTTGTCGGCGCCGGTGGCGTAGAGGATGTCCACGGGCCGTTCCACATAGGACAGGTCGGTCTTGTGCTTCTTGAGGCCGGCGCAGCCCGAGACGCCCACCGCGGCGACCGCCAACAGGGCGACCAGGATCGAACCACGAGCGCTAAGCTTGGAAATCACGGACATCCCTCGGTCTGCACGCCCCCGCGGCCTTCGGGCCCCAGCCGCGGGTGTTCTTACACGAGGCGATAGGTCAGGCAAATGCGCCCGGCCGCCGCGCCGCCGGCTCGGCGTCTTGCCGCGCCGGCGCCAGGGGTTTCAGGCGCCAGGCGTCGGGCTGGGCCAACAGGGCGCGCGCCAGGGCGTTGTTCAGGGCGTGGCCGGCGCAGCGGCCCTCGTAGCGGCCAATCAGGGGCCGGCCGAGGGTGGCCAGGTCGCCGATGGCGTCCACCGCCTTGTGCCGCACGAACTCGTGCGGATGCTTGAGGCCCTCGGGGTTCAGCACCGAATCGCCGTCGACCACGATGGCGTTCTCCAGCGAGCCTCCCTGGGCCAGGCCGGCGCCGCGCAGCGCCTCGACCTCGTGCAGGAAGCCGAAGGTGCGGCTGCCGGCCAGGATGGCGCGGAAGGCGGCCTCGTCCATGGCCATGTCCAGCCGCTGGCGGCCGATGGCGGGCGAGTCGAAGAGGATCTCCACGGCGATCTCGAACCGCCCGGCCGGGACCAGGGCGGCGCGCTTGTCGCCGTCGACGGCCTCGATCGGCCGCAGAATCTCGATGGCCTGGCGCGGCGCGTCCTGGCGGCGGCGGCCGGCGCGGTCGATCAGGCTGACGAAGGGCTCGGCCGAGCCGTCCATGATCGGCGCCTCCGGCCCGTCCAGCTCCACCAGGGCGTTGTCGACGCCCAGGGCGTAGAGCGCGGCCATCAGGTGCTCGACGGTCGCGACCGTGACTCCCTGGGCGTTGCCGATCACCGTGGAGAGCCGGGTGCTGGAGACGTTGCCGGCGCGGGCCTCGATGCGGCCTTCGCCCTCCACGTCGGTCCTCAGGAACAGGATGCCGGTGTCCGCCGGCGCCGGCAGGATGGCGGCGCGCACCCGCCGGCCAGTGTGCAGCCCCACCCCGGCGAACACCGCCGGGCCGGCCAGGGTGTGCTGCTCGGATTCAGGGGCGCTCTGGCTCAAGGACGGACTCGCTGACACTGCCGTTCAGCTCTAGGCGCCGTGCTGCAGCGCGGCAAAACAAGAGGGGTTTCGGAGTGTTTCGCCCTGGAGCGGCGGCCCCTCCACCGCTTCGCGATCCCCTGCACGGGGAGCTGTCGCCCCCGCGGATGCGGGGGTGACCGAGGGGGCGTTCCTGAACGGCCTCAGTTCGCCAGGCGGCGCAGGAAGGACGGGATCTCCAGATCGTCCTCCGGCTCGGCCTCCTCGACCACCTGGGCCGAGCTCATGCTCTTGGCCGCGGTGACCGCGTTGGAGTTGCGGAACTGCGGCATCGGCGGCTCGTCGGGGACCGGCTCGGGACGGCGCGAGCCGAACAGGCTGAGCCGCCAGCCGCGCTGCTGGGCCTGCTGGTCCTGGCGCCGCTGCGGAATGACCAGGGCCTCTTCCTCGGGCGCGGCGCGGGCGGCGAGCGGCGCCGGATCGGCCACCAGCTCGAACTCCGGCTCCCTGGACCCGGCCTCGAAGGCTTCCACGGCCGGATCGACGATCTTCAGCACCGGATCGGCCTGGACCTGGGCGACCTCCAGCACGGGCTCCAGCTCAGGCTCGGACTCGGTTTCCTCGTGCATCTCCTCGGCCGGCGCGGTCATTTCGGGCGCGCGGACCGGGGCGGTGATTCGCACGGTCCGGGCTTCGATCGCCGAGATCGAGGCGCCGTCCATGCCGGTGGCGACCACCGACACGCGGATCTTGCCTTCCAGGCTGTCGTCGAAGGCCGCGCCGAAGATGGTGTTGGCGTCCGGATCGACCTCGGAGGAGATGGCGTTGCAGGCCTCGTCCACCTCCAGCAGCGTCATGTCGGGGCCGCCGGTGACATTGACCAGCACCGCCTTGGCGCCCTTCAGCGAAACCTCGTCCAGCAGCGGGTTCTGGATGGCGTTCTGGGCGGCCATCAGGGCGCGATCCTCGCCGGAGGCCTCGCCGGTGCCCATCATCGCCTTGCCCATCTCGGTCATCACCGTGCGCACGTCGGCGAAGTCGAGGTTGATTAGCCCCGGCAGCACCATCAGGTCGGTGATCGAGCGGACGCCCGAATGCAGCACCTGGTCGGCCATGGAGAAGGCCTCGGCGAAGGTGGTGCGCTCGTTGGCGACGCGGAACAGGTTCTGGTTGGGGATGACGATCAGGGTGTCGACGTAGCGCTGCAGCTCGGCGATCCCCGCGTCGGCCAGGCGCATGCGATGGCGGCCCTCGAAGTGGAACGGCTTGGTCACCACGCCCACGGTCAGGATGCCGCGCTCGCGCGCGCACTTGGCGATGATCGGCGCCGCGCCCGTGCCGGTGCCGCCGCCCATTCCCGCGGTGATGAACACCATGTGCACGCCGTCCAGGTGCTCGCCGATCTCCGGCGCGGACTCTTCGGCGGCGGACATGCCGATCTCCGGGTGGGCGCCGGCGCCCAGGCCCTGGGTGACGGTCGCGCCCAGCTGGATGCGAAGGTCGGTCTTGGCGAAGGCCAGCTGCTGGGCGTCGGTGTTGGCGACGACGAACTCGACGCCTTCCAGCCCGGCCTCGATCATGTTGTTGACCGCATTGCCGCCCGCGCCGCCCACTCCGAAGACCACGATCCGCGGCTTGAGCTCGGTGGGCCGGGGGGCGGAAAAGTGAATGGCCATGAGGACCCGTCTCCTGCGCAAAGAGCCCCGGCGATCATCGCCGGTCGTCCTTCGACGGAATGGTTAAGAAGAGAACCACCAATGTTAATCGGTGGTTAAAGCCATAAGCCGAGTCGCCTGCCCGTCGACGCGCCGCGCGAGGATTTTTGTCGCAGGCGAGGGGGCTTCGCGGCGTGGGTCTTGGTTAACGCGCGCCGGCCCCGGCCAAGGCCCTCGTGGACGACAAGGGGCCCGCATCGGTCTAGGATCCGGGCTCGGACGAACGTCGGCGCCGGGGGGCGGGCGATGAACGACAGGGCGGATGCGCCGGCGCGGAACGACTGGCCGACCGTGGCGGCCGTGGGCCTCCTGGCCATGTGCGTCGTCACCTTCGATCACGAGGCGCTGGGACATGGGAGCGCCTGCCTCCTGCTGCACGGCCACATCCGCCTTTTGACGTCCTCGCTGTTCCGCTGCGACGTGAAGTCCGGCTGGATCGACCCGGCGGGGCCGGCTGCGAACCTCCTGATGGGCGCCTTGGCGCTCGCCCTCTCGCGCCTTGTCCCGCGGGGGCGGACGACGCTCAGGCTGTTCCTGATCCTGGTGACCGCCTTCAGCTTCCTCTGGGAAACCGGCTACGTCATGCACGCCATGCACCGGCGCGAGGGCGACCTCTACTTCTTCGCCCGGTTCCTGCTGGGGGACGTGACCCTGGCGGAACGCTGGGCCGCCGGCGTCCTGGGGTTCGCCCTCTATCTCAGCGCCGCCTGGCTCGTCTCGGACCGGCTTTCGGCCTTGTGGCCCGACGCGCGGGTCGCCCGCGCGGTCGCCAGGACGGCGTGGTTCGGCGCCACCCTGGGCGCCGCCGTCGCGGCCCTCGCCTACAAGGTCCACGACTGGGGGAATCTCAGGGACGCGGTCCTGGAGATCGGCGCCGCGTCCTGTCCCCTGCTGTTCATACCCTTGCGCAGCGCAAAGCGCGCGGAGCAGCGGGCGCCCCTGCTCGTCGCGCGCAGCCCGGCCGTCATCGGGCTCGCCGTCGTCGTCTATCTGCTGTTCGTCGCCAGCCTGGGGCGCGGCCTTCCGGTCTGATCGGCGGGTCCGCCCTCGCCGGTCTGGCGGCCGGACCAAGGGCGGGCCGCTAGATCCGGCGCAGGATCATCGAATCCATGGAGTGGTAGCCGAGCTCGTCGTAGGCCTCGACCTCGAAGCCGCTCGCCAGGGCCTGGACGGTGAAGGCCCTGCTCACCGTGGCCGCGTGCTTGTAATGGCCCTTGCGCTCGGACCAGGACCATCCCTTCTCGGCGTAGTCGCGCCGCTCCTCCTCAGTGAAGCTCTTGCCCGTGCGGATGTTCTCGTCGCCGTGGACCGTGACGTAGGCGCGGGCGCCGGGCCTCAGCACGCGGCGGATTTCGGCATACCACTCGGCGTGGCGCAGGGGCGGGATGTGGGTCAGCACGCTGAAGCAGAACAGGCCGGCCAGGCTGGCGTCCTCATACGGCAGGGGCGGCAGGTCGCCGCAGACCTCCACCGCTTTCACCTTCTGGCTGCGGAGCCAGGCGATGGCGTCCGCGTCGACGTCGCAGCCCCGGTAGTTGAGGTCCCAGGTCCCGACGCCCTTCAGCCAGGTCAGGGTGCGGCCCGATCCGCAGCCCCAGTCCAGCACCGGCCCGCCGGGATCGGGTCCGAAGACCTCGATCACGCGGCGGGAGGAATCCAGGCCTTGGGCAAGGAAGTTCGCCACCTCGGGCACCCGGCCGACATGAACGCGCAGCTCGCGCGGGGGGAGCGGAAGCGCCCCGCTGCGCGCCCTGAGCTCGCCCACCACCTTCTCGAGAGCCCGGATCTGGCGTTGCCACTCGGTCGCCTCGCGATTCACCAGCCTCAGCTCGCGCCGGGTCCGCTTCAGCTCCGCCGCGATCCGGTCCAGCTGCTGCTGCAGCCGCTCCGACTTCCGGTAGTAGGGCAGCAGCCGCCGCACGCGCCGCCAACGCACGCCCCCTGCGCCCGGGGCGCCTTGCGCCTGCGTTTCACCTTCAGCCATCCCGGCGCCGTCCCCACCCTGTTCACTCGCACGAGGGTGCAACTAGCGCAGAGACCGGTCCCCTGTCATGCCCGCGCGGTCGACTCCCTGCGGTCCCGTGTGCCCGCCGCCGGCCGTCGACGCCGTCAGCCCGGCGAACATCGGCCGGGCCATCGCAGCCCCGAAGCCGATCTTGAGCAGTCCGTCGCCGAGGATGAGAACCGGAAGCGTCAGGCGGAGCATGTCCGCGGACGCGATCCAGGCCAGGGCGGCGAGGCCAAGCCACAGCATCGGCGGCCCGTGCGAAACACGCATCACCAGGAAGTGGACGGCGACGATGCCCAGGGCGACGCTCATGCCGGTGCGAACGTCCCAGACGTTGAACCAGCCCGCGGCGGCAAGACCCCAGAAGGCGGCGATCTCCAGCGCGATCGCCGTCGTCATCGCCCAGCCCTGGGATCGGGATGGCCGCCCGAACCTCCCTGAGCCCCAGATCCGCGCGGCGATAAGGAACGCCGCTCCCGCGGCCGCGCCCGCAAGGGTAGGCGCAAGGAAGGCCTGCAGGGCGCCGGTCATGGCGACCGAACCGGCTCCGACGGCGATTCCGGACCCTATGCCGATGAGGAAGGCGCCGCCCGTCGGCTGCATCGGCCAAGCCGTTCGTTGCATCACTTGTCCTCCGGGAGGTCGACCGCCTCGACCACTTCGCGCAGGTAGGCGACATGGCTGCGGAAGGCGCGACGTCCCTCGCCGGTGAGCGCCAGGCGGGTCCGGGGCTTCTTGCCGACGAAGTCCTTCTCGATCGCCACGTAGCCGGCGTTTTCGAGGGTGGCGAGGTGGCTGCCCAGATTGCCGTCGGTCGCCTCGACGATCCGCTTGAGGCGTGGAAATTCGATCCCGCCGTCTCGCTCGCCGTAGAGCGCGGCCATGATCTTGAGCCGCAGGGGCTGGTGGATCAGCTCGTCGAGGCCGCTCACGTCAGGCTCGCATCAGCCAGGCGCCGCCGAGAACCAAGGCGCCCCCGCCCACGAGGGCCAGCCAGAAATCGATGACGGAACGCAGGTAGAAGAAGCCGAACATGGTCAGCACGAACAGCGCCGCGGCGATCAGCAGGAACCGGGTGAAACGCCAGCCGCCCAGCACGGCGTAGACGAACGCCAGGACCAGCGCGGGGAAGGCCGCCGCCGGAGCCGGGGAGGACGCCGGAAACAGGGTGTAGGTCGCCCCGAAGAACAGCCCGACGCTGAGGCCGGTGACGGCCCAGCGCCAGCCGACCGTCCGGCCCTGGCTTCCGCGCAGCCGCACCACGGCGAAACAGAAGAGGATGCCCGCCAGCACCAGCGCCGGCCACGCGATCGCGGCCCAGCGCGGCTGGAATCCCTCCAGACCGTATCCGATCAGCCAGACCACGCCCCAGCCGATCAGCTGAACGCCGCTGGTGCGATAGACGCGCGCATCCAGACTGCGCGCCTCGGCCCTCTCGACCTCGTGCAGGGCCGCCAAGGCGTCGTCCCGTGAAATGCCCATGGGCGCCTCCAACTCTGCGCCACAGAGCACAGGACCGGATACTCTGTCAACCAGAGAACTCTGAGTCGCATGGAATTCGACGACCGGCGAGCTTCCGCCTCGCCGGGCGGCTCGGCCATGACGGCGGCCGCCGCCCTCAGCCCGGATCGGCGTAGGCGCGCTGGACCGACTGGGGAATGTTGCCGAGGCCGGTCCAGCCGGGATAGGCGCCCTCCATCTCGGCCTGGATGCGCTTGCCCGCTTCGTCCACCGGCTCGCCCGCCGACCGCGCCAGCCGCGCCCGCCGGTCCAGGTCGGCCAGGAAGCCGCGCTCCTGGGCCACCAGCGAGCCGTCGCCGAGCTCGCCGTGATCGGGGACCACCAGCTCGGGCTTCAACCGGGCGATGTGATCGACCACCGCGATCCATTGGCGGGGGCTGCAGCTGTCGCAGATGATGTTGGGCGAGATGCGGTTCTCGACCACGTCGCCGGGCAGGACCAGCTTGTCCTCGGGCACGTAGATGATCTCGTCGCCCTTGGTGTGGGCCGCGCCGAACCAGTAGAGCCGGGCATGGACGCCGCCGAGGTCCAGCGTCGTCTGCCGGTCGTAGAGCACGTCGGCCTTGCCCACGGTCGCCCCCTTCAGCAGCTCGCCCATCTCGGCGCTGCGCGAAGCGAACAGGTCGATCATCTTCTGGCCGTCCTGCTCGAGCTCCACCTGCTGGGCCTTGTCGCGGACCACTTCGGTCCCGGGCGGGAAGCCGCCCTGGCCGGCGGCGTGCTCGGGGTGGAAGTGGGTGGTGGTCAGGATCAGCTTCTGGCCGTGGCCGCCGAGCTTCTGGGCCACCCGCGCCGCCAGGGCGCCGTTGGGGTCGCCGAGGCCGGTGTCGACCACCAGCACCGCCTTGTCGCCCACCACGAAGCCGACGTTGGGAAAGCCCATGATCACCCAGACGTGGGGCGACACCTGGCGCAGGTTCTTCTCGTCCAGGCGCGGATTGCCGAAGCCCTGCTGGGCCGACGCCGGCCCCGCCGCCGCCAGGGCCGCCAGCCCCGCCGCGATCCAAGGCGTCCAACGGCCCATGCGATCCTCCCGCTCTGCCCTGGGGCAAGCTTAACCGAGCCGGCGCTTCGACTACAGGGCCCCGCGGGGGCATGATGGTCCGTCCTCGGGAGAGCCGCCGCATGCGCAACGACCTGGTCCTCTATGGCGCCCAAGCCGGCGTCGCGCGGCTGACGCTCAACGATCCCGACCGCGCCAACGTCCTCTCCGACGCCATGATGGCGGCCTTGTCCGGCGCCCTGGCGGCGGCCGCGGCCGATCGGGAAGTGCGCGTGATCGTGCTGGGCGCGGCGGGCAAGGTGTTCTGCGCCGGCCACGACCTGGCCGAGCTGCGGGCGGCCGGCGACGCCCGGGCCCTGTTCGAGCGGTGCTCCAGCCTGATGATGGCGGTGGGGGCGTGCCGCGCGCCGGTGATCGCGCGGGTGCAGGGCGCGGCGGTGGCGGCGGGATGCCAGCTGGTCGCCAGCTGCGACCTCGCCTACGCCGCCCAAGGCGCGCGCTTCGCCGTCTCGGGGATCAACCTCGGCCTCTTCTGCTCCACGCCGGGCGTGGCGCTGGGCCGGGCCATCGGGCGAAAGGCGGCGGCCGAAATGCTGCTTACCGGCCGCTTCGTCGACGCGGCCCGCGCCGCCGAGCTGGGGCTGATAAACGCCGCCGTCGCGCCTGAGCAACACGACGCCGCCGTGGACGAGGCCGCCCGGGCCATCGCCGCCAAGCCGCCCGAGGCCATCGCGCTCGGCAAAGCCGCCTTCCGCCGCCAGATCGAGGCGCCGCTGGAGGAGGCCTACGCCATCGCGGGGCTGGCCATGGCCGAGAACCTCGGCTTCGACAGCGCCCGGACGGGCATCGACGCCTTCCTGAAGCGCTGAGGCGCCCGGCGCCGAACCGGCTTCGAAGATCGGCGCGATGGAGTCATAGTCCTGGGCAAGGTTGGGGGAGGCTGGCCATGGGCGCGAAGCCCGCCAAGGGAGCCGCACGCAGGATTTCGGCCGAGGCCGCCGCGGGACTGGTGGGATCGGGCATGTGGCTCGATTTCGGCATCACCCTGTGCCAGCCGGACGTGTTCGACGCGGCCCTGGCCCGGCGCGTCCACGAGCTCGAGGACGTGAAGATCCGCTCGTGCCTGTCGATGAGGCCGCGCGCCTGCGTCGAGGCCGACCCCTCGGGGCGGCGGCTGCGCTGGTTCAGCTGGCACTTCAGCGGCTACGACCGGGCCAAGCATGACGCGGGGACCTGCACCTACATCCCGCTGAACCTGGGCGAGGTCACCGACTACTACCGCCGCTTCCTGGAGCCGGTGGACATCGCGGTGATCAAGGCGCGGCCGATGGACCAGGCCGGCTGGTTCAACTTCGGCCCGACCAGCCTCTGGCACCGGGCGGTGATCGAGCAGGCCCGCCTGGTGATCGTCGAGACGACCCCTGCCCTGCCCCACGCCCATGGTCCCGAGAACGGCGTGCACGTCAGCGAGGTCGACTATCTGATCGACGGCGACGGGGCCGACCTGCCCGAATTGCCCCACGCGCCGCCCAACGCCATCGACGAGTCGGTGGCCCGGCTGATCACCGCCGAGATCGAGGACGGCGCCTGCCTGCAGATCGGCATCGGCGGCATGCCGAACGCGGTCTGCGAGCTGATCCGGCAGTCGGGCCAGCGGAACCTCGGCATCCACACCGAGATGCTGACCGACGGGCTGCTGCACCTCTACCAGAGCGGACAGGTCACCGGCGCGCGCAAGCAGATCGACGTCGGCAAGCTGGTCTACAGCTTCGCGCTGGGATCGCGCGCCCTCTACCAGGCCATCGACCGCAACCCCGACATGCTGTGCTGCCCGGTGGACCACACCAACCTGCCGCACATGATCATGCGGAACGACAAGGTGGTGTCGATCAACTCCACCACCCAGGTCGACCTGCAGGGCCAGGCGGCCTCGGAGTCGGACGGCCACCGCCACATCTCGGGCACCGGCGGCCAGCTGCAGTTCGTGCGCGGGGCCTATGCTTCAAAGGGCGGCAAGTCGTTCCTCTGCCTGCCCTCGACCTACGAGAAGCACGGCGTGCGCCGCAGCCGCATCGTGCTGGACCTGACGCCCGGCAACATCGTCACCACCCCACGCACCGACGCCATGTACATCGTCACCGAGCACGGCATGGCCAACATGAAGGGTCTGGCGGTCTGCGAGCGGGCCCGGGCGATGATCTCGCTCGCTCATCCCGACTTCCGCGAGGACCTGGAACGCCAGGCCCACCAGCACCGGCTGCTGCCGAGGATGGTCCCGGCGACCGCCCTATAGGTTCTCCTTCAGCCAGCCCCAGGCGCGCACCAGCGGCGGGGCGCCGTCGTAGGGGCTGGGGGGCCTGGGCTTGCCGTTGATCAGGGATTCGGCCGAGACCGCTTCGCGCGGCCCGAAGGCGGCGCGCTGCAGCACGCCGGCGGCGGCGCAGAAGGCCGGGCCCGAGGCGGCGTCGGCCAGATGCGGGGTCCGGCGCGGCCGGCCGGGCCGCACCGAGCGGTCGAACACCCGCACAGCCACTTCGCGCACCCCGGCCAGCTGGCTGGCGCCGCCGGTCAGCACGATGCCGGCGCCGGGATCCAAGTGCACGCCGGCCGCCTTCAGCCGGTCGCGCAGCAGCTCGAAGGTCTCTTCCACGCGGGGGGCGATGACGCCCTTGAGCAGCGAACGCGGCGCCACCACCGGCCCCGCGCCCTCGTCCTCGCCGCGGGGCGGGGCCTCGATCATCTCGCGGTCCTCGTTGGCCGAGGCGATGGCCGAGCCGTGCACGGTCTTGATCCGCTCGGCCCCGGCCATGGTGGTCGACAGGCCCCGGGCGATGTCGCTGGTCACGTGCTGGCCGCCGACCGGCAGGCTGTCGACGTGCACCAGTGCGCCGTCGGAGAACACCGCCACCGAGGTCGAGCCGCCGCCCATGTCGACGCAGATGCAGCCCAGCTCCATCTCGTCGTCCTCGAGCGCCGACAGGGCCGAGCAGAACGGCGCGGCGACCGCGCCCTCGAACTGAAGGTGCGCCCGCTCCACGCAGTGGCCCAGGGTGTTGAACATCGCCTCGCCGATGGTGACCACCAAGAGCTCCAGCCCCAGCACCCGGCCGAACATGGTGCGCGGATCGCGCACGCCCTTCTGGGCGTCGACCGACCAGGAGATCGGCAACAGATGGATCGGCCGCCGGCCCTGGGTGCGCATCTGGGCCACGGCCGCGGCGATCGCGCGCGAGCAGTCCGCCTCGACGATCGGGCGCGCGCCCAGCGACACCGAGCTCATCACCCGGCAGCTCTGCAGCTGGCCGCCCGAGGTCGCCACCGTGACGCCCGAGATCGACACGCCGGCGATGGCCTCGGCCCGCTCGACCGCCTGGGCGATGGCCTCCACCGCCAACTCGGGATCGACGATGGCCCCGCCGCGCACGCCGCGCGACTGGACATAACCGACGCCGGTCGTCTGCAGGGTCCGCTGGGCGCGGTTCACCCCGTCGGGCCGCATGATGAAGCACGACACCTTGGAGGCGCCCAGATCGACCGCGGCCACCACCTGCTGGCGCCCCGTGGTCAACACCTTCAACCCATCACGCGCCTGGCGCAGGTCCTCTAAACGCGACATCGCCCATTCCCCTTGACCGGTTCTCGGTCGTCTGACGCACCCAACTGAGACCTCGGTTCTCGAGGTTTTTACGCACCCGCCGCCAGCTGCGCCCCCCCGGGCGGAGCGCTCACGTCGTTCGGCCTCACGGCCACCAAATCCGGATCGCGCAGGTCGATGCGCGAGAAGCCCAGGTCCAGGATCCGGGCCTTCTGATCGAGCTGGTCGAGCTGGATCAGGGCCGACTCCTCGCCCTCGGCCGGCAGCTGGATCAGCCCGCCGTCCTTGAGCCTCAGGTCCCAGCGCCGGTCGTCGACCCTGACCAGGGCCTCCAGGCGCTGCATCAGGCGCGGCCGCGCCCGGATCATCGGCAGGATCTGCGGCGCCGCCAGATTGGCGCCCGCGCCCACCACCAGGGGCAGTTCGGCGAACTCGCCGGCGTTGGCTTCCGGGATCGGCCGGCCCTGGCCGTCGACCACCAGCGAGCGGCCGTCGTGCTGCCACACCGCCGCGGCGTCGCGCTGGACCACCGAGATCACCAGGGAGTCGGGCAACAGCCGCACGATCCGCGCGCTCTTGACCCAGCCCACGTGCTCGACCCGCCCGCGCACGGCCTTCAGGTCCAGCCCCAGGATCGGTTCGTCCCGGGTCAGGCCCGAGGCCTTGAGGATGTCCGCGGACGCCTCGCGCGTGGCGCCCTCCACATGCACGGCCTGCAGCCGGAACCCGGCGCCGGCCAGGCGCAAGGCGGCGCTGTGCTCGCTCTTGGCCACCAGGTGCTGGAAGCGGTCGCCGGTCACCAGCGCGGCGACGAGGCCGATGGCCACCAGGCCCGCGGAAACGCCGATCGCCCAGCCGGGCGCCAGGCCCACGCGCCGGGCCGCGCCGATCTTGGCGGGCGCATAGGGCCGCGCCCGGGCGCCCGGCCGCGGACGGGATCTGCTCGCCGGCTTGGGCTGGGACCTCTGGGCGCCTGCCCGCGGGCCGCCCCGCACTATCGCGGGCATGACGCGTCCTCCACGATCCACTTGACCAGGTCGTCGTACCCCATACCGAGATAAGCGGCCTGCTCAGGGACGAGCGAGGTTGGCGTCATGCCGGGCTGGGTGTTGACCTCCAAGAGGACCAGTTCGTCCTTAATATCGTCATAACGGAAATCGCTGCGGGTAACGCCGCGGCAACCGAGCGCCGCGTGCGCCTGGACGGACATGGCCATGGCTTTTCGCGCCACGCCCTCGGGGATCGGCGCCGGCAGCACGTGCGAGGAGCCGCCCTCGCCGTACTTGGCCTCGTAGTCGTAGAAGCCGGTGCGCGGCACGATCTCGGTGACCGCCAGCGCCCTGTCGCCCATCACCGCAACGGCCAGCTCCTTGCCGGCGATATAGGGCTCGATCATCACCTCCTCGCCGTAGGTCCAGCTGGCCTGGGCCAGCTCCTGGGGCGGGGAATTGGCGCCTTCGAACACCAGGAAGACGCCCACCGACGAGCCCTCGGCGTTGGGCTTGACCACATAGGGCGGGGCCATGACGTGGTCCTTCGCCGCCTCGAAGCGGTTGAACAGGCCGCCGCCCGGCACGGCGATCCCGGCGGCGGCCAGCACCGCCTTGGCCTTGGCCTTGTCCATGGCCAGCGCCGAGGCCAGGACGCCCGAGTGGGTGTAGGGGATGGCCAGCATCTCCAGCACGCCCTGCATGCAGCCGTCCTCGCCCCAGCGGCCGTGCAGCACGTTCAGCGCCACGTCCGGCTTCAGGGCGGCCAGCACCTGGGCCACGTCGCGGCCGACATCCACCGGCGAGACCTTGGCCCCCAGCCGCCGCAGCGCCGCGACACAGCCCGCGCCGGTCGACAGCGACACCTCCCGCTCGGAGGACAGCCCGCCCATGAGGACGGCGACATGGATGCCTGAAAGGGTCTCGGCCACGGGCGACTCCGGGGTTTCGCCCGTGCTAGCTGGCCGATCGGTAAGGCCGCGTTAAGGCTGAGCCTAACCCGGCTGTCTGAAATCCGGCGGCGGCCGGCGGCGCGCCGCCGCCCCGCGCTGGGGCAGCGGTAGCTCGCCAGGCGCCTTGTCCCACAACAGGAGCAACTTCAGCGAGGGCCTTGGGCGGGTCGTGTGAAGGGCTTGGACCATGGCGCGAGCACAGCAGCAGGCGTTCCCTGTCGCTTGAATCCTGGCGTTGTCCACGGCTCACAGTGGCGTCGGCCTCCGTCCGCCGCCACCGTAGATTCACCGTATTTTGCGGTGGCCGGGCCCCGGACTGCACCCCCGAGGCGAGACAGCTGAGCCACGGACACGGGTTGGACCGTGGGCCGCCGAATCGCTGGCGACAGCGCCTTTGGCGAGCTCGACGCCTCCAGGGATCGCGCGCATCCGCCGGAGGCCGGGCGCAAAATGCACATCATGGCGGCTGGCTGCGCCGCTTAGGCAAATTCAAACAGGCTGGTCGCCCCTGCCCGCAGATGCCGCGGCTCCGCGTCCGTGCGCTTGCGCCCATACATTCCCAAGCGCTCAGTTCGGCGCGGGAGCCTTTCCGCAGGGTTTCCCACGGTCGACGCGCTACCGCAGGGCGCGGAAGTCGATGTCGCTGTCGGCGATCAGCCAGAGGGTGGCGGCCCAGGCGGCGACGTTCTGGTTCAGGGCGGCGGGGTCGACCTTGTCCAGGGTGTCCAGGGCCGAATGATGCCAGTCGAAATAGCGGCTGAGGTCGGTCTTGAAGTCGATCACCGGCACGCCCTGCTGCTGCAGGCTGGCGAAGTCGGCGCCGGTCTCGCGCGCCGGGTCGGTCAGGACCGCGACCTTCAGGGGCTCCAGCACCGCGGCCAGCGGCTGGAGCTGCGGGGCGGCCGCGCCGCCGCGCGGCAGGGCGATGGCGTAGAGGTGATCCGAGCCCGCATCGGCCTCGGAAACGACCACCATGCGCGGAGCCTCGGCGGCGTGGGCGGCCGCGTAGGCCTTGCGCGAGAAGTCCATCTCCTCGGCCCCGAACAGCACCACGCGGATGGTCCGGCGCGGGCGTATGGGCAGCTGGCCGATCAGGTGCGCGGCGGACATGGAGATGCCGACCCCGACCCCGTCGTCGATGGCCCCCTGCCCCACGTCCCAGCTGTCGAGGTGGCCGCCGATGGCCACGATCTCGTCCGGGCGTTCGGCGCCGGTGACCTCGCCCGAGACGGTCCAGGCCGTGGCCGGCGCCTCGGCCGAGTCCAGCACCAGCCGCACGCGCACCGCGCCCTGGGCGGCCAGTGCGGCGAGGCGCTCGGCGTCGGGCGGGGCCACCGCCGCGGCCGGGATGCGCGCGCCGTCGAAGTGCGCCGCGCCGGTGTGGGCGATGGGGTCCGACGAGGTGGTGGTCGAACGGACCAGGAAGGCCACGGCCCCGCGCTTTCCGGCCTCCTGGGCGCCGCGCATGCGGCCGCGGCTGACGGCGGAATAGCCGGCGGCGTCGCGGGTGCGCGGCATGGCCTGGTCGATCAGGGCGATCTTGCCGGTCAGCGATCCGGCCGGCGCGGCGGTCAGCTCGGCGAAGCTGTGGAAGACGGCGATCTCGCCCTCGATCCCGCCGGGCGGCGTCGGCGCCGCGCCGCCGAGGCCCAGGATGGTCAGCCGCCGGCGCTCGGGCGCCGTGATCTCGGCCTCTTCGCGGCCGCGCGTCCAGGAGGTGATCTCGAAGGGTTCGACGCGGACGTTCCGGAATCCCAGCCGGGTCAGCTGGGCCACCGCCCAGTCGCGGGCCCTGGCGGCGGCGGCCGAGCCGGCCGGCCGCGCGCCGACCTCGCTGGCCAGGGAGGTCACCAGCTCATGGGCCAGGGGGTCGTGCAGGGCCTTGTCCCTGAGCGCGGCGGCGGTCTCGGCGGGGGTCGCGGCCAGGGCGGGCATGATGAGGACGGCCGATGCGATCAGGGCGAGGGCGGCGGCGCGGATCACGCGGCCGCGGGCGCGGGCCGCCCGATGCGCTTGATCTCCCAGTCCAGCTCGACGCCGAACTTCGTCCTGACGTCGGCGCGGACCGCCTCGCCCAGCCCCTCCAGGTCGGCGGCCGTGGCCTCGCCGGTGTTGATCAGGAAGTTGGCGTGCAGGGGCGAGAACATCGCCTGGCCGAACAGCCTGCCGCGCCAGCCGGCGTCGTCGACCAGCTTCCAGGAGGAATGGCCGGGCGGGTTCTTGAAGGTCGAGCCGCCGGTCTTCTCGCGGATCGGCTGGGAGGCCTCGCGCCGGGCGGTGATCGCCTCCATGCGCGCCTCGATCCCGGCCGGATCGTCGGGCCGGCCGCGGAACAGCGCGCCGGTGAAGATCAGATCGCCCCCGGCCGCGGGGGCCGACTTGCGGTAGCTGAAGCCCATCTCGGCGTTGCTCAGGGTGCGCCGTTCGCCCCGGCGGTCCAGGGCGTAGGCCTCCACCAGCACGTCCTTGGTCTCCGAGCCGTAGCAGCCGGCGTTCATCATGCAGGCGCCGCCGATGGTCCCGGGCACGCCGCGGTAGAACTCCAGCCCGGCGATCCCGGCCTTGCCGGCCTCGCGGGCCAGCATGGCGTCCAGCGTCGCCGCGCCGGCGTAGATGGCGGAGTCGCCGCGCGGCTCGACCCTGGCGAAGGCGCGGCCCAGGCGGATCACCACCCCCTCGACGCCGCCGTCGCGGACCAGCAGGTTGGAGCCGACCCCGATTGGCGTCACCGGCACGGCCGGATCCAGCCCCCTCAGGAAGACGGCCAGGTCGTCCTCGTCCTCGGGCAGGAACAGCGCCTCGGCCGGCCCCCCGACCCGCAGCCAGGTGTAGGGCGCCAGCACCGCGTCCTTCACGAGCTTGCCGCGGATGGCCGGCAGCCGGTCGCGCCAGTCAGTCAACTTCTCTCCTCCCGTGGGGAGAGGCGATGCGCTGCGAACCCGCTCATGCCTCGGCCAGGGCCTTCAGCCCCTCCGGCAGGGCGTAGGCCCATTGGGTGATGTCGCCGGCGCCCAGGCAGACCACCAGGTCGCCGTCGTGCGCCTCCTCGGCCACCAGCTCGGCCAGGGCGGCGGGGCCGGCCAGCGGCAGCACATGGCGGTGGCCGGCGCGGCGCAGGCCCTCGACCAGGGCGTCGCGGTCCACGCCCTCGATGGGCGCCTCGCCGGCGGGATAGACGTCGGCGACGATCACCGTGTCGGCGTCGTTGAAGCAGCCGCAGAACTCGTCGAACAGGTCGAGCAGGCGGCTGTAGCGGTGGGGCTGGACCACCGCGATCACGCGGCCATCGGTCATCGAGCGGGCGGCGCGCAGCACCGCGGCGATCTCCACCGGATGGTGGCCGTAGTCGTCGATCACCCGCACGCCGCCCACCACGCCGGTGGTGGTGAAGCGCCGCTTGACCCCGGCGAAGGCCTTCAGCCCGGCGCGGATGGCCTCGTCGGGCACGCCCAGCTCGCGCGCCACGGCGATGGCGGCCAGGGAATTCAGCACATTGTGCCGCCCGGCCATGGGCAGCTTCAGGCCGTCCAGGCGCACCACCTCGCCGCCGATGGGCGAGATCGCCACGTCGAAGCGGGCGCCGTCGGGGCCCATCTCCAGGTTCAGCGCCCGCACCTCGGCCTGGGGATTGGTCCCGTAGGTGACGATCCGGCGGTTGGAGACGCGCGCGGCCATGGCCTGCACCTCGGGATGGTCCAGGCACACCACCGCCCGCCCGTAGAAGGGAATGCTCTCGACGAAATCCTGGAAGGCCCGCTTCACGGCCTCGAAGTCGCCCCAGTGGTCCAGGTGCTCGGGATCGATGTTGGTGACCACCGCGACGGTGGGCTTGAGATAGAGGAAGGTGCCGTCGCTCTCGTCGGCCTCGACCACCAGCCAGGGACCCTGGCCGGCCTTGGCGTTGGCGCCGTAGGCGTTGATCACCCCGCCGTTCATGACCGTGGGGTCCAGCCCTCCGGCGTCCAGGAGGGCGGCGACCAGCGAGGTGGTGGTGGTCTTGCCGTGGGTGCCGGCGACCGCGACGGAGTATTTCAGCCGCACCAGCTCGGCCAGCATCTCGGCCCGGCGCACCAGCGGGATGCGCAGCTCCTGGGCCGCGACGAGCTCGGGATTGTCCGGCCGGATCGCGGTGGAATAGACCACCGCCGCGGCGCCCTCGATGTGGCCGGCGTCGTGGCCGATGAAGATCCGGGCCCCCAGCTTCTCCAGCCGCTCGGTGTTGGCCGAGGCGCGGGCGTCGGAGCCCTGCACCACATAGCCCAGGGCCAGCATGATCTCGGCATAGCCGCTCATGCCGGCGCCGCCGATGCCGGTGAAATGGATCGGGCCGATGTCGAAGGGAACAGGCGGACGCGGGCGGCTCATCGGCGCTGCACTAGACCATTTGCGGCGAAGGCCAAAATGGCCGGGGTCAGGCCGGCGCGGCGGTGCGCTCGACCAGGTCGGCCAGCTTCTCGGCCGCGTCGGGGACGGCGACCGAGCGGGCGGCGGCGGCCATCTTCGCCAGTTCGGCCGGATGCTCGAACAGCCGCCGCAGGGCGGCGGCCAGGACCTCGGGCGTCAGCTGGTCCTCGGAGATGATCTCGGCGGCGCCGGCGTCCGCCAGCAGCTTGGCGTTCTGGCCCTGGTCGTCGTCGAGGGAGACCTTCAGCGGAACCAGGATGGCGGGCTTGCCGGCCACGGCGATCTCGCAGCAGGTGGAGGCGCCGGCCCGGCCGATCACCAGGTGCGCCTCGCCCAGGCGGCTGGCCATGTCGCGGAAGAAGGGGGCGATCTCGGCCTCGACCATGGCCTCGGCATAGCCGGCGCGGGCCAGGTCGATGGAATCGGTGCGGGTCTGCTGATGCACCTTCAGCCTGGCGCGCAAGGCTTCGGGCAGCAGCTGGATGGCCGTGGGCGGCAGCTCCGAGAGCAGGCGCGCGCCCTGGCTGCCGCCGGTGATCAACAGGTGGATGGTCTTGGCCGGGCGCCTGTAGGGCCGATCGTACAGCGCCCGCACCGGCGGGCGGATCGGGTTGCCCACCACCACCGCGCGGGCGGCCACCGCGGCGGGCGCCTTCTTCAGGGTGGGGAAGGCGCACGCGACGGCGCTGGCGCGGCCGGCCAGCAGCCGGTTGGCCCGGCCGATCACCGCGTTCTGCTCGTGGATCACGGTCGGGATCTTGCGGGTGAAGGCGGCGAGCATGGCCGGCAGCGAGGGATAGCCGCCGAAGCCGACCACGACCGAGGGCTTCAGCCGGCCGAAGGCGGCGTGGGCCTGCAGCACGCCCTGGCCGATGGTCAGGCCGGCGCGGACCATGCCGACCGGATCGCCGCTCCTGAAGGTCGCGGCCGACAGGCCGATCCGCTCCTCGGCGGGGAAGCCCTCGGCGAAGCGGGCGCCGCGGCCGTCGGTGGCCAGGACGATGCGCCAGCCGCGGGCGATCAGGACCTCGGCGAGGGCCTCGGCGGGGAACAGGTGGCCGCCCGACCCGCCGGCGGCGACGACGGCGAGCCGGCCGCTCATCAGGCGAACTGGCCGGCGGGGGCCACCAGGGGCGGGTTGGAATAGGCGCCGGGGCGGCGGCGGGTCAGGGCCATGGCGAAGCCGAGGGTCAGGCCCATCGCCAGCATCGACGAGCCGCCGTAGGAGATGAACGGCAAGGTCATGCCCTTGGTCGGGATCATCTTCAGGTTCACCGCCACATTGATGAAGGCCTGCTGCCCGACCAGCACGAACAGGGCCGCGGCGGCCACCTGCTCGAAGGAATCCTGCAGCCGCATGGCCTTGTAGAGGCCGCGGATGACCACGAAGCCCAGCACCGCGATCAGGGCCAGGCTGAACACCAGGCCGTACTCCTCGGCGGCCAGGGCGTAGATGAAGTCGGTGAAGCCGTCGGGCACCTGGCGCTTGAACACCCCTTCGCCGGGACCGCGTCCGAACAGGCCGCCCGCCCGGATGGCCTCCAGCGCCTTGTCGACCTGGTGGCCGCCCTCCTCGGATCCCTTGCCCAGGAAGGAGTGCACGCGCGTGGCCACGTGCTGGAAGGTGAAATAGATCGCCACGATGCCGCCCAGCGCCGCCGTGCCCAGGCCCAGGATCCAGCGGATCGGCACCCCGGCCATGAAGAAGGCCGCCCCGAAGGCGATGGTGACCAGGATGGTCTGGCCGACGTCCGGCTCGATCAGCAGCAGCGCCACCGAGATGGCGTAGAGCCCGAAGGCGATGGAGACGCCCGGCACCCCCTCGCCCTTCTGGCCCTCGGCGAACATCCAGCCGCAGAGCACGATCAGCGCGGGCTTCATGAACTCGGACGGCTGCAGCGAGAAACCGGAGAACTCGATCCAGCGCGAGGCGCCCTTGGCCGAGTGGCCGATGGCCGGCAGGGCCAGCATCATCGCGATGGTCACGCCGTAGATGATCAGCGCCGCCCGGCGCACGCCCCGGGCCGAGAGCAGCGACACGCTCATCACCACCGCCGCCGCGCCGACGCCGAAGATGGTCTGGCGGATGGCGAAGTGGAACGGATCGGCGATGTGCAGGCGCGCCGCCTCGGCGGGGCTGGAGGTGAAGGACAGCATCACCCCGGTGACGATCAGCAGCGCCGTGGCGCCCAGCAGCAGGTGATCCACAGTCCACCACCAGACGCCCACGCGGCTGCGGTCGTTGCGGTTGAAGGCGTGGGGATGGCTGGTCACGGCGGTCATGGGATTATCCGACAGCTCCGACAGCCGGTTTGCGGGCGAGGGCGTGGACGGCCGCGCGGAAGGCCTCGCCGCGCTCCTCGAAGTCGGCGAACTGGTCGAAGGAGGCGCAGGCCGGCGAAAGCAGCACCACCGCCTCCTCGCCCGATGCGGCCGCGTCGGCGAAGGCCCGGGCGGTGGCGGTCTCGATGTCGCCGCACTGCAGGGACGGCGCGCGGCCTTCCAGGGCATGGCCGAACTCGCCGGCCGCCTCGCCGATCAGATAGGCGCGGGCCACGCGGGGGAAGAGGTCCACCAGGGTGTCGATGCCGCCGGCCTTGGGCTGGCCTCCACAGATCCAGTAGACCTTGGGATAGGACGACAGGGCCTGGCGGGCGGCGTCGGCGTTGGTGGCCTTGGAATCGTTGATGAAGCGCACGCGGCCGATCTGGCCGACGTTCTCCATCCGGTGGGCCAGGCCCGGGAAAGTCATCAGCCCCTGGGCGGCGTCCTCGGCGGCCACGCCCAGCGCCCGGGCGGCGGCATAGGCGGCGGCGGCGTTCTGCCAGTTGTGCCGGCCCGGCAGCGAGCGGGCGCGGGTCAGGTCGCAGACCTCTTCCACCCGCTCTCCGGTGGCGTCGTAGAGGATGCCCTGCAGGGCGTAGACGCCCCGGCCCAGCGCCTTCTGGGCCGAGATCATGCGGATGGTGCGGTGGTTGGCGGCGGTGATCTCGGTGCAGATCTGCTGGCACCAGGGATCGTCGACCCCGATCACGGCGGTGTCGCCCTTGCCCTGGTTGAGCAGCACCCGGCGCTTGGCGGCGACATAGCCCTCCATGCCGCCGTGGCGGTCCAGATGGTCGGGCGAGATGTTGAGCAGGACCGCGGCGTCGGCCTTCAGGCTGGAGGTCAGGTCCAGCTGGTAGGACGAGAGTTCGAGCACATAGACGGCGCCGCCGTGCATGTCGTCCAGGCCCAGGACGCCGACGCCGATGTTGCCGCCGACGCGGGCGTCCTTGCCGGCGCGGGCGCAGACGTGGCCCAGGAGCGCGGTGGTGGTGGACTTGCCGTTGGAGCCGGTGATCGCCGCCACCTTGGGCCGCTTGTGCGAGGGCGCGGCGTTCACCGCCCGGGCGAACAGCTCGATGTCGCCCAGGATCTCGACGCCCGAGGCCTTGGCCTTGTCCACCGTCCAGTGCGGCTTGGGATGGGTCAGGGGCACGCCCGGCGAGAGCAGCAGGGCCGCATAGTTGGACCAGTCGGCCTGGGAGAGGTCGGCCAGGGCGAAGCCTTCCGCGGCGGCGGCCTCGCGCGAGGCGGCCTTCTCGTCCCAGAGGACGACCTCGGCCCCGCCGGCCTTCAGGGCGCGCGCGGCCGTGAGGCCGGTCCGGCCCAGGCCGAACACCGCGACGGTCTTGCCCGAAAATCCGCGGACGGGGATCACGTCTTGCCGTCTCCTATCGGATCTTGAGGGTGGCCAGGCCCACCAGGGCCAGGACGATGGAGATGATCCAGAAGCGGATCACCACGGTGGGCTCGGCCCAGCCGAGCTTCTCGAAATGGTGGTGGATCGGCGCCATCAGGAAGATGCGCTTGCCCTTGGTCGCCTTGAAGTAGGCGATCTGGATCATCACCGAGCAGGCTTCCAGCACGAACAGGCCGCCCACGATGGCCAGCACGAACTCGTGCTTGGTGGCCACCGCGATGGTCCCCAGCGCGCCGCCGAGAGCCAACGAGCCGGTGTCGCCCATGAAGATCTTGGCCGGCGGGGCGTTGTACCAGAGGAAGCCCAGGCCGGCGCCGACGATGGCCCCGCAGAAGGGCAGAAGATCGCCCGAGCCGGAGACGAAGTGCACCTGCAGGTAGTCGGCGAACTTCACGTTGCCGACGATGTAGGCGATCAGGCCGAAGGCGGCGGCGGCGATCATGACCGGCCCGATGGCCAGGCCGTCCAGCCCGTCGGTGAGGTTCACCGCGTTGGAGGCGCCGACGATCACCACCGCGGCGAAGGCGATGTAGAACCAGCCGAGGTTCAGCAGCAGGTTCTTGAACAGCGGGAAGGCCAGCGAGGCGCTGAAGGCCGCCGGCTCGCCGGTGGCCGGATGGGTGGCCCAGACCAGCACCGCGCCGGCCACCAGGGCGATGATGAACTGGATCAGCAGCTTCATCGATCCGGAGACGCCGGCCGCGGTCTGCTTGGTCACCTTCTTGTAGTCGTCCAGGAAGCCCAGGAGGCCGTAGCTGGCGGTGACCAGCAGGGCGGTCCAGACGTAGGGGTTCTCCAGGTCGCCCCAGAGCAGGGTGCCGACCACCAGGCCCGCCAGGATCATGAAGCCGCCCATGGTGGGCGTGCCCCGCTTCTCCAGCAGGTGCCGCTCGGGGCCGTCGCTGCGGATCGGCTGGCCCTTGCCCTGCTTGGTGCGCATCCAGGCGATGAAGTTGTTGCCCATGGCGGCCACCACCAGCTGGGCGGTGAACAGCGACAGGCCGGTGCGGAAGGTCAGGTATTTCAGCAGGTTCAGCACGGGCACGTAGTGTCCGTTCGCCGCCAGATGCTGGTAGATCACATAGAGCATCAGGCCGCCCCCCTGACCGGCGCTGGCGCGCCTTCCGACGCCAGGGCCTGGGCGACCTGCCAGGCCTTGGAGCCGTTGGATCCCTTGACCACGACCACGTCGCCGGCCCGCAAGGCGCCCTGCACCTCGGACGCCAGCTCGGCCGCCGAGGTGGCCCAGCCGCCCCGCAGCCCAGGCGGCAGCACGTCCCACAGCGCGCGCATCAAGGGCCCGGCGCAGAACACCAGATCGATCCCGGCGTCCTGAAGCGGCCCGGCCAGCTCGGCGTGGCGCTGGGCGGCGGCGGCGCCCAGCTCCAGCATGTCGGTCAGCACCGCGATCCGCCGGCCGCCGGCCGGGTGCGCCTTCAGCGTGGCGAAGGCCGCGCGCATGGACATGGGATTGGCGTTGTAGCTCTCGTCGATCAGGGTGAAGGCGCCGCCGCCCGGAAGGCCGATCCGGCTCTCGAGCCCGCGCCCCGGCAGCGGTCCGAACCGCGCCAGGGCCTCGAAGGCCACGTCCAGGTCGACGTCCAGCGCCCGCAGCATGAGCAGGGCGCAGAGGCTGTTCGGGCCCCAGTGCGCGCCGTTCTGGGCGATGGTGAAGTCGATGTCCCGGCCGTCCAGCCGCGCGCGGACCACCGCGCCCCCGCCGTGCGGCTCGAAGCCGGTCAGGCGGGCGCTGCACCCCTCGCCCGAGCCGAAGCTCTCGATCCGGGCGCCCTCGGCCTTGGCCATGGCGGAGAGCAGCCCGAACCAGGGGTCGTCGGCGTTCAGCACCGCCGTCCCG
The DNA here is from genome assembly GCA_025450315.1 of Caulobacteraceae bacterium. Taxonomy (GTDB): domain Bacteria; phylum Pseudomonadota; class Alphaproteobacteria; order Caulobacterales; family Caulobacteraceae; genus JANWHQ01. The sequence continues at coordinate 24,684 of JANWHQ010000064.1, forward strand.
CCGGGAACCAGGCCCGAGAAGATCTCGCCCTTGGCGCGGGCCACGCCCGCTTCGCCGTCGGCGAAGTTCTCGATGTGCACCGGTCCGACCGTGGTCACGCAGGCGGCGTGCGGCTCGACCATCCTGGCCAGCGGCTCGATCTCGCCGGCATGGTTCATGCCGATCTCGAACACCGCCCGGCGGGTCCCCTTGGGCATGCGCGCCAGGGTCAGGGGCACGCCGACGTGGTTGTTGTAGGACTTCACCGAGCCGTGCGCCGGGCCGGCCAGCTCCAGCGCGGTCTTGATCGCCTGGGTGACGCTGGTCTTGCCGACCGAGCCGGTGACCGCCCCGCGCAGGGCCGGCGAGCGCATGCGCGCCACCACGCCCATCCGCTCCAGGGCGACGAGGGTGTCCTCGACCTCGATGTGCGGACCTTCGACGGGCTGGTAGGTCAGGGCCCCGGCCGCGCCCCTCTCGAAGGCGTCGCGGGCATAGACGAAGCCGTCGCGCTCGCCCTTCAGCGCCACGAACAGGTCGCCCGGCTCCAGGGTGCGGGTGTCGATGCTGACGCCGGCGACCTCGAACTCGGCGCCTTGCAGCAGCCCGCCCGTGGCCGTGCAGATCTCGCTGGAGGTCCAGAGCGGCTCAGCCATGGGCGTGCTCCCGCCCCAGCGCCTGGGCGGTCTCGGCCACGTCGTCGAAGGGATGCACCTCGGCGCCCACGATCTGGCCCTGCTCGTGGCCCTTGCCGGCGACCACCAGGACGTCGCCGTCCTCGAGCATCGCGGCGGCGGCGCCGATCGCTTCGCGGCGGTCGCCGATCTCCCTGGCGCCCGGGGCGGCGGCGAGGATGGCGGCGCGGATGGCGGCGGGCTCCTCGCTCCTCGGATTGTCGTCGGTGACGATGGCGATGTCGGCGAGGCTGGCGGCGGCCCGGCCCATCAGGGGACGCTTGCCGCGGTCGCGGTCGCCGCCGGCGCCGAACACCACGATCAGCCGACCGCGCGCGTGGGGGCGCAGGGCCTTCAGCACCGTCTCCAGCCCGTCGGGCGTGTGGGCGTAGTCGACATAGGCCTCGCCGCCCCGCCGCCCTGATCCCACGCGCTGCAGCCTCCCGGCCGCGCCTTCGATGAGCTCCAGCGCGCCCAGCACCTTCTCGACCGCTTCGCCGGCGCCGATGCAGAGCCCGGCGGCGACCAGGGCGTTGGACGCCTGGAACGCGCCCGCCAGCGGCAGGCGGACGTCGTGGATCCGGCCCTCGGCCTCGAGCTTCAGCCGCTGGCCGTCGGGAACCAGCTGGCGGCCCGCCAGCCTCAGCCCCTGCCCCGCCTCGCCCACGGAATAGACGCTCTGGCCACCGGTCACCGCCGCCGAGGCGAAGGCGCCGAAGGCGTCGGAGTCGGCGTTCAGCACCGCCGTCCCGCCGCGCGGCAGCAGGGCCTCGAACAGCCTGAGCTTGGCCGCCCGGTAGGCGCCCATGGTGCCGTGATAGTCGAGGTGGTCCTGGGTCAGGTTGGTGAAGCCGGCGGCGGTCAGGTCCACGCCGTCCAGCCGCCGCTGGTCGACGCCGTGCGAGGAGGCCTCCAGCGCCAGGTGGGTGACGCCCTTGGCGGCCAGCTCGGCCAGGAGGCGCGAGACGTCGGCGGCGTCGGGGGTGGTCAGGCCCGGCGGGGTCAGCTGCTCGCCCATGGCGCGCACGCCGAGCGTGCCCATGCTGGCGCTGCGGCGGCCCAGGCGTTCGAAGATCTGGCGGCAGAACACCGCCACCGAGGTCTTGCCGTTGGTGCCGGTGACGGCCACGCAGGTCTTGGGCTGGGCGCCGTAGAAGGCGCGCGCGGCCAGGGCGTAGGCGCGGCGCAGATCCGAGGCGTGCACCACCGGCGCGGACAGCCCCTTCACGTCGTCGGGCGCCAGCACCGCCGCGGCTCCGGCCTGGATCGCCGCGGGGATGAAGCTGCGGCCGTCGGCCCTGGACCCGGGCAGGGCCACGAACAGGAAGCCGGGCTGGACCTTGCGGCTGTCGGCGGTGACGCCGCGGATCTCGGGATCGGAGGCCAGGTCGCGCTGGAGGAGGTCGGACAGACGCGTCACTAGTCTTCGCCTCCACCCAGGTCCTGCGGCGAGGTGATGGCCTGGGCCGCACCGGCCGCCACGGCGACACGCTGAACGCCCAGGAAGGGGGCGATGCGGTCGATCACGCGGCCCGCGGTGGGCGCCGCGTTCCAGGCCCCCTCTGTCAGGCCGAACGTGTCCTTCGTCGGATGCGGAGAGTCCAGCGTGACCAGGACGAAGTAACGGTGGGCGTCCATCGGCCCGTCGGTGGGGAACACCGAGGCGAAGGAGGTGACCCGCTCCTTGCCGTAGTGGCCGCCGACGGCCTTCTGGGCGGTGCCGGTCTTGCCGCCGACCCGCAGGCCCGGGGCCAGGGCGTCGGCCTTGCGGCCGGTCCCCTGCACGGCGTTCAGCCGCATCAGGTCCAGCATGGTGCGCGAGGTGGATTGCTTGACCACCCGCCGGCCTTCGGGAGGCGGCCCGTCGAGCTTCTTGATGGTCAGGGGCCGGTAGACGCCCCCATCCAGGATCGCGGTCATGCCGGTGGCCAGGGCCAGGGGGCTGACCGAGATCGCCTGGCCGAAGGACATGGAGGCGATGGTGTTGGCGTCCAGCTTCCTGGAATGCAGCGGCCGGGCGGACTCGGCCAGCTCGCTGGGCGCGGCGGCGAACAGGCCGAAGCTGCCGAAATAGCGGTTCATCAGGTCGGGGCCGACCATCAGGCCGAGCTTGGCCGCGCCGATGTTCGAGGAATGGGTGAACACCTTCCACAACGGCAGGGTGGAATCGCCCTTCTCGTCGTCGTGGATGATCCGGCCCGGCAGCACCAGCGGCGTGCGCACGTCGAAGGGCGTGTCGACATTGGCCACCCCGGAGTCGATGCCCATGGCCAGGGTGAAGACCTTGAACACCGAGCCCGGCTCGTAGACCGTCTGGGCGGCGTGGTTGGTCAGGTTGGCCACCGGGGTCTTGCCCGGCTCGTTGGGATCGAAGGCGGGATAGCTGGACATGGCGAGGATCTCGCCGGTCTTCATGTCGACCACGATGCCGACCGCGCCTTCGGTCTGGAAGGTCTGGGCGGCGTTCTTGATCTCCTCGTCCAGCGCCGCCTGCACCCTGAGGTCGATGGACAGGGCCACCGGCTTGCCGTCCGCGCCGTCCTGCAGGATCAGCTTGTCCAGCCCCCTTTCGGCGCCGGCCAGTCCGCGGCCGCCGGTATCGGTGAAGCCGATCAGGTGCGCGGCGGTCGTGCCCAGCGGATAGACCCGGCGATCCTCCTCCTCGAAGGACAGGCCGGGCAGGCCGAGGTCGTGCAGCTTGTCCTTCTGCTCGGGCGTCAGGCCGCCGACCAGATAGGTGCGACGGCCGGAGGCGAAGGCCTTGTCCACCCGCTCGCGCGCCTGGGCCGGCAGGGCCCCCATCAGGGCGGTGCGGGTCTCGCCCACGTCCCAGACGTCGTGCGGGTCGAGGTAGGCGCCGTAGTGGGTCAGGTCGAGCGCCAGGAGCTGGCCGTTGCGGTCCACCAGGTCGGCGCGGGCGACGGGAAGCGGCGGGGCGCCGGCCGCGTCGCGCGAGCCCATCACCAGCGAGGCGGTGACGGCGCCGGCCGCCAGGGTGATGAAGCCGGTGGCGAACAGCACCAGCACGAAGAAGATGCGGTAGCTGGCGTCCTGCTCGCGGCGCTGGGCGCGGGCGGTTTCGAAGGCGCGGTCCAGGCTCCAGATGCGCTCGCCGAGCCAGGACCAGACCGAAGAGCCGCCGCCCCTGACGAAATCCACCGGGCTCATTGGTCGTCCCCGGCCGCGGGCCCGGACGCCGAGGCGGCGGGCGGCTCGGACGAGGCCGCGGGCGCGGCCTGGGCGGCGTCGGCGTCGGCGGGCTTGGCCTTGGGATCGGCCGGCCCGCGGGCGATCTGGCCGAGTTCGGCGAGGGTGGCCTCGTGCTTGCCGGAGGTCGGCGCCATGCCGAGGTACTGCTCCGACAGACGCTCGATCCGCGCGGGCTGCTCCAGATAGGCCAGCTCGGCGTGCAGCAGCCGGATCCTGTGCTGCTCGTCGGCGATCTGCAGCTCGGTGGAGGCGATGTCGGCCCGTTCGCCGCCGGCGAAGGTCTTCACCAGGTAGAGGCCGATCACCAGCACCAGCAGGAGGCCCGCGCCCCAGACGTTGACCAGGCGCACGCCCCGGACCCTGCGGGTGAACAGGCCCGAGACCCTCATGCCGCCCTCCGGAACGCCGGGGCGGCGGTGCGCACGCCGGCGCGCAGCTTGGCCGAGCGGGCGCGGGGGTTGGCGGCCATTTCGGCGGGGCCGGGCGCGCGGGCGCCCTTGAACAGCAGCTCGAAGGTGGGCTCGGGGCCGGCCGCGGAGGGCGGCAGGTGGCGGGAGCCGGCGGGCAGGCGGCCGGCCCGCTCGGTGAAGAAGGCCTTCACGATCCGGTCTTCCAGCGAATGGAAGGTGACCACCGCCAGCTTGCCGCCCGACCTCAACACCCGCTCCGCCGCGTCCAGCCCGGCCTCAAGCTCGGAGAGCTCCTGGTTGACCGCGATTCTGAGCGCCTGGAATACGCGGGTGGCCGGGTGGATGGGGGCGCCGCGGCGCCCGCCCACCGCCTTTTCCACAGATTCGGCGAGATCGAGGGTGCGTGCGAAAGGTTCAAGGGCCCGGCGGCGCGCCAGGGCGGCGGCGATACGTCGCGACTGCCGCTCCTCGCCATAGACGAAGAAGATCCGCGCCAGTTCGGCCGGCTCCAAGGTGTTGACCAGGTCCGCGGCGCTGGGACCGTCGGGGCCCATGCGCATGTCCAGCGGGCCGTCCCTCATGAACGAGAAGCCGCGCTCGGGCTCGTCGATCTGCATGGACGAGACGCCGAGGTCGAGGGCCACGCCGTCGCAGTGCTCGCGGCCGATCTCCTGCAGCCGGGCCTGCATCTGCGAGAAGCGGCTCTGGGCGAAATGGAAGCGGCCGTCGAAGGCGGCCGCCAGCGGCTGGGCGAAGCGGGCGGCGGAAGGGTCGCGGTCGAGGGCCAGCACCTCGGCGCCGGTCTCCAGGATGGCCTTGCTGTAGCCGCCGGCGCCGAAGGTCCCGTCGATCACCGTCCGGCCGGGCGCCGGGCCCAGGGCCTCCAGCACCTCGGGCAGCAGCACCGGGACGTGCGGCGCCTCGGTCATGCCGCCGAACCCTGTCGCTGGGCGCGTTGCTGGTTGCGCAGCGCCGCCAGGCCCTCGCGCGCGGCCTTGCGCTGGGCGGCCCGGTGGGCGCGGAAGGCGGCCAGGTCCCAGATCTGGAAGCGGTCGCCCAGGCCCACCACCGCGACCCAGTCGGTCAGGGCGAAGTCCTGGCAGAGGCTGTCGGGCAGGGTGATGCGGCCGGCGGTGTCGAACGCCAGGCGGCAGGCGCCGCCGAGGATCGAGGTCTCCAGCGCGGAACGCAGGGGATCGCCGAACGGCAGCTCCTCGATCACCGCCTGATAGCGGTCGAACAGGGCCTTGCCGCCGGCCTCGATGCAGTCGGCCTCGATGGAGGGGAAGCAGAAGACGCCGTCGAACGGGCCCGACGCCAGGGCGCGGAACTCTTGCGGCACCACGATGCGCCGCTTGCCGTCCAGCTGTTTCTCGAACGTCGAGAGAAACACCCGATCGCCCCCACGCCTTGCGGCCAGCCTGACTGCCCCTCGGTCGCGTCCGGCCTCGACGCGCGGATTTGGGTTAACACGGGATAAATTGGGATGCAATGACACCCAATGACATTTGGGGTCCAGAACTGGTCGGATGCGGCCAGAAAGCTTGGGACGTCAAGTTATCGGGAACTATCTGGTTGACGTACCGCGCTCAATAGGTAGTATGGGCTCAGCTAAGGACTGAGCCGATGACCGCCCGCAAATCGAACCTGAAGAACCCGATATATCACGATGACGACGCCGCCCGCGCGCACCTCGAAGCGCTGCTGTGGCCCTACGGCCCGGTCTGCCCGCGCTGTGGCGTCACTGGCGACCGGATCACCAAGCTTCAGGGCCAATCCACCCGGCCGGGTGTCCACAAGTGCAAGGATTGCCGCAAGCCCTTCACCGTGACCGTCGGGACCGTGATGGAGCGCTCCAAGGTCTCTCTGTCGAGCTGGGTCCTGGCCGCCCACTTCATGGCGTCCAGCAAGAAGGGGATGAGCGCCAAGCAACTGCAACGGCTGATGGGCTGCACCTACGAAACCGCGTGGTTCCTGTTCCACCGGCTCCGCGAAGCCGCTCGCCCGAGCGATCCCGGTCCGCTGGGCGGTCCCGGCCGCACCGTCGAAGCCGATGAGACCTACATGGGCGGCAAGGAAGGCAACAAGCACGCGAACAAGCGCGCCAAGGATCGGGCGCTAGCGGCCGACCGCAAGGAAGCCGTCCTGACCCTAGTCGAGCGTGGCGGCTTCGCCCGCTCGTTCCACGTCGCCAGCGTCACGGCCAAGACCCTGCGTAATGAGATCGTGACCAACGTTCATCGTTCGTCGCACCTGATGACGGATGGCGCCGCCTACTACGTCACCACTGGACGGGAATTCGCGGCCCATAGCTCGGTTGACCACGTCTCGGGCGAGTACGTTCGCGGCGAGGCTCACAGCAACACCGCCGAAGGCTACTTCGCGATCCTGAAGCGCGGCGTCTACGGGACGTTCCACCACGTCTCCCCGGCCCATCTGCACCGCTATCTGGCCGAATTCGATTTCCGATACAGCTACCGGGAAGCCATGGGCGTCGATGATGACATGCGCGCCGCCGAGCTGCTCCGGGGCGCCAAGGGCAAGCGCCTCTACTACCGACAGCCTGGTCAAGCCGCGCACGCTTAAGCAGAAGGCGCGGAAGATCCAGCGCCTGCGACATTCTGAGGCGCCTCGCGCTTCTGGCGACTCCAAATAACCTTGCACGCGCGAGTCGTCTTCTCGCCACGTCCAATCCGAAACCGGCGCCCGCACGGAAGGGGCAACCGGCCCCGGAAAGGAGGTGGTTCAAGTGAAGTACACAACTCGTCGTGTTGGGCGGGATGCCGGTTCCGGCCGGTTTATCCCGATCCCTGAGGCGGTGCGGCGTCCCCGCACTACCGAAGTGGAAACCATCCGCTATCCGACGAAGACCCGTTAGGGCCTTCTAGGAGGGGGCCGCAGTCGGTTTCGACTTGCTGCGGCCCTTTCCCTTTTTGGTCGGCCTGTTTGGTTAACCGACCCTTAACCGCGTGGAGTCGCGGTCGGAGACTCGACGCTACCTGACGGGGTCTTGGCTTGGCTCCGGTCGCGCCTAGGGCGCGGCTGGGGCGGTGTCTTGAGTAGCTTCAGCAACAGCGCATCGCGGCGCTGGTCGTCTTCCTGAGCGCTCATGGGGCGATGATATGTCATCCGCAGGTTCGAAACCACCGAAGCCGCCAAAGGTCTGCATCTTCTGCGGCGGCAACAAGCTCACCGGCGAGCACATATGGCCGGACTGGGCAGCCCCCCTGTTCGGGCCACCTTCCGGGGTCACCGAAGGCTACGGCGTCGGCGGCCATCCATCTGAGATGAACATTCGGAGGAAAACGCGCCAGGGCCACGTCGTTCAGAAGAAAATCTATGCCGTCTGCGGGACCTGCAATAGCGGGTGGATGTCGAGGTTAGAGAGCGCGGCCAAGCCAGTCCTCACGCAGTTACAGGCCGCCGACAGTTGTTCACTCGATCTGGTCCGCCAGACGATCCTGGCGAACTGGATCGTGCTCAAGATGATGGTCGTCGAGCACAGCATCCGGAACCAAGCCATTTTCACCCAGGCCGCGCGCACCGCGTTCATGGAGCGCCGAGAGATGCCGCCCAATCTGCAAATCTGGCTGTTCCGCTGCGGCAAGGGCCGATGGCGTTCCGGCTACGCCCGCCACGCGTCAGGCGCACGAAGGATTCCGATTTCAGAACTCCCGAATGTCCCCACGGTCCCCGACAACCCACCCAACGTGAAGTCGGTATCCCTCGGGTTCAATGAGCTGTTCATCCACGCGAACTTCACCGTCCTCGCCGACTTCAAGCTTGATCTTGAGCACGACAGGTTCGGGGTCCGACTCTGGCCCTTTGGCGGGGGAAGCATCAACTGGCCGCCCGCTTTCACCCTCAGTGAGGAGGCGGCGACCGTCATTGCCGAAACCATTCTTCGGCTTCCGCGAATCACCGCGGCCTAGTCGCGCTCCATCTTCGGCCACGGCCGGTCATCCCAGCCTCCCTTGTGGATTATCGGGAACTAGCCTTGGGAGGCTCGGGTTGAGCGCCGGCCTGTCAGGGCCGAATCTACCTCATGTGGCAGATGGTACGTCAACCGGATAGTTCCCAAGTTATCCACAGAACATACAGAGAACTGATGGTCGCGCCTGATGGTTAACGCCGCGGCGTGGGCTGGTTCGGGACTGAAATCGAAGGGACCAGACGGCCTGTAAGCCGGGTTCTGTGCCGCCTGTCCAAGACGCGAGGCCTTGGGCAGACGCGGCGGCCATTCCTCTGGACCGCCCATCGCTGGACGGTTCTCGCGACCTACCCGGACGGCTCGGGCCGGCGAGGCCCTGCCGCGGATCGCTCCGCGGCGCGTCGTCCCTATTCGGTCTTGCTCCAGGCGGGGCTTGCCATGCCGCCTCTGTCGCCAGAGACGCGGTGCGCTCTTACCGCACCCTTTCACCCTTACCCGGCGCCGAGGCGCCGGGCGGTTTGCTTTCTGTGGCGCTGTCCCTGGGGTCGCCCCCGGCGGGCGTTACCCGCCGCCTTCTCGCCGTGGAGCCCGGACTTTCCTCCATCCCCCGAAGGGAACAGCGACCGCCCGGCCGTCTGGTCCGCCGGCAAGGTGGGCGCCGGTGCGTCCGCAGTCAAGTCGGGAAGCCGTCGGCCTCGGCGCCGGCGATCTCCGCCGCTTCCATGATTTCACGCAGATAGGCGACGTGCGCTTCGAAGCCGCGCCGTCCGGCCGGCGTGATGAAGACCCGGGTCCGCGGCCGTTTGCCGACGAAATCCTTCTCCATCCGCACGTAGCCGCTCGCTTCGAGCGTGGCGAGATGGGCGCCGAGATTGCCGTTGGTGGCCTCGGTGATCTGCTTGAGCCGGTTGAACTCCAGCGGCGCGCCCCGGGCGGCGTTCAAGGCGGCCAGAACCTTGAGCCTGACCGGCTGATGGATGATTTCGTTCGCCGAAGGCACGTCAAAGCCTCTGGAGCCAGACGCCGCCGAGAACAAGTCCCCCGCCTCCGACCACGGACATCCAGAGATCGAATCGCTCGCGGAACCCGAGGTATCCGACAAGGGTCAGGCCCCCAAGAGCGACGCCGACCAGGCAGAACCTGAAGCCCTTCCAGATCCCCAGCAGCAGATAGGCCGTCGCCGCCACCAGGGCGATGAGCGCGTTCCAGGTCGCGCCGGTCGGCGGCCCCGAGACGAGGGCGATGGACCATCCGGCGGCCAGCACGACGGCGACCGCCGCCGGGCGGCGCCAGTCCCAGGCCTGGCCGCGCTGCAGCAACACGCTGGCGACCGCGCCCACGGCCAGCGCCGGGAACCAGATCACGGCCCGATGGCCGGGAATCCAACCGGTCAGGGCGTTCGCCGCCGCCCAGACCAGGCCCCAGACGACGAGCGATTGGCCGGCCCTGGCATAGGCCGTGAACGTCTCCGTCCGTTGTTCGGCCCGGCCGATATCCTTCAGAGCCTTGGCCGCGTCCGCCAGATCGATCTTCATCGACGCGGCTCAGTTCCGCGAAGGCCCGGCGGCGGCCGTGGCGTAATGCATGGCCACGTCGATCGTGGATTGCGGCTCGGCCACGTCCACGGCCGTGTCGGCGAAGGCCGGCGGTCCGGCGAGGATCTTCGGCTCCCGGCTCGCCCCCCAGCCTTCCAGCGGCATGCCTATGCTGTTGAAGTTGAGGTGGCCGTCGGAGTTCTCGTCGTGGAAGACGGTCACCGCGTATCTCCCCGGCGCGACGCCCTGGTAGCGGACCTCCAGATCGCCCGCCTTGGCCGGAACGAACCGCCGTCCGGGGCAGCTGTAGAGCAGATAACTCTGCTGGTTGCACAGTTCGACCATCACCTGTCCCGCGTCGTTGCGGAGCCCATGCAGGACGACCACGACAGTGGCGGCCTGCGCCGTGGCCGCCTGAACCAGCAGGCCCGCAGACCCCACGGCGGCGACTATCCATGCACGCATGATGTCTCTCCCTCCAACCAGATTAGTCTGTGATACAGAGTAATCTGGAACTTGGCAAGGAGGCGGTCCCTGGTCGGTATGGAAGACATTGGATGGGGAGGGCGTCAGCGCGGTCCAAGGCGCCGAGCGCGGCCGATCCGCCGCTATTGGACGTCGTAGCTGAACACCATCTGGCTGATGGTCACCGCCCCGTGCTGGCGGGTCGTCACATTGCCTGAATTGTGGCTTTCGCCGCCGCCCGATCCGAAGGTCTCGGAGGCGAAGCACTGGTCGCGATTGGTGAGCAGCTCGAACACGACCGTCTTCCGGTTCGGCTTGTCGGTCACCAGTTCGCAGTTGGCGTTGAACTTCTTCCAGCGCTGTTTCTGGCCGCAGCTGTTGTCGCCGATCAGCCTGAACTGGAAGTTGGTGATGACATGGCCCGGCGCGATGGGCGGGGTGCTGAAGCTGTAGGTGGCCCCCGTGCCGTTGCAGCCGGGGCTCTGCCTCAGTCCGGAGGTTTCCTCGTAGTGTCCGGGCCCGTGCGGCCCAAGGCCACCCGCCGCCGCGGAGGGAGCAGCCGGCCCGTCGGCAGCGGCGGCCGGGGCGGTCATGGCGCAGACGGCGGCCGAGGCGGTCATGGCGCAGACGGCGGCGGCGAGCGCCGCCAAGGCCGGCTGGCGGACCAGAGCGGACACGCGAGACGTCATGACTGTTTCCCCTTCCCCTCCGGCCGGACGAAACGGCGCCGCCAGAGCAAGGCTCCTACATCTTGTAGTCAGTTTTACTCGGCACGTTCGCGGTTGCAAGACCGCTCCTCTGCGGCCGGCCGAAGGGGGCCGGATCGATCGGCCGGCGCTTTCCGTCCTCGAGGTTCTCGCAGCCCCAGCCAATCCGCTTGCTTCGGGTTTCGGACCTCTTGGCGGACTCGACCCAGCAGATCCACTCGTTGCGGGCCAAGGGGGTGATGTCCTCCCAGCTCGCCAGCGCCTTCGGCCTGGAGCTCGGGGCCGCGCCCGGATCCGGGGGCAAGGCGTGGACCCGGCCGCCGGAGATCGGGGTCTGGCGGGTCAGCGCGGCAGGCGCAGCAGGCCCATCAGCCGCGCGCGGGTTTCGCCGTCGGCGATCCCATGCACCGCCGAGGGCCGCCAGTGCCGCTGGAAGGCGGCGACCACCTTGGCCAGCCGCTCGTCGTAGTCGCCGGTGCGCTCCACCTCGTAGCCGAGGCGGACCAGGCCGCTCTGCAGCACCAGCACGCCGGGGCCCACGTCGCCCACCTGCAGGGGCGCGCCCGGCGCCGGCTTGGGCTCGATCCACAGGCCGTGGCCGGCCTTCGCCAGCCGCTTCCAGGGGAACAGCTCGCCCGGATCCTCCTTGCGCTCGGGCGCGATGTCGGAGTGGGCGACGATGCGGTCGTCGGGGATGGTCCATCGGGTGCGGATGTCGGCGACCAGCTCCAGCACCCGGTCGATCTGGGCCTTGGGGAAGGCGCGATAGCCGAACTCGTGCCCGGGATTGACGATCTCCACGCCGATGGAGACGGCGTTGCAGTCGCGCTCGCCCTGCCAGAACGAAACCCCCGCGTGCCAGGCCCGGCGCGCCTCGGGGACCAGCCGGAAGACGCGGCCGTCCTCCTCGACCAGATAGTGGGCGGAGACCCTGGCCTCGGCGTCGCGAAGGCGGGCGAGCGCCTCTTCGCCCGTGCGCATGCCGGTGTAGTGCAGCACCAGCATGTCGGGCGGACTGCGGCGGGCGTCGAAATTGGGCGAAGGCGCCTCGATCAGCTCCATGGGGCCGATCTAGCCATATTCGCCGGTCTTGGCTCTAGCGGCGCTGGTCCCAGCCGTAGGCGACCCAGGAGTGGCCGCCCACATGCCGCGCCTCGATGACCCCGGGCTCGGGCCGGCGCAGGTTCTTGCGGGCGCGGTAGGCGAAGCCGCCGAGGCTCAGCAGCGCCAGGCCCAGCATGCCCACCACCACCACCGTGGCGGCGAAGAACACCGCCAGCACGGCGGCGAGACCCACCGCGGCCGCCGTCGCCAGCGCCCCGCCGATCCAGGCCAGCGGACCCACGCCAAGGCGGCGCATCCCTCCGGCCTTGGGCTGCCGGTCGCCGGAAGCGGCGATGGGCTCCATCGTGGTCTCCAGACCTCGCGTCTCTCAGTATGTCGGCGCAGGGGGCATTGGCGTCAACGGCCCGCCACCGCAAAAGTTCACGCCGGCTCCGCCGCCGTCCAAGCGTTGCGCTCGCGCATCACCTGATCGTGCGCGGCATTGACGGCCGCAGCCCGGGCCCCGGCGTCCGGTTCGGACATCCCGCGCGCCAGGGCGCGATCGGGGTGGACCTGCAGCAGCGCCGCCTTCCAGGCGAGCTGGAGCTCGGCGTCGGAGACGTCGGGCTTCACGCCCAGCACCACATAGGGGTCGTCGGCCGGCGCGCCGATCTGCTCGGCCAGGATCCGCCGCCAGGTCAGGGGCGACATGCCGAACAGCTCGGCCACCCGCTCCAGGAAGCGCTGCTCCTCGATGGTCACCACCCCGTCGGCCTTGGCGACGTGGAACAGGCCTTCCAGCACCTCCTCCAAAACCCCCGGGCAGGCGCGATAGCGCCGGGCGATCTGGCGGGCGTAGCTCTCGAAGCCGCGGGTGGTCTGCCGCGCCAGGTCGTAGAGCCGCCGCACGTCGCGCGCCGCGGCGGGGCCGGCCATGAACACCTCGGAAAAGGCGACGAACTCGGTCGGCTCGGCCTGGCCGTCGGCCTTGGCCAGCTTGGCGCCCAGGGCGGTCACCGCCGCCGAGAATCCAGGATCCTCGCCCGGCAGCCCGTCGGGGCAGTCGGTGCAACCGGCCCGAGCCGGCCGCCGCGCGGCGAGGCTTGTTATGGTGCGCCAGAACTTCATGGGAGTATTCAAAGTCTAGGCTCGCGGCGCGGTGATGACAACGGCAAACAGCAACAGCGTCTGCGACGGTTGGCAGTTCTGGATCGACCGCGGCGGCACCTTCACCGACGTGATCGGCCGCGCCCCGTCGGGGGAGCTGGCCACCGCCAAGCTGCCGTCGTCCTCGCCGGCCTACGAGGACGCCGCCGTCGAGGGCATGCGCCGATTGCTGAACGCCCCGGCCGGGGCGCCGTTTCCGGCCGCACGGGTGGCGGCGATCAAGATGGGCACCACCGTCGCCACCAACGCGCTCCTGGAGCGCAAGGGCGCGCGCACCCTGCTGATCGTCACCGAGGGTTTCGCCGACGCCCTGGTCATCGGCGACCAGGCCCGGCCGCACCTGTTCGCGCTCGAGATCAACAAGCCAGCGCCCCTCTACGCGGGGGTGGTCGAGGCCGCCGAACGGCTGGGCGCCGACGGCCAGGTGGCGCGGCCGCTGGACGAGGCGGCGCTGGCCCGGGCGCTGGAGGGCGCGGCGCGGGACGGCTTCACCTCCGCCGCCGTGGCCTTCCTGCATTCCGACCTGAACCCCGCCCACGAGATCGCCGCCGGCCGGCTGGCCCGGGCGGCGGGCCTCGGCTTCGTCGCCCTCTCGCATGAGGTGTCGCCCCTGCCCCGCTTCCTGCCCCGAGCCGAGACCACCGTGGCGGACGCCTATCTGACGCCGGTGCTCAGGGCCCATGTCGAGCGGCTGGTGGCGGCGCTGGACGGCGCGCCGCTGTGGTTCATGACCTCGGCCGGCGGGCTGGTCCGGGCCGAGGCCTTCCGGGGACGCGACGCGGTGCTGTCGGGGCCCGCGGGCGGGGTGGTGGGGGTGGCGCGCACGGCGATCGAGGCCGGGCGGCCGGCGGCGCTGGGCTTCGACATGGGGGGCACCTCCACAGACGTCTGCCGCTATGCGGGATCTCTGGAGCGGCGCGAGCAGGCCCAGGTCGCCGGGGTGAAGCTGCGCACCCCGATGCTCGACGTGGAGACGGTGGCGGCCGGCGGCGGCTCGATCCTCGGCTTCGACGGCCTGAGGGCCCGCGCGGGGCCCGGCAGCGCCGGCGCCGATCCGGGACCCGCCGCCTAGGGCCGGGGCGGCCCGGCCACGGTCACCGACGCCAACCTGGTGCTGGGCCGCGTCGACCCGGGCGCCTTCCCCGCCGTGTTCGGACCGGGGGGCGATCAGCCCCTCGACGCCGGCGCCGCCCGCGCGCGGCTGGCCGAGCTGGCCTCGGCCATGGGCGCGCCCAGCCCCGAAGCCGCGGCGGAGGGCTTCCTGGCGGTGGCGGTCGAACAGACCGTGCAGGCGATCAGACGCATCTCCACCGAGCGCGGCTTCGATCCGCGCGGCCACGCCCTGGTGGCCTTCGGCGGCGCGGCCGGGCAGGTCGCCTGCTGGGTCGCCGAGGCGCTCGGGGCCGAGGAGGTGCTCTGTCCCCGCTACGGCTCGCTGCTCTCGGCCTGGGGCATCGGCCAAGCCGAGGTGCGGGCGCTGAGGCAGGCCGGCCTGGAGCGGCCGCTGGACGCGAACGGCCTGGACGCAGCCCACGCCCTCGCCGATCGCCTCGCCGCCGAGGTCGCGGCCGACCTCGCCGCCCAGGGCGCCGAGCCGGGCCCCACGGAGCTGCGCGTGCGCATCCGCTACGACGGCGCCGATGCGGCCCTGCCCGTTCCGCTGGCGCCGCTGGCCGAGATCGAGACCGCCTTCGAGGCGGCCCACCGCCGCCTGTTCGGCTTCGCCGAGCCCGGGCACACCCGCCTGATCGCCTCGGTGGAGGCGGAGGCCGCGAGCCTTCCAGATTCCGCTCATCCCGGCGAAGGCCGGGATCCAGGACAGGTCGGCTCCATGGCTCCAGGGAAGTCTGAGAGCGTCGCACTCTTTCCGGAGGCTCCCGCGTCTCCGTTGCTGGATCCCGGCCTTGGCCGGGATGAGCGAAGAAGGATGTGGGCGGGGGGCGAATTCCATGACGCCCCACTGGTGGAAGCGGAAGGCCTCGCCGTCCCCCTTCCCGGCCCCGCCTTGATCGTGCGCGGCGACACCCAGATCGCCGTGGCGCCGGGTTGGACCGCCCATCCGGAGGCGGACGGCCTGATCCGGCTGGTCCGCGCCGCGCCGCGGGCGGCCGCCGCCATCGAGGCGCTGGAGCGGCCCGACCCGGTGACGCTGGAGCTGTTCAACCGCCGCTTCATGGGGGTCGCCGAGGCCATGGGGGCGGCGCTGGAACGGACCGCGCGCTCGGTGAACATCAAGGAGCGGCTCGATTTCTCCTGCGCCCTGTTCGACCTGGACGGCGGCCTGGTCGCCAACGCGCCGCACATGCCCGTGCACCTGGGATCTATGGGCGCCAGCGTGCGGGCGGTGCGGGACCGCCATCCGCGGCTGCGTCCCGGCGACGCCTTCGCCCTCAACAACCCCTACGCCGGCGGCACCCACCTGCCCGACATCACCGTGGTCATGCCCGTCTTCCTGGCGGACGCCGAGGCGCCGGCCTTCCATGTCGCCGCGCGGGGCCACCACGCCGACGTGGGCGGGGTGCAGCCGGGCTCGATGCCGCCCTTCTCGCGGACCATCGACGAGGAGGGGGTGATGCTGGACGCCCTGCCGATCATGCGCGGCGGGCGCTTCCTGGAGGCCGAGACCCTGGCGGCCCTGACCGCCGGCCCCTGGCCCGCGCGGGCGCCCGAGCGCAACATCGCCGACCTCAAGGCCCAGATCGCCGCCTGCCAGGCGGGCGCCGCGGCGGTCGAGGCGATGATCGCGGCCCATGGCCAGGCGGCGGTCGCGCGCTACATGGGCTTCGTCCAGGACAACGCCGAGGCCAGCGTCCGGCGCGCGATCTCGAGCCTCAGGGACGGCGCGGCGCGGGTTCCCATGGACGGCGGCGGCGAGATCGTGGTGCGCATCGCCGTCGACGCGGAGGCCGGCGAGGCGGTGCTGGACTTCACCGGATCGAGCGTCGTGCTGCCCTCCAACTTCAACGCGCCGACCTCGATCGTCCACGCCGCGGCGCTCTATGTCTTCCGCACCCTGGTCCAGGACGAGATCCCGCTGAACGCCGGCTGCCTGAAGCCGCTGAGGATCGTGGTCCCCGAGCCCTCGATGCTGGCGCCGGCGCCGCCGGCGGCGGTGGTCGCCGGCAACGTGGAGACCAGCCAGCACATCGTCGATGCGCTCTATGCCGCGCTGGGCGTCATGGCCAACGCCCAGGGGACCATGAACAACTTCACCTTCGGCGACGACGAGCGGCAGTACTACGAGACCCTCTGCGGCGGGGCCGGCGCCACGGCGGACGCGCCCGGCGCCTCGGCGGTGCACACCCACATGACCAATTCACGCCTGACCGATCCGGAGATCCTCGAGCGGCGCTTCCCCGTGCGGCTGGAGGCGTTCGGGGTGCGGCGGGGCTCGGGCGGCGCCGGCGCCAGGGCCGGCGGCGACGGCGCCCTGCGCCGGATCCGCTTCCTGGAGGGCATGGAGGCGGCGTTGCTTTCGACCCGGCGCACCTTCGCGCCGCAGGGGATCCTTGGCGGCGCGGCCGCCCGGCCCGGGCGCAGCCGTTTGATCGAAGCAGGCGGCGCTGTAAGAGAGCTTCAGGGCTGCTTCTCGATCACGGTGCAGCCCGGCGACGCCATCGAGATCGAGACGCCGGGGGGCGGCGGGTTCGGGACGGTGGCGCGTCCACGATGACCCGAAAGGACCCCACATGGGCTTTGCCGCCTTGCTCTCTTCCCTGGCCCTCCTGGCCTCGGGCCCGTCGCAGCTGACGCTCGCCCAGGCCGACGCGCCCCCCGCCCAGGGACCGGTCTCCACCACCACCGGCGCCACCAAGGACGCCCAGGCCGACGCCGACGCGGTGTTCAACGGCGAGGACCCCTTCCCGTCCGGCGCCCCAACCGACGACTACGGCTTCATGGGCTGGTGCTACGGCGCCCTGGCCGGCCATCTGGCGCTCTACGACAAGGTGCTGCCGCAGGTGCGCCGCATCGAGGGGGAGTTCCCCGACGCCGGCACGCCGCTGGACAAGGTGATGGACGGCTATCGCGTGCAGCACCTGCGCGGCGAGAAGATCCTGGCCAGCTACGAGCGGGCGCTCGACGTCCTGGAGGGCACCGGCAAGACCGGCGGGGTCGACCGGGCCGCCGCCGTGGCCAAGGGCCGCGAAGCCTGGACGGGCGCCGACACCGCCGAGCCGCGCCAGCTGGCCCAGACCTGGATGTCCTGGGCCCTGCCCGACCGCTGCCAGGCCACGGCGGCGCGGCTGGCGCCGAGCGGCGGCTGATCCGGCCCGCCGGACGACAGCCTCTCGTCCGCCCTTGCGGCCGGTGAGGGCTAAGCGGCCGCAGGCCGGCGGTCGGCGGCCCAGACCTTCACGGTGAGGCCGCCCGGCGCGCTGGCCGGCAAGGTGGTGACCTTCGGGCGGCGGAGGCCGGCGGCCGCGAGCCAGCGGGCCATCTCCTCGTCGGGAAAGCCGAGACGGCGGTGCTGATGGGCCTCGCGCAGATACTCCAGCCCGTGCGGCGCGAAATCGATGACCAGCAGCCGCCCGCCGGACGAGACCAGCCGGGCCGCCTCGGCCACCGCCGCGGCGGGATCGGACAGGTAGTGCAGCACCTGGTGCATCACCACCAGGTCCGCCGAGCGGTCGGGCAGGCCCGTCGCGAACACGTCCCCATGCCTCAGCTCGCAATGCTGCAGCCCCGCCTCGGCCACCCGCATACGGGCGATGTTCAGCATCTGGTGCGACAGGTCCAGGCCGAGCGCGAACCGGGCCCGCCCGGCCAGCAGGGTCAGCATCCGTCCCGCGCCGGCGCCCAGATCGACCAGGCAATTGATCGGACCTTCCGGCGTCGCGGCCAGGATGGCGGCCTCCACATCGGCCTCCGACACATGCAACGAGCGGAGCTGATCCCACAGTGGCGCGTTGCGCTCGAAGTAGGCTTGAGCCTTGGCGCCGCGTTCTGCCCGAACCGCCGCCAATTGGTCGCGATCTCGCGCCAAGGATGCGTCATGCTCATCGACGATCGACAGAACACGGTCGAGTATCGCCCGGCGGCCGGGATCGGCGGTGAGTCGATAGAAGGCCCAGCCGCCGTCGGGAAACCGCTCGACCAGGCCGCTGGCGGTGAGAAGGCGCAGATGACGGGAGACGCGCGGCTGGCTTTGGTCCATGATCTGGCACAGTTCCATGACCGCCAGTTCCTCACGGGCCAGGAGCGCGACGATCCGCAGCCGCGAGGGCTCCCCGGCGGCGCGCAGGACTTCGACCCCCTCCTTCAGCCCCATCGACATAAAGATATACGGATATCTTTATGTAACAGTGTCAAGCTGAGCGCATGAGCGGGTCGATTCGCCTCCCCCGTCGCGTGCTCGGACTGCTGGGCCTGGCCCTGGCGCCGCTGGCGTTCGCCCCTCCCGCCCTGGCCGCCCCGCCGCCCGTGGACAAGTCCCAGCTGGAGGCCGGCCCCATGGAGGACCCGCTGGAGCCGGTCAACCGGCGGCTGTTCCACGTCGACCAATGGATCAACACCGTCCTGGCCGGCCGGGGACGGATCATCTTCACCGCCCGGTGGATCCCGGCCCCGGTGCGCGAAGGCCTTTACAACGCCTTCGACAATCTCGACGAGCCGGACACCGCGGCCAACGACATTCTGCAGGCCAAGCCGAAGCGAGGCGCCAGCTCGGTCGCCCGCTTCGCGGTGAACTCCACCGTCGGGGTGCTGGGCGTGTTCGACGTGGCCAGCAGGCTCGGGCTGAAGCGCACCCGCGAGGACTTCGGCCAGACCCTGGCCATGTGGGGCATCACCGCGGGCCCCTATGTCTACATCCCGATCACCGGCCCCACGACCGCGCGCGACGGCGCCGCGGGCTTCGTCGACAACCTGCTGCTGCCCGGCCACTGGTTCCCGATGACGGCCTGGGAGCGCCGCGGCCTGCACGTGGTGGCCCTGGTGGTCCAGCCCTCGACCATCGGCATCCGCCAGGTCGCCCGCGGCGCGGCCGAGGCCGGCGACACCAAGGACGAGTACGCCACCTTGCGCCAGCTCTATTACGACCAGCGCGCCGACCAGATCGCCGACCGGCCGAACCTGGCCGACAACCCGGTGGCGGCCTTCCCCGAGAACAGGAAGAAGAAGCCCAAGGCGCCGCCGCCCGCCGCGCCGCCGTCCTGACTCAGGGCGCGGGGCGCATCCCGGCCAGACGGCGCGCGGCGATCTCGAGGTCCTCGCGGGTGTTGACGTTGGCGAAGGCGTCCGGAGGTTCGAACGCCACCTGGACCGCGCCCAGCCCCTCCAGGGCGCGCCAGGTCGGCGGATGGGCGCCGTCCTTCAGCGCCTCGGCCAGCGACGGCAGGGCGCCCACCGGCCAGACCGCGCAGAGCGGCTGGCGGCCCTCGGAGGTCACCGCCATCGCCGCCCCCGCCCCGGCGGCCTCGATCAGCCGATCGAACAGGTCGTGGGGCAACAGCGGCGCGTCGCACGGGCTGACGGCCAGGAGGGCCGCCCCCCGCGCCTTGGCCCAGGCCAGCCCCGCCTTGACCCCCGCCAGCGGCCCGTCCGGATCGCCCGGGGCGTCGTGCAGCACCTGAAGTCCCTCCGCCCGGGCCAGGGCCTCGGTCTCGGTCCCCGGCCGGGCGTTGACCGCCACCTCGCCGCAGGAGCGCCGCAGCCGGCGCACCGCCCAGAGCAGCAGCGGCCGGCCCTGCAGCAGCGCCACGGCCTTCTCGCCGCCAAAGCGCGTCGAGCGCCCGCCGGCCACCACCATGCCGACGGCGGTGCCGGATGCGGGGGATGCGGAGGCGCTCATGGGCCGATGATAGAGGCCTCGGCCCTGGCCGTCTTCCCGCCCAGCGCTTAAACAGGGCGCCATGTCGGCCGCGCCCTCCAAGCCCCGTTTCGAGCACCCGGATTCAGGCCTGATCTCGGTGGAGGAGGCGCGCGCGCGCATCCTGTCGGCCCTGCGGCCGCTGGAGGTCGAGACCGTCCCCATCGCCCAGGCGCACGGCCGCGTCGCCGGCGCCGACCTCGAGGCGCGGCTGAACCATCCCCCCGATGCGGTCTCGGCCATGGACGGCTACGCCTTGAGGGCCGAGGACGCCCGGACGATGCCGGCGCGGCTGAGGAAGATCGGGGTCTCGCGCGCCGGCGAGCGCTTCAAGGGCCGGCTGACGCCGGGCGCCTGCATCCGCATCTTCACCGGCGCGGTGGTGCCGGAGGGCGCCGACACCATCGCCCTGCAGGAAGACTCCGAGGAGAGCGGCGAGGAGGTGGTGATCGCCGAGGTTCCGCCCAGGGGCCGCTTCATCCGCAAGGCGGGCATGGATTTCAGCGTCGGCCAGCTGCTGGTCCCGGCGGGCCGGGCGATCGGCGCCCGCGACCTGGGGCTGCTGGCCTCCGCGGGCCATGGCGAGGTTCCCGTGCGCCGCCGCCCGCGCGTGGCCATCCTGTCGACCGGCGACGAGCTGGTGGCGCCGGGCTCCGTTCCGGGGCCCGACCAGATCGTCGGCTCCAACGGCATCGCCCTGGCCGCGGCGGTGCGAAGCTGGGGCGCCGAGGCGGTCGAGATCGGCATCGCCTCGGACGAGACCCGGGCCATCGCCGAGGCCGCCGACCGGGCCAGGGGCGCCGACATCCTGATCACCTCGGGCGGCGCCTCGGTGGGCGACCACGACCTGGTGCAGGCCGGCATCGCCGAGCGCGGCTTCCAGCCGGACTTCTGGCGCATCGCCATGCGGCCGGGAAAGCCGCTGATGTTCGGCCGGATCGGCGAACTGCCGGTGCTGGGCGTGCCGGGCAACCCGGTCTCGGCCCTGGTCTGCGCCATGCTGTTCCTGAGGCCGGCGCTCCGGAAGATGCTGGGCATGGCCGAGACCCAGCCGCAGTTCGAGCGGGCGCGGCTGACCGTCGCCCTGGGCCAGAACGACAAGCGCGAGGAATATGGCCGGGGGCGGCTGGAGCGCGGGGCCGACGGGACGTTGTTGGTGACGCCCTTCCGCGCCCAGGACAGCGCCATGCAGGCCCTGCTGGCCCACGCCGACTGCCTGATCCGCCGCGCCCCGCATGCCCCCGCCGCCGCCGAGGGCGAGGAGGTCGAGGTCATCCGGCTCGATCTGGTCGAGGGCGGGTTCTAGAGCGCGTTCCGAAAAGCGGGAACCGGTGTTGGGAACAGAACGCGCGTGAATGCAAAGATCTAGAGCGGCGATCTGATTCCATCAGATCGCAACCTGCTCTAGGGCCGCAGAGGGCGCCAGGCGATCTGGTCCACAGCGACGGCAAGCCGCTCGACCAGGTCGGCGATGGCGGCGACGTCGTCCAGGCCGACGTGGGGGATCGGCGCCTCGGCCATCACCGGATCGCTGGCGATGGCCGCGATCTGCGCATCGTCCGGAAAGAGCAGCGGCTTGCCCACCGCCGACCGGTGGATCTCGATCTTCGGGTGCCCCTGGCGCTTGAAGCCCTCGACCAGCACGAGGTCGACCGGGGCCAGGTGTCCCACCAGCTCGGCCAGGTCCGGCTCGGCCGCGCCGCGATGCTCGTGCATCAGGGCCCAGCGCCGCTCGGAGGAGATCAGCACCTCATGGGCGCCGGCCTCGCGGTGGACGTAGGAATCCTTGCCCGGCTTGTCGACGTCGAAGGCATGGTGCGCGTGCTTGACGGTCGACACCGTGCGCCCACGCCGGATCAGGGCCGGGATCAGGACGGTGAGCAGGGTGGTCTTGCCCGAGCCGCTCCACCCGGACAGCCCGATCAGGCGCACCCGCTGGGCATCCTCATTCGGCCGGTTCGACCACCGGCTGTCGCACCGCCTCGACCCGGGCGGCGCAGTACTTGAACTCGGGGATCTTGCCGTAGGGGTCCAGCATCGGGTTGGTCAGCTTGTTGGCCGGACTTTCGTTGAAGCAGAAGGGCATGAAGACCATGTCCTCGGCGACGTCGCGGTCGGCGCGCAGCACCGCCTCGATCCGGCCGCGGCGGGTCTCCACCGCGATCATGTCGCCCGGCGTCAGGTCCTGGCGCGCGATCGTCCGCGGGTTCATGGCGGCGATGCCCTGGGGCTCGATGGCGTCGAGCACGCCGGCGCGGCGGGTCATGGCGCCGGTGTGCCAGTGCTCGAGCATGCGGCCGGTGGTCAGCACCATCGGGTACTCGGCGTCCGGAACCTCGGCCGGCGGCAGCAGGTCGGCCGGCACGATGCGGCCGCGGCCGTCGGAGGTGGGGAAGCCGGAGGTGAACACCACCTCGTCGCCCGGGATGTCGGGGCCGCGGGCCGGATAGATCACCGAGTCCTCGCGCTCCAGCCGCTCCCAGGAGATGTTGTTCAGCGACGGCATGGCCTTGCCCATTTCGGCATAGACGTCCGAGACCTGGTCGTAGCGCCAGTCCATCCCGATCCTCTGGCCCAGCTCGACGATCAGCTCCCAGTCCTGGCGGGCCTGGCCGGGCATGTCGAGGGCCGGACGGCCGATCTGCACCTGACGGTTGGTGTTGGTGTAGGTGCCCAGCTTCTCGGCGTGGGCCGAGGCCGGGAAGATCACGTCGGCGTGCCAGGCGGTCTCGGTGAAGAAGATGTCCTGCACCACCAGATGCTCGAGCTTGGCCAGGGCATGGCGGGCGTGCTGCTGGTCGGGGTCCGACATCGCGGGGTTCTCGCCCATGATGTACATGCCCTTGATCTCGCCCTCGTGGATCGCGTCCACGATCTCGACCACGGTCAGGCCCTTCTTGGGGTCCAGCGTCTGGCCCCAGAAGTTCTCGTAGAAGCCGCGGATGTCGGGGTTCTCCACCGACTTGTAGTCCGGGAAGTACATCGGGATCAGGCCGACGTCGGAGGCGCCCTGGACGTTGTTCTGGCCGCGCAGCGGATGCAGGCCCGTGCCCGGCCGGCCGATCTGGCCGGTGATCAGCGACAGGGCGATCAGGCAGCGGGCGTTGTCGGTGCCGTGGGTGTGCTGGGAGATGCCCATGCCCCAGAAGATGATCGAGCGCTCGGAGGTGGCGTAGGTGCGCGCCACCTCGCGCAGGGTCTTGGCGTCGATGCCGCAGACGTCGGCCATGGACTCCGGCGAGAAGCCCTTGACCTTTTCCTTCAGCGCCTCGAAGCCCGAGACGTTCGCCTGGATGTACTGCTCGTCGTAGAGCTTCTCCTCGATGATCACGTGCAGCAGCGCGTTCAGCATGGCCACGTCGCTGCCCGGCCGGAAGCGCAGCGAATAGGTGGCGTGGCGCATCATGTCCTGGCCGCGCGGATCCATGATGATCAGCTTGGCGCCCTTCTTCACGGCCTGCTTGAAGTAGGTCGCGGCCACCGGGTGGTTGGTGGTGGGCCGGGCGCCGATGACGATGATGCACTCGGCCTTCATGGCGTCGGTGAAGGGCGCCGAGACCGCGCCGGATCCCACCCCCTCCATCAGCGCCGCCACCGAGGAGGCGTGGCACAGGCGGGTGCAGTGGTCGACGTTGTTGGTCCCGAAGCCCA
Organism: Caulobacteraceae bacterium; assembly: GCA_025450315.1. Lineage (GTDB taxonomy): Bacteria > Pseudomonadota > Alphaproteobacteria > Caulobacterales > Caulobacteraceae > JANWHQ01. The sequence continues at coordinate 48,265 of JANWHQ010000064.1, forward strand.
CCCGCACCAGCTTCTGGAACAGATAGGCCTCCTCGTTGGAGCCCTTGGCCGAGCCGAAGCCGGACAGCGCCTTGCCGCCATGCGCCTGGCGGAGCTTCACCAGGCCGGCGGCGGCCCGCTCCATGGCCTCTTCCCAGGTGGCTTGGCGGAAGATGGTCAGGGGATCGGCGCCGCGCAGGTCGGCGTCGCCGTCCTTGGGCGCGTCGTCGCGGCGGATCAAGGGCGTGGTCAGGCGCTCGGGCGACATGGCGTAGTCGAAGCCGAAGCGGCCCTTCACGCACAGGCGGTTCTCGTTGGCGAAGCCGTCGCGGCCGTCGATCTGGACGATCCGGTTGTCCTTGACCAGGACCTTGGTCTGGCAGCCCACGCCGCAGAACGGGCAGACGGAATCGACCTCCTTGTCGAACGCCTGGATCTCCCGCCGACGGCTGGTCTTGTCCATCAGCGACTTCTCGTAGAGCGCGCCGGTGGGGCAGGCCTGGACGCACTCGCCGCAGCTGACGCAGGTCGACAGGCCCATGGGGTCGTGCAGGTCGAACACCGGCGCCGCGTGGCCGCCGCGCTCGCCCATGCCGATCACGTCGTTGACCTGGACCTCGCGGCAGGCGCGCACGCAGGCCCCGCACGAGATGCAGGCGTCGAGATTCACCGCGATGGCCGGGTTGGTGATGTCGAACTCGGCGTGGACGTGCGCGTCGGCGAACTTGGACTCGAAGCGGTCCGAGCCGGTGATCCCCATCGACCCGGCCCAGGTCCAGAACACCGACTGGTTGTCGGGACCTTCCTCGGCCGGGCGCATGTTGCTGGCCAAGAGCTCGAAGACCATGTGGCGGGCCTTCACGGCGCGCTCGCTCTGGGTCTGCACCTCCATGCCGGCGGTGGGCTTCCTGATGCACGAGGCGGTCAGCACCCGCTCGCCCTTCACGTCGACCATGCAGGCGCGGCAGTTGCCGTCGGGCCGGTAGCCCGGCATGTCGACATGACAGAGGTGGGGGATCTTGTTCCCCTCGCGCTTGGCGACGTCCCAGATGGTCTCGCCGGCCTCGGCCGCGACGGTCTTGCCGTCGAGGATGAATTCGATCCGATCGGTCATGCTCAGATGTCCTCGCGGAAATGGATCAACAGGTGGTTCACCGGGTTGGGCGCCGCCTGGCCCAGGCCGCAGATGGAGGCGTCCCGCATGACCGCCTCCAGGTCCCGGATCGCCGCCTCGTCCAGGGGGCTCTCCTTCTGCAAGAGGTCGACCAGCTTGCCCGCGCCTTCGCGGCAGGGGGTGCATTGGCCGCAGCTCTCATGCTTGAAGAACTTCAGCAGGTTGAGGGTTGCGTCCTTGGCGCTGTCCTTGTCGGAGAACACCACGATAGCGTGCGATCCCACGAACGCGCCCTGTTTCGCCAGCTCGCCGCCGAAATCCAGCGGGATGTCGCCCATCGAGGCAGGCAGGATGCCCCCCGAGGCGCCGCCGGGCAGATAGGCCTTGAAGGTGTGGCCGTCGGCCATGCCGCCGCAGTAGTCCTCGATCAGCTCGCGCACCGTGACCCCGGCCGGCGCCTGCTTGACCCCCGGCTCCCTGACCCGCCCGGAGACCGACCAGGAGCGGACGCCGGGATGCTCGGGCTTACCCTGGGCGGCGAACCATTCGGGGCCGTTCTCGAGGATGTCGCGGACCCACCACAGGGTCTCGACGTTCTGGTTCAGCGTCGGACGGCCGAACAGGCCCACCTCGGCGATGTAGGGCGGGCGGTTGCGCGGCAGCCCGCGCTTGCCCTCGATGCTCTCCAGCCTCGCGCTCTCCGCGCCGCAGGTCTAGGCGCCGGCGCCGCGGCGCAGCTCGATGAAGCCGGGCGGTGCGATGCCGGCGGCCTCCAGCGCGGCGATCTCGGCGCGCAGGATGTGCAGCACGGCCGGGTATTCGTCGCGCATGTAGAAATAGATGCGCTCGGCCTCCACCGCGTGGGCGGCGATCAGCGCGCCTTCCAGGGCGCGGTGGGGATCGCGCTCGAGGAACCAGCGGTCCTTGAAGGTGCCGGGCTCGCCCTCGTCGCCGTTGATCGTCATCAGCCGCGGGCCCGCGAAGCCGCGCACGATGCTCCACTTGCGCCCGGTCGGGAAACCGGCGCCGCCGAGGCCGCGCAGGCCGCCGTTCTGCAGCGTCTCGATCATGGCCTCGGGGGTGAGCTCGCCCGAGCGCACCCTGGCCAGGGTCCGGTAGCCGCCGCGGACCTGGTAGGTTTCCAGGCCGATGTAGTCGGGGACCACCACCTCGGTCATGCCCTCCAGGGCCATGTGGCGGAGGCCCTCCACCGTGGCGTGGTCGACCTCGCGGTCGCCGACGCGGGCGGCCGGCGCGGTGGCGCAGCGGCCGACGCAGGGGGCGCGGACCACCCGCACGTCGGCGGGATCGACGCTGGCGGTCAGGGCCTCGATCAGCTGCTCGCTGCCGGCCAGCATGCAGGCGATGGACTCGCAGACCCGGATGGTGATCGGCGCGGGCGGGGTCTGGCCTTCGTGCACCACGTCGAAGTGGTCGTAGAAGGAGGCGACCTCGTAGACCTCGGCCTGGGACAGCCGCATCTCCTCGGCCAGGGCGCGCATGTGGCGGGCGGACAGGTGGCCGAAGCGGTCCTGGATCAGGTGCAGGTGTTCGATCAGCAGGTCGCGCCGGCGGGGACGGGATCCGAGCAGCTCGCGCACGTCGGCCAGGGCCTTGTCCTCGACCGCCCGGCCCTTGGGGCCCCGGTCGCGCCGGCGACGCGGAACTTCAGCGTTCATACCCGTCCTTCTCTCGACCAAGGCCCTGCGCGCGCATCAGAGCAGCGACGAATAGGTCATGAACTCGACCATCCGACCCGGCTCTATGGTGGTGATGTCCTCGGATAGCTCGACAAGGCCGTCCGTGTCGATGAGGGACGACAACAGGCCCGCCCCCTCGCGCGGGAACTTCACCGCCTCCAGCAGGCCGTCCTCGCCGGCGCGCAGGCTCGCGCGGACGTATTCGCGGCGACCGGATTTCTTTCGGTAGCTGAACGCCGCCCGGACCTGGGCGCCCACGGGCCTGCGCCATTCGGCGCCCGCCAGGGCGAAGATCGCCGGCCGGGCCACGTGGGCGAAGGTCACGAAGCTGGCCACCGGATTGCCGGGCAGGCCGATGAACGGGCAGCCCTTGATCACCCCCATGGCCACCGGCCGGCCGGGCTTGATGGCCATCCGCCAGAACACCATCGAGCCGACCTGGTCGATGGCCGCCTTCACATAGTCCGCATCGCCGGTGGAGACCCCGCCGGAGGTCAGGATCAGGTCGTGCCGGGCGGCGCCCTGCTCGAGGATGCCGGCGATGGCCCCGGCGTCGTCGGGCAGGATGCCGAGGTCGGTGACCAGGCAGCCGATCCGCCGCAGCATGGCGGCCAGCATGAAGCGGTTGGAATCGTAGAGCTGCGACGCGCCGCGGGCCCGGCCGGGCTCGACGATCTCGTCGCCGTTGGAGAACACCGCGACCCGCACGCGCCGGCGCACCTCGAGCTCGGTCAGGCCCTGGGCGGCGGCGACGGCCACGTCCTGAGGCCGCAGCCGCCGGCCGGCCGGCAGGATCGGCCTGCCCTCGGGGATGTCCTCGCCCGCCGGGCGCACGTTGGCGCCGCGCTTCAGCCCCGCCGGCAGGACCGCGCGGCCCTCCTCGTCGACGGTGACGTCCTCCTGCATGAACACGGTGTCGGCGTCCGGCGGCATGGGCGCGCCGGTGAAGATGCGGACCGCCTTGCCGGGCGGGACGGGCGCTCCCGCCGACATGCCCGCCTGGGTCCGGGAGGCGACCTCGAAGGGCAGAGCCTCGCCGGCCGGCAGGTCCTCGCCGCGCACCGCATAGCCGTCGACCGCCGAGTTGGTGAACGGCGGCAGGCTCAGCCGGGCGACCAGATCCTGGACCAGCACCCGCCCGTCCGCCTCGCCCAGCGCCACGCGCTCGGCGCCGTCCACCGGGCTCAGCTGGGCGACGATGAGGGCGACCGCCTCGTCGACCGACCGCATGGGTCCGCCGAGCGCGAAGCAGTCATCGGAAAGTTGGGCCATGGGCCAGACATAGTCGGGGCGGCCCACCGATCAAAGACCGGTCGCGCCGTCCCCGAGCCTGCCCCCGGTCAGTAGTCGAACTCCAGGCTGGCCATCACTGTCCGCGGCGGGGCGATGTAGGCGGTGTTGGCGCCGGCGCTGCCCACGATGTTGCCGTCCGCGATGGCGGTGTAATAGCGGGTGTCCCCCACGTTCATCACCTGCAGCCGGGCCGTCTCGTGGCGCCCGCCGAGCATGGTGCTGTAGCGAAGTCCGAGGTCGACGGTGACATAGGACGGCGCGAAGGAATTGTTGGTGTTGGTCGCCGCGCGGTCGCCCTCGAAGTGGATCGCGCCGGTGAAGGCCAGGCCTTTCAGCGACACCGGGTGCACGTCCGCGGCCAGGTCGGCCTTCCAGTTCGGCACGCCCACCACGCGCTTGTCGTTGGTATCGGGCAGCAGCGAGCCCTCGAGCCGCGCATCCACATAGGTGATGCCGCCCAGCAGGCTGAGGTCGGGGCCGAGGGCGCCCTGGCCATAGACCTCCGCGCCCCAGTTCCGCTGGGTCCCGATGACCTGGAAGAGGTTGGTCGCCGCAACCGTCTGGGCCAGCGGGCGGGTCATCCGGAACCCGTCGACGGTGACCAGGAAGTCCGGCGTCAGGGCGTACTTGAACCCGGCCTCGTAGTCGGTGTCGCGGTAGGGGCTCAGGGTGACGTTGACGTTCTTGGAGCCGGCCGGCGCGGTCTCGCCCTGCTCGACGTTGTTGGCGTAGGTCGCGTAGAGGGAGAGCCGCTCCAGCGGCTTGTAGATCAGGCTGACGGTCGGGCTCCAGACCCAGCTCTCGCTGTTGGAGGCGGTGATCGCGCCGGTCTTCGACCAGCTCGTGGAGTTCAGGAACGCGGTGCTGACCACGCCCTGCAGCGCCCACTGCGGCGAGAAGTGGATCTCGTCCCCGGCGATCAGCGACTGGACCTGGAGCCGCCCCGACTCGTATTCGCCGCCGCCCGACGGCGTCGGCTTGGCCGGCAGCACCTGCGGATTGGCCAGGTTGCTCTTCCCCAGGCTGACGGCGATGGAGTTGTGGTTGGAGTACTGGCCGTTGGTGAAGCCGTTGGTCCCCAGCGTCACGTCGTTGGTCAGGCCGGCCAGGGTCACGTGGCCGTTCAGGGCGGCCATGTTGCTGAAGATGGTGAAACGCGGGACGGCGTTGAAGTTCTTGGTGACCGTATAGTCGCCGGTGTCGTCGGTCAGCTGGTCGGTGATGCCGTAGAGACCGCGCAGGGCGTCCTCGTAGAGAAGGCCGAGCTCGAGGTTCCAGCCGTTGCCAAAGTCGTGCTTCAGCTTGCCGAGGCCCAGGTTGCTGGTCAGGTCCGCGCCGGCGCCGGGCTGGCCGAGGCCGACGGTGGTCGGATCGGGCGCGGGCGGCAGGAAGGTGCTCTTGCCCGAGAAGTAGACGATGCTGCCCGGCAGGCCGGCGATGTTGGTCTCGTAGTGGCTGGCGTCGAGCTCCAGCACCGTGTGGGGGCCGAGGTGGATATCGAAGTCGCCCTGGACCAGGGTGCGGTTCTCGTGGCTCTGGGCCACCCAGGACTCCCCCTCGCCATGCAGGACGTTCAGCCGGTATCCGAAGGCGCCCACGCGGTCGCCGACGTCGGCCTGGCCGGTGAAGACCCCGTCGGAGTCATAGCTGCCCACCGCGCGCAGCAGCAGCGAATCGGTCGGCCGCTTGAGCTGGTAGTTGAAGACCCCGGCCACCGGCTGGGGGCCGTAGAGGGCGCCGGTGGCGCCGTTGAGCACCTGGATGCCGGAGAGCCCCTCCCCGGCGTTGGCGGTGGTGCCGACCAGGCTCAACCCGTCCATCCGGGTGTCTTGCGCGATGCTGCCCTGGAAGCCCCGCGACTGCGGCCGCGACACCTCGTAGCCCTGCTGATTGCGGATGGTCACCGACGGCAGGTAGCGCAGGATGTCGTTCACCGTCCGCGCCTGCATGTTGACGATCAGGTCCTCGGGGACGGTGGTCACCGACATGGGCGTGTCGAGGATCGCGCGCGAGCCGAGCGGCCCGAGGTCGGCCTGCGGGACGACGTAGCTCGGGGCCACATAGGGACGCGCCGTCACCACCACCTCGCTGACCTTGGCGGGGCCGGCCGCCGACTGGGCGTCCGCCGGGCCGGCGAGCGCCAGCGCCAGGCAGGCCAGCGACGCGCCGCCGAGGAAGACCCGGCGAATTCGGAACAGATCAGACATATGAAGCCCCTGACGTATCTATATACAGCTAGATATAGCGCCGGGTCCGACTGCTACAGCTCGAGAGGAATTTCCAGCCAAAACTTGGCTGTCGGCGCCTTCCAGGGGCCGGCTGTGGCCTGAAGGCCGCTCAGAAGGGCCGCAGGGCGCCTCGATCGCCGTCGCCGCCCGCGGTGGCGGAGAGGAACAGGCCCTCCTCGGCCTCCACCAGCCGCACCTCCACGGCATAGAGCCGGGACAGGGTCTCGGGCGTCAGGACCTCGCGCGGCGCCCCGTCGCCCAGCACCTCGCCCCCGTGCAGCAGCACCGCCCGGTTGAACCAGCGCAGCGCCAGTTCCGGCTGGTGGGTCGACATCAGGATGGCGCGGCCCTCGCCCGCCAACTGCGCCAGCAGCCCCATCAGCCGCGCCTGCTGGCCCAGATCGAGCGAGGCGGTGGGCTCGTCCATCAGAAGGATCTGGGCGCCCTGGGCCAGGGCGCGGGCGATCAGCACCGCCTGCCGCTCGCCGCCCGACAGACCGGCGTAGCTCCGCTCGGCGAACCCGGTCAGGCCCAGCCGGTCCAGGGCGCCGGAGATGGCGGCCTCGTCCTCGGAGGTCCGCGCCGGACCCCAGCCCGAGGCCGGGGCCCGCGCCATGGCGACGATCTCGCGCACCGTATAGGGGAAGGACGGCACATGGGTCTGGGGGACATAGGCGATGCGCCGGGCGATGGCGCGACGGCCGTGCGCGGCCAGGGGGCGTCCGTCCAGCCGCACCTCGCCCTGGTCGGGGCGCACGAAGCCCAGCAGCGTGCGCAGGAGCGTGGTCTTGCCCGCGCCATTGGCCCCCAGCAGGGCGGCGCAGTCGCCGGGCCCCAGGGCCAGGCTGACCCCGGCCATCACCTGCCGCTCGCCCAGCCGCAGGCCGAGTCCCTCCGCCTCGAGCACCGCGGGACTCACACCCACCCCCGGCGGATGCGCGGCAGCACCATCAGGAAGATCACCACGCCCAGAAGGTCGCTGACCACGCCCAGCGGAATCTCCGAGGCGGTCAGGGTGCGGGCCAGGCCGTCGCTGACGATCATGAACACCGCCCCGATGCAGGCGGCGACCGGCATCAGCCGCCGGTGCGTCGGCCCCACCAGCAGCCGCGCCACGTGCGGGACGATCAGGCCGACCCAGCCGATCACGCCCGCCAGCGCCACGGTCAGGGCGGAGGTCACCGTGGCGGCGGCGATCACCGCCAGCCTCAGGCCGCCGACCGGCAGGCCGAGGCTGCGCGCCTCGTCGTCGCTGAGCGCCAGGGCGTCCAGGTAGCGGGAGAGGAAGAGCAGCACGACACCCCCCGCCGCCAACACGGGGCCCACGCGCCAGAGCTCGTGCGGCTGGACGGCCGCGAGGCTCCCCAGCAGCCAGAAGACGATGTCGGGCAGCTGGTTCTCGGGGTCGGCGGCGAACTTCATGATCGACAGCAGGGCGGTGAACAGGGCGGTGGAGACCAGGCCTCCGAACACCAGCAGCAGGATGCCCGGGTCGCCGACTCCCCGGCCGTCCCGGCCGAAGGCGCGGGCCACCACGACGCCGACCACCACCGCCGCCGCGCCCCCCGCGAAGGTCAGCAGCAGCCTGAGCTCGGCCGGGGCCCCGGTCACCACCGCCACGGCCGCCCCGAACCCGGCGCCGGCCAGGACGCCCAGCAGGCTCGGCGACACCAGGGGGTTGCGGAACACCGACTGGTAGGAGGCGCCGCTCAGCGACAGGCCCGCGCCGATCAGCATGGCGGCGATCACCCGCGGCGTCCGCTCGGCGAAGAGGATCACCTCGCCGGTGGCGTCCGCGGGCGGCGGGGCGAGACCAAGGCGGTGGGCCAGGGCCTGCAGCACCTGCGCCGCCGGCAGCGGGTAGCGGCCGACGCAGAGGCCGGCGAAGGCCGACGCGGCCAGCAGCACGAGGCAGACGGGCAGGATCGTCCGGCGGCTCATCGGGCGCCGCGAGGGGGCGGCGGCTCCGCGCCCAGGATGCTGGCGACCTCCCGCGGGATCATCGAATAGCCGAACAGCCGCCGGTAGAAGTCCCGGGTCTGGCGGACCATGTCGACGTCCCTGAAGCGGTCGGGATGCAGCAGCTTGGCGGTCCACAACAGCTGCAGCGCGAACTCCGGGCCGTGCCGGTCCCACTGATAGGCGCCGGAGGGGTTGCGGGCGATGCGGTAGCCCTTCAGCGCCGGCACGACGGCCAGGGGATCGTCCTGGACCCGCTCGTCCTGGCCGCCGACGATGATGATGTCGGGCTTCCAGCGGGCGATCTGCTCGACCGAGATGGGCCGAAGCGTGCCGTGGAGCTCGGCTGCGGCGTTGCGCCCGCCCGCCCGCCGGATCCAGTCGTCGATCAGGGTGCCCGCGCCGTCGGCCCGCAGCGGGGTCAGGGACCCGATGTGCAGCACCCGCGGCCGGGCGCTCTCGCGCACCCCCCGGAGGCCGCGATCCAGCCTGCGGACCACGCCGTCGAGATAGGCGTCGTAGGCCCTGGCGCGGGCCCGGGCCGTCGGGTCGCCCAGGGCGTCGGCGGTCTTGTCGACGCAGCCCCGCAGCGAGGCCATGTCGGTCACGCTGCAGGACATCGAGGGCACGCCCAGGCGCTCCAGGCGCTCGGCCTCGGCGGCCCGGCCGACGATGGCCAGGTCCACGTGGGCGGCCAGCAGGGCCTCGACATTGACCGGGGTGGCCTGGACCACCGTCGCGCGCCTCAGCGCCGGCGCCAGGCGGTACATCCAGGGCTGGGCCGAGGGGGAGTCGGTGGTCATCACCAGCCGGTCGGCGGCGCCCAGCATGATCACCGTGGCGTTGTGAGCGTACCAGAGGTCGGCGATCCGGTGCGCCGGGGCGGCGCTGGCGGGCGCGGCGGCCAGCGCCAGGACGACGAAGAGCCAGCGCCTGATCAATCCGTGCTCCCGGAAACGGCTCGGGCGCCCGTCCGGGACCGATCGCGGCCTGACGAACTATATTTCCCGATATATAGCCGCGCTTCTATTGCGCGGGCCTGGCGAAGGCAACGAGGGCGGATGGGCGGCGACGGCGTCAGCCCGCGTCGTCGCCCGGGGCGCGGGCGGTGGGCTGGCCCGTCCGTGCGAGCTCGCGGCGGATCTGGCCCGGAGAGGCCTCGCGAATGTGGAGGATGGCCTTCAAGGCGATCGGCTTCAGCCCCTCGCCGCCGGCGCCGTCGATGTGACCGAAGATCTGGCGCATCATCGAGGCGCCCCAGTAGGCCTTGATGTGGTCGGCCGTTCCCGCCACCGCCTTGGGCTCGTCGCCCTGAGAGGCAAAGAAATCGGCGATCTGGTTGGCCATGTAGACCAGCCGCTGCTCGGTCGACTTGTGGATCTCGGGCTCGGCGTCTTCGTCGGGGAGTCCGCTCATTCGGCCGGCTCGACGCTTGCGGCGATCCGTCGGCTGCGCCGCTGCAGCACCTCGTACTCCTCCTGCCATGCGGTAGGCCCGTTGGACGGCGTGACCTGGACGGCGGTGACCTTGTACTCGGGGCAGTTGGTGGCCCAGTCCGAATAGTCGGTGGTGATCACGTTCACCTGGGCGTTCGGGTGGTGGAAGGTGGTGTAGACCACCCCTGGCGCGACCCGCTCGGTGATCAGCGCCCGCAGGGTCGTGGCGCCGGCGCGGCTCTGCAGCTTCACCCAGTCGCCGTCCTTTATCCCGCGGTCCTCGGCGTCGTGCGGATGGATCTCCAGCCGATCCTCCTGGTGCCACAGCGAGTTGGCGGTACGGCGCGTCTGGGCGCCCACGTTGTACTGCGACAGGATCCGGCCGGTGGTGAGCAGCAACGGATAGCGCGGCCCGATCTTCTCGTCGGTCGGGATGTATTCGGTGATGACGAAATTGCCCTTGCCGCGCACGAAGCCCCCGACGTGCATCACCGGCGAGCCCATCGGGGCCTTTTCGTTGCAGGGCCACTGCACCGAACCCTCGCGCTCCAGCAGGTCGTAGCTCACACCCGAGAAGGTCGGGGTCAGGCGCGCGATCTCGTCCATGATCTCGGACGGATGGCCGTAGTTCATCTCCAGGCCCATGGCGTTCGACAGCCGCTGGGTGATCTCCCAGTCCGCGTAGCCGTTCTTGGGGCTCATCACCTTGCGCACCCGCTGGATGCGGCGCTCGGCGTTGATGAAGGTGCCATCCTTCTCGAGGAAGGTGCAGCCGGGCAGGAAGACGTGGGCGTAGTTGGCGGTCTCGTTCAGGAACAGGTCCTGGACCACCACGCATTCCATGGCCGCCAGGCCGGCGGACACGTGCTTGGTGTTGGGGTCGGACTGCAGGATGTCCTCGCCCTGGACGTAGAGGCCCTTGAACTCGCCATCGACGGCGGCATCCAGCATGTTGGGGATGCGGAAGCCCGGATCGGACTGCAGCGCCACGCCCCAGTCGGCCTCGAAGCTGCCCCGCACCTGGTCGTCGGACACGTGGCGATAGCCCGGGAACTCGTGCGGGAACGAGCCCATGTCGCACGAGCCCTGCACGTTGTTCTGGCCGCGCAGCGGGTTCACGCCGACGCCTGGCCGGCCGATGTTCCCGGTGGCCATGGCCAGGTTGGCGATGGCGATGACCGCGGTCGAGCCCTGGCTGTGCTCGGTGACGCCCAGGCCGTAGTAGATCGCGCCCTCGCCGCCGGTGGCGTAGAGCCTCGCCGCCCCTCGCACGTCGGCGGCCGCCACGCCGGTGAAGACCTCGACCGCCTCGGGGCTGCGCTCGGGCTGGGAGACGAACTCCGCCCAGTGCCGGAAGGCTTCGACGTCGCAGAAATTCCGGACGAACGCCTCGTCCACGAGGCCCTCGGTGACGATCACATGCGCCAGCGCCGTCAGGATGGCGACGTTGGCGCCCGGCCGGACCGGCAGGTGGTAATCGGCCTGGATGTGCGGGGTTCGCACCAACTCGGTCTTGCGCGGATCGATCACGATCAGCCGCGCCCCCTGGCGCAGGCGGTGCTTCATGCGCGAGGCGAACACCGGGTGGGCGTCCGTGGGATTGGCGCCGATGATCAGCACCACATCGGTGTGCTCGACGGAATCGAAATCCTGGGTGCCGGCCGAAGTCCCGAACGTCGTCTTCAGGCCGTAGCCGGTCGGCGAATGGCAGACCCGGGCGCAGGTGTCGACGTTGTTGTTGCCGAAGCCGGCGCGGACCAGCTTCTGGACCAGATAGGTCTCTTCGTCGGTGCAGCGCGAGGAGGTGATGCCGCCGATGGCGTTGACGCCGTACTTCCCCTGGATGCGCTTGAACTCCGAGGCGGTGTGGGCGATCGCCTCGTCCCAGCTGACTTCCCGCCACGGCTGGTCGATGGAGGCGCGGATCATCGGCTTGAGGATGCGTTCCTTGTGGGTCGCATAGCCCCAGGCGAAGCGGCCCTTGACGCAGGAGTGGCCGCGGTTGGCCTTGCCGTCCTTGTAGGGGACCATGCGCACGAGTTCCTCGCCGCGCATCTCGGCCTTGAACGAGCAGCCGACGCCGCAATAGGCGCAGGTGGTGACCACCGAGTGCTCGGGGACGCCGATCTCGATGACCGCCTTCTCGTTCAGGGTCGCGGTCGGGCAGGCCTGGACGCAGGCCCCGCAGGAGACGCACTCGGACGAGAAGAAGGGCTCGGACTGGCCGGGCGACACACGGCTGTCGAAGCCGCGGCCCGAGATGGTCAGGGCCAGGGTGCCCTGCACCTCGTCGCACGCCCGCACGCAGCGCGAGCAGACGATGCACTTGGACTTCTCGTAGGTGAAATAGGGGTTGGACTCGTCCTTGCCCTCCTGGATGTGGCTGGCGCCCTCGTAGCCGTAGCGGACCTCGCGCAGGCCCACCTGGCCGGCCATGTCCTGCAGCTCGCAGTCGCCGTTGGCCGAGCAGGTGAGGCAGTCCAGCGGATGGTCGGAGATGTAGAGCTCCATCACCCCCTTGCGCAGCTTGGCGAGCCTGGGCGTCTGGGTGCGGACCACCATGCCGGGGGCCACCGGCGTGGTGCAGGAGGCGGGCGCGCCCGGCCGGCCATCGATCTCCACCAGGCACAGGCGGCACGAGCCGAAGGCCTCCATCATGTCCGAGGCGCAGAGCTTGGGGATCCGGGTCCCGATCTCCGCGGCCGCGCGCATGATCGAGGTGCCCGCCGCCACGCTGACGGTCTGGCCGTCGATGGTCAGGGTCACCGTGGCCCCGGACTTGGAGGGGGGCGTGCCGTAGTCGATTTCCCGGATCAGAGGCATCGGAGTTCCTGTTATGCCGGTTCGGCGAGGCGCTCGGCCACGACGAAGTCTTCCGGGAAGTGGGTGAGGGCGCTCATCACCGGATAGGGCGTGAAGCCCCCCAGGGCGCAAAGCGAGCCGAACTTCATCGTCTCGCAAAGGTCCGTCAGGATCTGGCGTTGCAGGGCGGGGGTCTCGCCGCGCGACAGCTTGTCGATGGTCTCCACGCCCCGGACCGAGCCGATCCGGCAGGGCGTGCACTTGCCACAGCTCTCGATCGCGCAGAACTCCATGGCGAACCGGGCCTGCTTCTTCATGTCGACCGTGTCGTCGAAGACCACGATCCCGCCGTGGCCGATCAGTCCGTCCCTGGCGGCGAACGCCTCGTAGTCGAAGGGCGTGTCGAACAGCGCTCGCGGGAAATAGGCGCCCAGCGGCCCGCCCACCTGCACCGCCCGCACCGGCCGGCCCGAGAGCGCGCCGCCGCCGATGTCGTCGACCAGTTCACCCAGGGTGACGCCGAAGGCGGTCTCGAACAGGCCGCCGTTCCTGATGTTGCCGGCCAGCTGGATCGGCATGGTCCCCCGCGAGCGGCCCATGCCGTAGGCGCGGTAGGTTTCCGCGCCCTGGGCCAGGATGAAGGGCGCGGCGGCGTAGGACAGCACGTTGTTGATCACGGTCGGCTTGCCGAACAGTCCCTTGTGCGCCGGCAGCGGCGGCTTGGCGCGGACCTGGCCGCGCTTGCCTTCCAGGGAGTCGAGCAGCGAGGTTTCCTCGCCGCAGACATAGGCCCCCGCCCCCACGCGCACCTCGAGATCGAAGGCATGGGCGGAGCCCGCGATGGTCTCGCCGAGCAGGCCGGCGCGCCGCGCGGTCGCGATCGCCTTCTCCATGGCGGCGACCGCGTGAGGATATTCCGAGCGGATGTAGATGAAGCCCTTGGTCGCGCCGACGGCGACGCCGCCAATGGTCATGCCCTCGATCAGGACGAAGGGATCGCCTTCCATGATCATCCGGTCGGCGAAGGTTCCCGAATCACCCTCGTCGGCGTTGCAGACCACGTACTTGCGCTCGCCGGGGGCATCGGCGGTGGTCTTCCATTTGATGCCCGTGGGGAAACCGGCGCCGCCGCGGCCCCTGAGCCCGGACTTGGTGATCTCCTCGATGATCCCGGCCGGCCCCAGCGACAGGGCGCGCTCCAGGCCCCGGCAGCCGCCCTGGGCGCGGTAGTCCTGCAGCGACTGGGGATCGATGACGCCACAGCGCGCGAAGGTGAGGCGCGTCTGGCGCTTCAGGAACGGCAGCTCCTCCGGCCGGCCGACGCGCTTGGCGTGCGGCCGGCCCTCGAACAGGCCGGCCTCGGCCAGGGCCGGGACCTCCTCGGCATGGACGGGGCCATAGCCGATCCGCCCGTCGGGGGTCTCGACCTCGACCAGCGTCTCCAGCTCGAACATCCCGCGCGAGCCGTTGCGAACGATGTGGATCGAGAGGCCGCGCTTGGCCGCTTCGATCGGCAGGGCGGCCGCCACCTCGTCGGCGCCGACGGCCACCGCCGCCGCATCGCCGGGGACATAGACCTTCACGTTCATGCCCGCGCCTGTGCGATCAGGTCGTCGAGCCGCTGCTCGTCCAGGCGCGCCACCAGCCGCTCGCCCAGCATGGCCGAGGGGCCCGAGGCGCAGAGGCCCAGGCAGAAGATCTCTTCCAGCGCGACGGAGCCGTCCTTGGAGGTCTCGCCCATGGCCAGGCCCAGCTTCGCCTCGGCCAGGGCCACGATGGCGTCGCCGCCGCGGGCCTGGCAGGCCTCGGCGCGGCAGAGCTTGAGCGTCCGCCGCGCCCCCGGCTCGCGCTTGAAGTCATGGTAGAAGGTCACGACCCCGTGCACCTCGGCCCGCGACAGGTTCAGCGCGCCGGCCACGATCCGCACCGCCTCGTCCGGCACATGTCCAAAGGCGTGCTGCAGCGCGTGCAGCACCGGCAGGAGGGCGCCGTCCCGATCCACGTGGGCGACGATGATCTCGACCGCCCGCTCGGGCGTGAACGGTTCGGCTGGGGGCATGGGGGACAATGACTCGGGCGCGGACATCTATATCTGGCCGTATATAATAATGGTCGCCGCCTGCAAGTCCGCCCGCGCCGCCGGGCGGCCCAATCGCACGCGGTTCATGGCGGAGGCGCCGACAGCCCACCGCCCGAACAATCCCGACCAGCGGCGCGGCGAACTTCCCGCTATATGGCCCCTGGCTGAGCTGCGGGCCGGGCGAAGGCGACACCGATGGCTGAGGAGACGCTGCAGGACGAGCAGGCCCGGGTCCCGGCGGTCCGCCGGCGGTTCGCCTGGAACCTCGACGAGGTATCCGGCGCGCTCGGCGACCTCGGCACCTTCCTGCCCCACATCATCGGCGCGATCACCGTGGTGGGCATGAACCCCACCGGCATCTTCGTGACCTTCGGCCTGTTCTACGCCCTGGCGGGCGGTTTCTATGGCGTCCCCATGGCCGTCCAGCCGATGAAGGCGGCCTCAGCGGCGGTGCTGATCAAGCCGATGGACCCGGGCGCGGTGGCTGGCGCGGGCCTGGCCATCGGGGCCTTCTTCCTGATCGCCGGGGCCTCGGGACTGGTGGGCCGCATCGCCCGCGCCCTGCCCCCGACCGTGGCGGCCGGCCTGCAGCTGGGGCTCGGCCTGTCGCTGGCCGGGCTCGGCATCCGCTATGTCGGCCATCAGGTCTGGCTGGGCCTGTTCATGTGCGCCTTCATGCTGGTGCTGATGCGCGTCCCGCGCATGCCGGTGGCCCTGATCGCCGTGATCGTGGGGTCGGCCATCGGCGTCGTGACCGGCCTCTCGCCGCCGATCCCCCGGCTGGACCTCGGCCTGCATCTGCCGCGCCTGATCTGGCCCAGCCTGGCCCAGGTGCAGGACGGGGTGATCCACGCGGTGCTGCCGCAGATCCCGCTGACCCTGACCAACGCCATCATCGTGACCGCCGCGGTCTCGCGCCAGCTGTTCCCCGGCCAGGCCCCCCGGGTGACCGAGCGCAACCTCGCCCTCACCACCGGCCTCGGCAACCTGCTGGCCGCGCCCTTCGGGGGCTATCTGATGTGCCATGGGGCCGGCGGCATGACCGGCCACTATCGCTTCGGCGCCCGCACCGCGACGGCGCCCCTGCTGATCGGGCTGGTGCTGGTGGCGCTCGGCCTGTTGCTGGGCTCCAGCGGCTATCAGCTGTTGCGCACCATCCCCGACGCGGTGCTGGGCGGGCTGCTGCTGTTCTCGGGGATCGACCTGGCCCTGTCGTCCAAGCCTGGCGAATACCAGGGCGCCGACCTGTTCCTGGTGCTGCTGATGGCGGCGATCGGGGTGGCGGTGAACCCGGCGGCGGCCTTCGCCGTGGGCCTGCCCCTGGCCTACGCCTTCAAGCACCGCTGGCTCAGGATTTAGCCGTCCTCGTGGCCCGGGGGACCGTCGTCGACGGGCGCGGGGCCTCCAGGAGCTGGTGCTCGAACTCGCTGAACGGCCCTTGCTGGGCGGCCACCATCAGCCGGTCCTCGAGGTCGCGATAGGCGTGCAGCAGTCGCGTCCCGAAGGCCGTGAGCCGGGCGCCGCCCTTGCCTGCGCCCCCCACCGAGGTCTGCACCACCGGCTCGGTCCAGGACCGGTTCATCATGTCCACCAGGTTCCAGGCGCGGCGATAGCTCATCTGCATCGACCGGCCCGCGCCGACGATGGAGCCCTCGCGCTCGATCGCCTCCAGGAGCTCGGCCTTGCCGGGCCCCATCGCGGTGTCCTCGCCGCAGAACAGCATGATCTTCAGCTTGAGCGGACCGACCCTCGACATCGCCAACTGTTCCCAAACGTCCCGCCGACCCTGGTTTACCTGTTCGGGCGCGACAATCCAGGCCCCCGGCCGGCGCGCCCGCCGCTGGCGGCGGCGCCCGCCCGCTGATAAGCCGGAGCTTGCATGGCCCGAGGATCCGCCTACGCCGTCCATCCCGCCGAGCGACTGGCGGCGCTGGTCAACTACGGCCTGCTGATCGCGGCGCCCTTCACCCTGAATTCCCTGGGCCTTCTGGCGATGTTCATCGCCTATACCCGCCGCGGCAGCGCCGACCCGGTGGCCAGGAGCCATTTCGACTTCCAGATCCGCCGCTACTGGATGGACCTGCTGCTGGTGGCGCTGGGCTTCGTCTGCGCCGCGGGCGCCCTGGCGGCCGGCTTCGGGGCGGCGATCGAGGGCGGCATGGCGGCCTTCGGCGTGGGCCTGCCGGTGCACTACGACGCCGTGCACATCGGGCTGGGGGCGGTGGTGCTCCTGGTGCTGTGGGCCGTGCTCTGGGCGATCGGGCTTCTGGGCCTGCTGTTCGGCTCGATCTATGGCGCCCTGCGGCTTGCGTCGGGCCGGCCGGCCGGTAAGAGGCGGTAGCCATGAGCACGCCGCCCCTTTCCAGCTACCCGGCCCTGCGCATGCGCCGGCTGCGCCAGGCCGACTGGATCCGCCGCCTGGTGCGCGAGACCACCCTGCAGCCCTCGGACCTGATCTGGTCGATGGTGGTGCACGAGGGCGAGGGCCGCATCCCGGTGGGCGCCATGCCCGGCGTCGAACGCCTGTCGGTGGCCGAGGCGGCCAGGGCGGCCAGGGAGGCCAGGGCCCTGGGCGTGCCGGCCATCGCGGTCTTCCCCTACATCGACGGCGAGAAGAAGGACGCCAGGGGCTCGGAAGCCACCAACCCCGAGGGGCTGGTCTGCCGCGCGGTCAAGGCCATGAAGGACGCCGCCCCCGAGGTGGGGATCATGTGCGACGTGGCGCTGGACCCCTTCACCGACCACGGCCACGACGGCCTGATCGAGGCCGGGCGCATCCTCAACGACGCCTCGGTCGAGCGGCTGGTCGAGCAGAGCCTGGTCCAGGCCGAGGCCGGCTGCGACATCATCGCCCCCTCCGACATGATGGACGGCCGGGTGGCGGCGATCCGCTCCGCGCTGGAGGCGGCCGGCTTCCAGGACGTGATGATCATGGCCTACGCGGCCAAGTACGCCTCGGCCTTCTACGGCCCCTATCGCGAGGCGATCGGCTCGGCCAAGGCGCTGCAGGGGGACAAGAAGACCTACCAGATGGACCTGGGGAACACCCACGAGGCTCTGCGCGAGGTGGCGCTCGACATCGCCGAGGGCGCCGACATGGTGATGGTCAAGCCAGGGATGCCCTATCTCGACATCGTCCGCCGCGTGGTCGAGGCCTTCGCCATGCCGACCTTCGCCTTCCAGGTCTCGGGCGAGTACGCCATGCTGATGGCGGCGGCCCGGAACGGCTGGCTGGAGGAGGAGCGCGCCATCCTGGAAAGCCTCTCGGCCTTCAAGCGCGCCGGCTGCGCCGGCGTGATCACCTATTTCGCCCCCAGGGCGGCGAGGCTGCTGGGGGCCTAGATTCACCCCCCGCTCACCGCCCCGTCGAGGGCCCGCCGGTCGGCATGTCGCCGGATTCGGCGTCCAGGGCGAAGCTCAGGGGGATGTCGACCACCGCGCCGACCATGTCGGGCTTGAAGGCTTCGGGCTGGATCCGGATGTCGCGGGTCATGCGCAGGGCCGCTTCGCCGAGGCCGTGGCCGGCCGGCGCCTCGTGCGCCACCTCGCATTCGCCGACCGTGCGATCCGACAGCACCTGGCAGCGCAGCACCACGTGGGCCTCGCCCGGCGGCAGGGGCGCTTCGTTCGCATCGGCCTGCGGCGCCGCCTTGCCCGCCAACGGAGCCTGCTGGGCGGCGGCGGGGGTGGAGGCGTGGCCCGCGCCCGCGAACGCCAGGCCCAGGGCGCCGGCCAGCCCAGCCCATCGCGTCATCGGAAGGCTCATCGCGCGCTCTCCTTGAGCAGTTCGGCCAGGCGGTCCTGCCAGACGGCCGCCAGGGTGTGGGTGCCGTGGCCGCGGGTCTGGTCCGAGATCGGGATCAGGATGAAGCGGCCGTGCGGCAGCCGCCGGGCGAACCGCTCGGCCATGCCCAGTTCGGGCGGATTGATGAAGTCGTCGGCCGAGTTCAGCCACATCACCGGGGCGGTGATCCGCTCCAGATTGGCCGAGGGGTCGTAGTTGCGCGAGGCCGCGACGGCGTAGAGCATGTCGTTGGCGTCCAGCCCGGCGATGTCGGCGTCGATCACCCGCTTCAGATAGGCGTCGGCCGCGTCGCGGGTGGGCTCGTTCTTCTGCATGTAGAGCGGCGCGGAGCCCGCGATCACCAGCATGTCGGCGGCGATGCGCAGGCCCATCCGGGGCTGGGTCCGGTAGTCCCCGCCCATCCAGGCCGGATCGGAAGTGATGCCGTCGATCACCATCTTGCGCCACATGCGGTTGCGGCCCGCGATCTGGCTGGGCAGGCAGGCCAACGGCATCAGCGCGTCCATGAACCCGGGATGGGTCTCGCCCCAGACGAAGCTGTGCATGCAGCCCATCGACGTGCCCATGACCAGGCGCAGGTGATCCACGCCCAGCCCCTTGGTCACCAACTCGTACTGCCCCTCGACCATGTCGTCGTAGTCGTAGTGCGGGAAGCGGGCGTGCAGGCCGTCCGAGGGCTTGGACGACTTGCCGTGGCCGATGCCGTCCGGGAGGATCACGTAGTAGCGGCTGACGTCCAGCAGGGCGCCCGGCCCGAACAGCACGCCCGAGAACTCCGGCCGGATGAAGTTACGCCCCTGCCCGCCGGTGCCGTGCAGGATCAGCACGGCGTTGACCACATGGCCGGCGGCGTCCCGCCGCGGGGTCCCGAAGGTGGTGTAGTGCAGCCTGAGCTCCGGCAGCGTCTCGCCCGAGCGGAAGTGGAAGTCGCGCACCACGAAGTCGCCCTCGTGCGGCGTCAGGGCCGGCGCGGGCTGGGCGGCCGCGGCGGCGGCCATGCCGACCAGCGCCGCCACGGCCAGGGCTGTGGTAAGCAGGTTGCGCATCCTCGTCCCCTTCCGCTCCAGCCAGGGCAACACAGATGGCCATCGCCGACAATGTGCTGAGCGAACTCAAGGCCCAGCCCTATTCCAAGGTGCGACGGCTGATCGAAGACGGCGACATCCTGCTCTGCTCGGCGACCGATCCGATGTCGCGCCTGATCCGCTGGAGCACCAAGACGCCCTGGAGCCACGTCGCCATCGCCTATCGCATCCAGAGCCTGGATCGGGTGATGGTGTTCGAGGCGGTGGAGAGGATCGGCGTGCGCACCGTGCCGCTCTCGAGCTTCATCTCCAGGACCAGCGAGGGGACCCATCCCTATCCGGGCAAGATCCTGCTGGCCCGGGACCAGCGGTTCGTGGGCCTGCCCGACGCCAGGAAAAAGGCGATGTACGACTTCGCCTTCGGCTGCCTCGGCAACCGCTTCGCGCCAGGCGAGATCGTCAAGATCGGCCTGAGGCTGCTGCTCGGACGCACCGGCCGCAGGATGCCCCGGTTCCTGGGCGCCAAGGACGAGTTCATCTGCTCGGAATACGTCGCCAAGTGCTTCGCCAAGGCCGGCCTGAAGATCCCCTGGGACGGCCTGGGCTTCGTGGCCCCGGGCGACTTCGCCCTGGCGCCGGACGTCAACGCGGTGGCGCAGATCAGGACGCGGTGAGGAGGCGGCCGGTCATGGCGGCGCGCGGCCCGGAACCCGCTCAGCGGCCCCGCCGCCGATCCTCCAGCCGCGCCGCCAGGCTCGAGGTGTCCCAGCGCCGCCCGCCCATGGCCTGGACCTCGGAATAGAACTGGTCGACCAGGGCGGTCAGGGCCAGGTGGGCGCCGTTGGCGCGCGCTTCGTCCAGCACCAGGCTCAGGTCCTTGCGCATCCAGTCCACCGCGAAGCCGTAGTCGTATTTGCCCTCGACCATCGTGGCCCAGCGGTTGTCCATCTGCCAGGACTGGGCGGCGCCCTTGGAGATGGCCTCGAATACCGCCTGGGTGTCGGCGCCCGAGCACTTGGCGAAGTGCACCGCCTCGGCCAGGCCCTGCAGCGTGCCGGCGATGCAGATCTGGTTGACCATCTTGGCCAACTGGCCCGAGCCCGGCCCGCCGATCCGCCGCATGGCGCGGGCGTAGGCCGCCATCACCTGCGTGGCGCGCGCCACCGGCGCTTCGTCGCCGCCGATCATGATGGTGAGCTGGCCGTTCTCGGCCCCCGCCTGGCCGCCCGACACCGGCGCGTCCACGAACCAGCGGCCGAGCGCGCGGGCCCGCTCGGCCATCTCGCGCGCGACCTTGGCGGAAGCAGTGGTGTGGTCGACCACGATCGCGTCCTCGGCCATGGCCGGCAGCGCCTCGGCGACGACCTGGCGCACGTCGTCGTCATTGCCGACGCAGAGGGCGACGAGCTCGGCCCCCGCCACCGTCTCGGCGATGGACGCCCCGGCGCGGCCGCCGTGCTGTTCGGCCCAGCGCCTGGCCTTGTCGGGCGAGCGGTTGAACACCGAGACCTCGTGCCCGGCGGCCTTCAGATGCCCGGCCATCGGGAAGCCCATCACGCCCAGGCCAATGAACGCCAGCTTCATCGCTCGTCCCTTTCTCGAAACCGCATCTTAACGGGAGCCGGGCAGGTTCGGCCCTGGTTAGGGTTACCGGCACATGGCTCTCGGCGACGCGCCTATCATTATCAAGAAGATCAAGAAGGTCTCAGGCGACGGCCATCACGGCGGCGCCTGGAAGGTGGCCTACGCCGACTTCGTCACGGCGATGATGGCCTTCTTCCTTCTGATGTGGCTGATCAACACCACCAGCCCCGAGCAGAAGAAGGGCATCGCCGACTACTTCGCCCCGGCCAGCGTGTCGGAGACGACCTCCGGCTCGGGCGGCATCCTCGGCGGCACGGCGCTGGGCCAGGACGGCGACAAGAGCGCCGGCTCGCAGAGCGTCATCCAGCAGACCTCGCCCCAGGCCCCCGACACCCCCGAAACCGGCTCGACCAAGGCCGGCGGCCAAGGGACCCAGAGCCCGGCCGACCAGAAGGACGACGCGGCGCTGCAGAGCGCGGCCCAGTCGCTGAAGCAGGCGCTGCAGGACATGCCGGAGCTGGCCGAGCTGTCCAAGCAGATCCTGGTGGACCAGACCCCCGAGGGCCTGCGCATCCAGCTGATCGACCAGGAAGGCCGGTCGATGTTCAAGGAGAACTCCGCCCAGCCCAACGACCGCGCCCAGATCCTGCTGCACGCGGTCTCCAAGGTGATCAACCAGCTGCCCAACCGCATCTCGGTCACCGGCCACACCTCGGCCACCCCCGGGGTGAAGGATCCCAAGGACTGGCAGCTGTCCTCGGCCAGGGCTGACGCGGCGCGGCAGATCCTGCAGAGCTCGGGCGTCGACGGCGACCGCATCGCCCAGGTGACCGGCAAGGCCGCCTCCGATCCGCTCTATCCGGACGATCCCACCCTGCCGGGGAACCGGCGCATCACCATCGTGCTTCTGCGGGAGAAGCCCGTCCTGCCCACGAACGCAAATCCGTGAGCCCGCTTGCCGGATAGGGGTGGCTGAGCCTTAATCGAGGCCGGAGTTTCCAGTGACCCAGCACTTCCGAACCCGGCAACTGCGCTTCTTCCTGACCGCGCCCTCGCCATGCCCGTACCTGCCGGCGCGCGAGGAGCGCAAAGTGTTCACCCACCTGCCCCTGACCGACGGCGCGGCGATCAACGACGCCCTGACCGCCGCGGGCTTCCGCCGCTCGCAGAACATCGCCTACCGCCCGGCCTGCGAGAGCTGCGAGGCCTGCGTCTCGGCCCGGGTGCCCGCGGCCGGCTATCCGTTCTCGCGCTCGGAACGGCGGGTGCTGGACCGCAACCGCGACCTGGTGCGTCACGTGGTCGAGGCCGAGGCGACGATGGAGCAGTTCGAGCTGCTGCGCCGCTACCTGATGGCGCGCCACGCCGAGGGCGGCATGGCCGACATGACCTGGCCCGACTACCTGGCCATGGTCGAGGACACCCCGGTCCGCACCCATCTGATCGAGTACCGGCTGGCGTCGGACGGGCGCGGACCCGGCGAGCTGATGGCCTGCGCCCTGGTGGACGCGCTCGCGGACGGGCTGTCGCTGGTCTACAGCTTCTACGAACCGAGCCTGCGCCGCCGCAGCCTGGGGTCGTTCATCATCCTCGACCACATCGTGCAGGCCGGCCTGCACGGCATCCCCTACGTCTATCTGGGCTACTGGGTGCAGGGCAGCCCGAAGATGGACTACAAGGCCCGCTTCCGCCCCATCGAGGTCCTGAACGGCCAGGCCTGGGTGCTGCTCTCCGAGCGCGAGCGCCAGTCCGGGGCGCTCAAAGGCTAGGCCAGGAGCAGGGGGCAGGCGATCGCTTGCCGGATCAGGCCCGCTTGCTCAGGGGGCCGCTGATCAGGGCCAGGGCCTCGGCCGCCGGCACGGCGTGGCTGAACAGGAAGCCCTGGGCGGTGCTGCAGCCCTGGGCGGCCAGCAGGCTCTGCTGCTGGGCGCTCTCCACCCCCTCGGCGGTGACCGCCAGGCTGAGGCCGGCGCCCAGCCCGATCAGCGCCTTCACGATGGCCGCACTGTCCGGATCGGTGGCCATGGCCTCCACGAAGCTGCGGTCGATCTTGATCGTGTCGAGCTTGAAGTTGCGCAGGTGATAGAGGCTGGAGTAGCCGGTGCCGAAGTCGTCGAGCGCGATGCGGATGCCCGCCTCGCGCAGGGCGCCCAGGGTGAACTTGGCCGAGTCCATGTCCTGCACCAGGGCGCTTTCGGTGATCTCGATCTCCAGCCGCGTCGGCGCAAGGCCGCTATGGCCAAGGATGGCCAGGACCCGCAGCCCGAAGCCGGGATCGCGCAGCAGCACGGGCGAGACGTTCACCGAGAGCCGCACCCGCGGCGGCCAGGACATGGCCGCCGCGCAGGCGCGCATCAGGATCTGGTTGGTCAGCTCGCCGATCAGGCCGCAGTCCTCGGCGATGGGGATGAAGCGGCTGGGCTCGATCTGGCCCAGGGTCGCGTGGTCCCAGCGGGCCAGCGCCTCGAAGCCGATGATCTCGCCGGTCTCCAGGTCCACCAGCGACTGGAAGTAGGGCACGATGTCCCTGTCCTCGACGGCCTGCAGCAGCTCCCGCTCCAGCCCGTCGCGCTCGCGGATGGCCTCGTCCATCTGCGCCTCGAAGAAGCGCAGCGCCGCGCCGCTCTGGGCCTTGGCCCGGTACAGGGCGATGTCGGCCTTGCGCAGCACCTCGGCGGCGTCCTGGGCGTCCTGGGGGATCAGCGAGATGCCGATGGCCGTGCTGACCTGGTGGCGTCCGCCGTGGGCGGCGATCGGCTCCTTCAGATGGTCGGCGATGCGCAGCGCGATCGAGGCGGCGGCGTCGGGGCCCACCAGATGGGGCGCCAGCACCGCGAACTCGTCCCCGCCCAGCCGCGCGACCAGGTCGTTCTCGCGCACCGCCGCCTTCAGCCGGTTGCCGACCCCGATCAGCACCTGGTCGCCGATGGGGTGGCCGTGGACGTCGTTGATGCGCTTGAAGCCGTTGAGGTCCAGCAGCAGCAGCGCGTGCGAGCCCCCGGCCCGCGGCGGCGAGCCCAGGGCGGTCTTCAGGGCCTCCTCGAACTGACGGCGGTTGGGCAGGCCGGTGAGCGGATCCTCCAGCGCCAGGCGGCGGGCCTCGCGCTCGGCGGCCACGCGCTGGGCGGTCTCGTGGCGCGAGCGCACGAAATAGGCGGCGAAGACCATCATGCCGCCGGCCATCACCGCGCCGACGACCAGCAGCTCGCTCATCTCCGCGGACCTGGTCAGCTCGGACTGCAGCGGCGCGGTGCGGAAGATGTTGAAGTCCCAGACCATGAACAGCGCGCCGGCCGCCACCACCAGGACATAGACGACGCTCTGGATGTCGATGCGACGCGGCACCGCCAGGCGTGGGATCCTCGACAGCGACGAGCGACGTTCCATGTCGGATATCCTCCGCGGAAGCCGCGTTTACCGCGTCAGGGTTGAACAATGCTTCATGAGCTTCACCGTGGCCGTGCCCGGCCCGGCGGAGGACCCTAGCCCCAGGGCCCCGGCCGTCGGCCCCAGGGGCCCGGTTCGCCGGTGAGCGGGGTGCTGACGGGCGCTTGCGCAGCCGGGCCGGCGGGCGGGGTGGACGGCAGGGGCGAGACGCGGCCGCCGGCGAAGCGGACCAGGGCGTCGATGCGCTTGTCGATCGGCGGATGGGTGGCGAAAAGACCCATCACCCCCTCGTCGTCGTCCAGGAACATGCTGCGCACCGAGCTCGGCGCATGGATCTCCGAATGGCCCGAGATCTTCTGCAGGGCCGAGATCATGGCGTCGGGGTTCTTGGTCAGCTCCACCGCCCCGGCGTCGGCGACATATTCGCGCCGGCGCGAGATGGCCATCCGGATCACCAGCGCCAGCACCCAGCCGACGGCCGCCACCGCCAGGGCGATGACGATGAACAGTCCCGCCCCGCCGCCGCGCCGCCGCCGGTCGCCGCCGCCGGTCCAGCTGGTCCACATGATCGAGCGGTAGATGATCTGGGCCAGGAGCGTGATGGCGCCGGCGAAGATCGAGGCGATGACCATCAGCCGGACGTCGCGGTTGATGACGTGGGTCATCTCGTGGGCCAGCACCGCCTCCAGCTCGTGGTCGTCCAGGGCGTCCACCAGGCCGGTGGTGACGGTGACGCTGTACTGGCCCTC
Organism: Caulobacteraceae bacterium; assembly: GCA_025450315.1. Lineage (GTDB taxonomy): Bacteria > Pseudomonadota > Alphaproteobacteria > Caulobacterales > Caulobacteraceae > JANWHQ01. Next base: position 73,406 of record JANWHQ010000064.1, read on the forward strand.
GTGCAGGCCGGTGGCGAAGGCGTTCATCGCGTCGGTCTCGATGACCCTGAGCGTCGGGGTCTTCATTCCGCGCGAGATCGCGAGGTTTTCCAGGAGGTTGTAGACCCGCGGCAGCTCGGTCCGCTGCACCGGCCGCGCGCCGGTCGAGAGATCGATGATCGACTGGTAGGAGAAATAGGCGATCACGAACCAGACGGCCGCCGCCCCGATCGCCAGGGGCGAATAGTGGACCAGCATCTGGCCCGCCATCAGGAAGTTGTCCTCGGGCGAATAGGCGCTGGGCAGGTAGCCGAAGCCCATGAGCAGCAGCTCGAAGGCGTAGAGCATGCCCAGCAGCAAGACCGGAAAGCCCAGCAGCAGGAGCGTGGACTTGATGTTGTTGTTCCAGATGTAGGTCTGAAGGCCGACGGCCCCCATGGCGCTCGCCCCTCGGCCTAGAACTTCACCTCGGGAGCGGCGCCGACGGCGGCCCGGTCGGCGCCCACGTCGAAGAAGCTGCGCTCGGTGAATCCCATGGGGCCGGCGATCAGCACGGCGGGGAACTGCTGGATGGCGGCGTTGAATTCGCCCACGGCGCTGTTGAAGAAGCGGCGGGCGGCGGCCAGCTTGTTCTCAACGTCGCCCAGTTCGCCCTGCAGCTGCAGGAAGTTCTGGTTGGCCTTCAGGTCCGGATAGGCCTCGGCCACGGCGAACAGCTGGCGCAGCGCGCCGGTCAGGGCGTTCTCGGCCTGGACCTTCTGCTCGACCGATCCGGCCGAGGTGGCCGCGGCCCGGGCGGCCGTCACCGCCTCCAGCGTGCCCTTCTCGTGGGCGGCGTAGCCTTTCACCGTCTCCACCAGATTGGGGATCAGGTCGTGTCGCTGCTGCAGCTGCACGTCGATGTCGGCGAAGGCCTGGTTGGCGCGTTGCCTGAGGCCCACCAGCCGGTTGTAGGTCCCCGCCAGCATCAGGACGGCGACGACGATGATGACGATCAGGATGAGCAGTGCGGCCATGGCGCGTCCCTTGCGATCCGGGCCAAGATGTAGGGCTTCCAGGACAGCCTAGCCAGAGGGCCGACATGAGCGACGAACCGAAGGGCAGGCGGTCGGCCGTGCAGGCCGAGGGCCGCTGCGCCTGCGGCGGCGTGGGTTTCGAGATCGACGTGCCGGCGGTCTGGGCCTGGCACGACCACGGCGCCTCGAGCCGCCGCGCCCAGGGCTGCGCCTACGCCACCTACGTCGGTTCCTGGAAGAGCCGTTTCCGGATGCTGGAGGGCGAGGCGCTGGTCAGCCGCTACGAGGAACCGCAGACCGGCGCGGCGCGGAGTTTCTGCTCCAGGTGCGGAACGCCGCTGTTCTACGAGCGCAAGCGCGCGCCCAGGATGCTGAACATTCCCCGCGCGCTGTTCGAGACCCGCACCGGCCGCGAGCCCCGCTACCACCTGAACCTCGGCGAGGCGCCCGACTGGGCCTACCGCCAGGAACCGCTGGAGCCGCTCAAGGGCTTTCCAGGCGTGATGTGGACCCGGCCGCGGGCCAGGAGATCCGGCCGCGCCGCGCCGCCCGAGCCGATGTTCTAGGGGCGCGAGGCCGCCAGCCCCGCCATCCGCCGATCCACCCGCTCGCGCCAGAGGGCCAGCAGCGGCGTGACGGCGAGCTCCATCGCCAGCGGCAGGACCACGCCGATCCCGGCGGCGCCGGTCGACAGCAGGCCGAACAGCCGCGCCAGGCCGCCGACGACCACGATCATGGCCAGCAGCCGCACCTCCACGCGCCGCGCCTCGATCCTCGGGACGCAGGCCCAGAACGCCAGGCCGACGCCGAGCAGGAGGCCCGACAGGTAGCGCGCCTGGCTGGCGGCGCCGGCGTCCGGCGGATGCAGCCAGCCGGCAGCGCCCCAGGCTCCGGCGACGACCGGCACGAGGCCGGCCACAAGAATGGTCAGTTGCAGAAGGCGGCGTTCGAGGGGCGGGCGCATGGTCTTGGTACGTCGCGGGCATCGCGGTGGATCGGTGGCGCGCGCAGCCATCGCGGGCGGCTGACCGCGCGGGCGCCGCACCGGTCGGCTTGACAGCAAAAACCATGCTCGTAGTTTTGCCAGGGCCGCGCCCGTGCCTTCCACGGCGGGCCCGCGGGGGGAGACGCAAGGCCATGATCAGGCTGGACAAGATCAGCAAGATCTACCGGACCGCCGAGGTGGAGACCCTCGCCCTGGACCAGGTGTCGACGGAGATCCTGGACGGGGAGTTCGTCGCCGTGATGGGACCGTCGGGATGCGGCAAGTCCACCCTGCTCAATGTGCTGGGGCTGTTGGACCGGCCCTCGGGCGGGGTCTACGACTTCTTCGGTCAGGAGGTGAGCGGCTTCCCGGAGAAGCGGCTGACCGAGCTCAGGCGCGACCGGATCGGCTTCGTGTTCCAGAGCTTCAACCTGATCGACGACCTCACCGTGGCCGAGAACGTGGAGGTGGCGCTGATCTACCGCGGGGTCGGGGGCCCGGAGCGCAAGCGGCGGGTGGCCGAGGCGCTGGAGCGGGTGGGGGTGTCCCACCGCGCGCGGCACCGTCCCCAGCAGCTTTCCGGCGGCCAGCAGCAGCGCGTCGCGGTGGCCCGGGCTCTGGTGTCCAAGCCCAGCCTGATCCTGGCCGACGAGCCCACCGGCAACCTGGACACCGCCAATGGCGAGGCGGTCATGGGCCTGCTGTCGGACGCCGCCCGGGCGGGAGTGACGGTGATCATGGTCACCCACTCGCTGGTCCACGCCGCGGCGGCCCAGCGGACGATCAACCTGCTCGACGGGCGGGTGGTCTCCGAAACCCTGCTCGCGGCCTGAGGGGGCCAGGGCCATGTTCCGCAACTATCTCGCCGCCGCCCTGGGCAACCTGGCCCGCAACCGGCTCTACGCCGCGATCAGCATCGCGGGCCTGGCGGTGGCCTTCACCGCCGCCATCCTCATCGCCCAGTTCGTGCGGGGCGAGTTCAGCTACGACCGATGGGTGCCGGGCTACCAGCAGGTCTACAAGATCACCGACAAGTTCGTGCAGCCGGGCCAGGAGTCCGGCCCCGACAACGACGCCACCCAGGCCGCCATCGCGGGCCAGCTGCGGACGGTGATGCCGAGAGTGGTCACCGCGCGGCTGATGGAGTCCTTCCCCGCGGTGCGCCACCGGCCCTCCGACGCCCCGGTCACCGAGCGCAACTTCGCCTGGGTCGATCCGAGCATCTTCAAGATCTTTCCCCTGCCCGCCCTGGCCGGGGATCCGGCGACCGCGCTGGACCAGCCCGACACGGTGGCGATCACCCGCACCATGGCGCGCAAGTACTTCGGCCGCGACCTGCCCCTGGGCGAGATGCTGCAGGTGCAGACGAACGACCCGCGCCCCGGCGCGCCGCCCCAGACCCCGGGCGTCCCGACCTGGCATTCGCTGCGGGTCACCGCGGTGCTGAAGGACCTGCCGCCCAACACCAACCTGACCACCGAGGTCTACGCCTCGGGCAAGGGCGCCTATACCGGTCTGGCCCAGTTCGAGACCCACTCCTCGCTCGGCAACATCGGGACCTACACCTTCGCCCGACTGGCGCCGGGCCAGACGCACGACCAGCTGCAGCGGGCGCTGGACATCGCCGGCAAGCCGGAAAACGCCCTGTTCTCGTCGTTCGTGCCGGGCGGCAGGTTCAGCTTCCACGCCGTGTCCCTGGCCGACGCGCACCTGACGCCGGTGGGCCTGACCTCGCCGGTGGCCAAGCCGGTGGGCTCGAAGGGCGTCGCCTATGAGATCGCCGGAGTCGGCGCCCTGATCGTGCTGGTGGCCGCCATCAACTTCGTGACCCTGATGACCGCCCGCGCGGGCCGGCGCGGCGTCGAGGTGGGCGTGCGCAAGGCCGCCGGCGCGAGCCAGGGCGACCTGATGATCCAGTTCATGGGCGAGGCCCTGATCCAGGTGGCCATCGCCGCGGTCATCGCCACCGCCCTGGCCGAGCTCCTGATGAAGCCCTTCAGCGCCTTCGTGCAGCGCGACCTGAGCTTGAACTTCCTGGCCGATCCCTTGCTGCCCGTGGGACTGATCGGCGCGGCCCTGGTCATCGGTCTGCTGGCGTCGGTCTATCCGGCCCTGGTGCTCTCCAGCTTCCGGCCCGCGGCGGTGCTCAAGGGCGGCGTGATCCAGACCACCGGGTCGGTGCTCGCCCGCCAGGCGCTGGTGGTGATCCAGTTCGCCATCCTGACGGGCCTCATCGTCACCACCGCCACCATCTACCGCCAGACCATGTTCGCCCTCTCCCAGGGCGTGGGCGGATCGGACTCCAAGCTGATCGTCGGGGTGTTCACCCCCTGCGACAACGCCTTCCCGGAGGAGGTGCGCCGCCTGCCGGGCGTGGCCGCGGCGGCCTGCTCGTCGCTGAACGCCCTCAACACGCCCCAGGCCCAGAACATCACCGCCGTGCAGCTGGGCGGCGGCCGCAAGGAGAGCTTCTCGGTGGCGCCGGTGGATTTCGGCTTCTTCGAGGTCTACGGCATCAAGCCCCTAGCCGGGCGGCTGTTCCAGTCCGACCACGGCGAGGACCGGGTGCTGGAGCAGGCGGACGCCAAGGTCCAGCCGACGGTGGTGATCAACCAGACCGCCGCGCGCACCCTGGGCTTCCCCAATCCCATGGACGCCGTCGGCAAGACCCTGACCTGGGACCGCTTCGTCAAGCCGGGCACGGACGTCAACGCCCCTTCGCGGATCATCGGGGTGGTTCCCGACATGCCGATGACCGTGCGCACGGCCACAGGGCCCACCTTCTATTTCGTCTCTCCCAAGAAGCAGCTGGGGCTGCTGTCGATCAGGATGACCGGCAAGGACGTCCCCGGCGCCCTCAAGGCCATCGCCGGGGTCTGGAGGAAGACCGGCCAGGGCCAGCCGATCCAGCAGCTCTTCGTCGCCCAGGTGCGGCTGAACCTCTACCTGGACATGATCATCCAGGGGGGGACCATCGCCATCTGCGCGCTGCTGGCGGTGCTGATCGCCTGCCTGGGGCTGTTCGCGCTCTCGGCCTACACCACCGAGCGGCGGACCAAGGAGATCGGCATCCGCAAGGTGATGGGCGCCTCGACCTCCGACGTGGTCAGGCTGCTGGTCTGGCAGTTCACCATCCCGGTGATCTGGGCCATCGCCGTCGCCCTGCCCGTGGCCTTCTGGGCCATGAACGAATGGCTGCGCCACTTCGTCTATCACGTGGAGCTGTCGGTCTGGAGCTTCGTGCTGGCCGCCGTCGCCGCCCTGATGATCGCCTGGACGACGGTGACCTGGCAGTCCTACGTCGTCGCCCGCGCCAAACCCGCCGGCGCCCTCAGATACGAATAGCCTGGTCCGCCGCGGCCGTCGGCTTCACCGGTTCGAAGTGCAGCGGGCCGCCCCAGAAGGCTTCGGCCAGGCTGTTGACCGCGCCGGGCTGGCCGGTGGTCAGGAAGCGCCGCGCGCCCCGGTCGCCGATCGGATACTCGGGATGGCGGGCGAAATAGCGCTCCATGGCGTCGGCGGTGGCGCCCGGCTGATGGATCAGGGGCGTTCCGGGCGGCAGGAAGCTGCGGAACACGTCGGCGATGATCTCGTAGTGGGTGCAGCCCAGCACCGCCCGGTCGGGCGGGCGGCCGATGCGCTTGGCCAGCGCGCGCACATGGGCCTCCACCACCGCCTCCAGCTCCGCGCGCGGCGCCCCGGCCTCGACCATCCGCGCCAGGTTCGGGCAGGGCTCGGAGAACACCGCGATGTCCTGGCGGCGCTTGTCGATCTCGATCTCGTAGACCCGGCTGGCGGTGGTGGCGGGGGTCGAGAACACCCCCAGCACGTCGAGCTGCTCGACCTTGTCGCCGCGCCGCTCGGCCTCGTGTTCCCAGGGCAGGCCGGTGGCCGCCTCGATGGTGGGCACGATGATGCCCAGCACATTGACCGGCCGCCCCAGCGCCTGGCGATAGCCGGGCAGCCAGGTCTGCTGCAGCCGCCGAAGCGCGATGGCCGCGGCGGTGTTGCAGGCCAGGACAACCAGATTGCAGCCGCTCTCGAACAGGGTCTCGCAGCCGGCGCGGGTGAGGGCGACGATCTCCTCGCCCGGCCGCCCGCCATAGGGGACGTTGGCCTGGTCGCCCAGGAAGGTGAAGTCGGCCCTGGGGAACCGGTCCACCAGGGCGCGGTGGATGGTCAGGCCGCCCACGCCGGAATCGAACACGCCGATCGCCATGCAGGCCCTCTATCGCGGCCATGGCCGCCCGTCCACGCGCCGGCGCGTCCGGCGGCGCCGTTAAGCATTCCTCGACAGTGCCTGAAAAAGTGGCACAGTCCGCAGCCTCCACCGACAAGGCGGAGCTACGGGAGAAACGCCATGAGTTTCCTGGATAGCTGGTCCCCGCGTCTGTTGGCTCTTCTGCGCATCGTCGCGGGCCTGATGTTCTTCGAGCACGGCTGCATGAAGCTGCTGCACTTCCCGGCCCCCATGATGCCCGGCGCCTTGCCGCCGCTGTTGATGGTCGCCGGCGTGATCGAGCTGGTGGGCGGGGCGCTGATCGTGCTCGGCCTGTTCACCAAGCCGGCCGCCTTCATCGCCTCGGGCGAGACGGCCGTGGCCTTCTTCGGCTTCCATGTGCTGAACGCCTTCCACATGATGCCGGCCGGCACGCCCGTCTCGATCGACCCGCAGGTCAACCATGGCGCGGAGCCGGCGCTCTATGCGGTGATCTTCCTCTATCTCGCCGCGGCCGGCCCCGGCGCCTATGCGCTGGACAACATCCTGGGCCGCAAGCGCAGCCTGAATCCGGCCTAGGCGCTCAGCGCCTCGGCTTGATTCCCCGCGTCTGCGAGCGCATAAGCGCCGACTTCCGGCGTCAGCTCGTCCTGCGCCCCTTCACCGCCACGACCCCGGCCCCATCTTTTGGGGACCCAGCCGGACGAGGGCGGCGAGGACCCCCGTCCGCGTGATCGCGCACGGGGGCGCGATGCGTTGTGCGCGCCGGAGTTTTGTTTGCGCGTTTGCGGTTTCCACTTCGCCTGGAAACGCGTGCGGAGAGGTGAATGTTCGAAACCCTGGGCGAGCGGCTGACAGGCGTCTTCGACCGGCTGACCGGCCGGGGGGTGCTGTCGGAGAAGGACGTCGACGAGGCGCTGCGCGAGGTGCGCGTGGCGCTGCTGGAGGCCGACGTCGCCCTGCCCGTCGTGCGCGACTTCATCGCCAAGGCCAAGGACCGGGCCGCCGGCGAGGACGTGATCCGCTCGATCAAGCCCGCCGACCAGGTGGTCAAGATCGTCTTCGACGGCCTGGTGGAGATGCTGGGCGGCGAGGAGCCGGAGGAGCTGAACCTCAACGTCGCTCCGCCCGCGGTGATCCTGATGGCCGGCCTGCAGGGCTCGGGCAAGACCACCACCGCCGGCAAGCTGGCGCTGCGGCTTTCCAAGACCCTTCGCAAGAAGGTGATCATGGCCTCGCTCGACACCCGCCGCCCGGCGGCGATGGAGCAGCTGGCCATCCTGGCCAAGCAGGCCGAGGTCGAATGCCTGCCGATCATGACCGGCCAGTCGGCCCCCGACATCGCCCGCCGCGCCCTCTCGGCCGCGCGGCTCGGCGGCTACGACGTGCTGATCCTCGACACCGCCGGGCGCACCACGCTGGACGAGGCGATGATGTCGGAGGCGGCCGAGATCGTCCGCATCTCGACCCCGTCCGAGACCCTGCTGGTCGCCGACGCCCTCACCGGCCAGGACGCGGTCAATCTCGCGCGCTCGTTCGATCAGCGCGTCGGCCTGACCGGCATCGTGCTGACACGCGTGGACGGCGATGGCCGCGGCGGCGCCGCGCTCTCGATGCGCGCGGTCACGGGCAAGCCGATCAAGCTGATCGGC
>JANWHQ010000065.1 GCA_025450315.1 Caulobacteraceae bacterium
ACTCGCGCTGGCGGCGCTCGCTCTCCTGGCTTTCGGTCATGATGTCGATCTGCCAGCCGGTCAGCTGGCTGGCGAGGCGCACGTTCTGGCCGCGGCGGCCGATGGCCAGCGACAGCTGCTCGTCGGGGACCACGACTTCGACGCGCTCGTCCTCCTCGTCCATGACGACCTTGGAGACTTCGGCCGGGGCGAGCGCGTTGACGATGAAGGTCGCCTCGTCCGGGCTCCACTGGATGATGTCGATCTTCTCGCCCTGCAGCTCGGCCACCACCGCCTGCACCCTGGAGCCGCGCATACCGACGCAGGCGCCCACCGGGTCGATGGAGCTGTCGTTGGAGACCACCGCCATCTTGGCGCGGCTGCCCGGGTCGCGCGCCACCGCGCGGATCTCGATGACGCCGTCGTAGACCTCCGGCACCTCCTGGGCGAACAGCTTGGCCATGAAGCCGCCGTGGGCGCGGCTCAGCATGATCTGCGGGCCCTTCGCCTCGGGGCGGACGTCGTAGATGTAGCAGCGGATGCGGTCGCCGACGTTGAACACCTCGCGCGGGATCGACTGGTCGCGGCGCATGACGCCTTCCCCCCGGCCCAGGTCGACGATGACATTGCCGTACTCGACCCGCTTGACCACGCCGTTGACGATCTCGCTGACGCGGTCCTTGAACTCCTCGAACTGGCGCTCGCGCTCGGCCTCGCGGACCTTGTGGGTCACCACCTGCCGGGCCATCTGGGTCTGCACCCGGCCGAAGTCGAAGGGCGGCAGGATCTCCTCGTAGACCTTGCCCACCACCGCCTGCTTGTCGCTGCGCTTGGCGTCCGAGAGGCGCAGGAAGGCGTCGGGCGTCTCGCTCTCGCTGAAGTCGGCGTCGTCCTCGACCACGGTGACGCGGCGCTTGAGGGTCAGCTCGCCGGTCTTGACGTCGATGGTGGCGCTGATGTCGTGCTCGGCGCCATAGCGGGCCTTGGCGGCCTTCTGGATCGCCTCCTCGATCGCCTGGATGACGATCTCCTTCTCGATCGCCTTTTCGCGCGCCAGGGCGTCGGCCAGGGCGAGCAGCTCCATGCGGTTGGCGGAAATGCCGGTGAGGGACATCTAGACGTCCTCCTTCTCAGTATCGGAATGGGCGAGGCGAGCCTCACGCTCGGCCGCGCCGCGTTGCATCAGTTCGTCGTTGAGCACGAGCTTGGCGTCGCTGATCCAGGCGAAGGGCACGGCGGCCGTGTCCTCCTCGCCCTCCAGGTCGATCAGCACGTTGTCGCCCTCGATCCCGGCCACGCGGCCGCGGAAGCGGCGGCGGCCCTCGGCCACGCGGTCGAGCTCGACCTTGGCCTCCAGGCCCGCATAGGTCTCGAAGTCGGCCAGCCGGGTCAGCGGCCGGTCGATGCCCGGGCTGGAGACTTCCTGGGTGTATTCGGTGGAAATGGGGTCGGCGGCGTCCATCACGTCGGAAATGGCGCGCGACAGGGACGTGCAGTCCGAAATCTCCATGTGGCCGTCGGGGCGCTCGGCCATGATCTGCAGGCGCCGGTTGGTCCCGCCCATCAGCCGCAGGCGCACGATCTCGTAGCCCGCCGCCTCGGCCACGGGGTCGAGCAGCTCCAGGAGCTTCAGGTCTTCGGCCGTCTTGCCGCGCAAGCTTCGCCTTCCAAATCCAACAAAAAAGCGGCGGGCCCGGAGGCCGCCGCTCGAAAGCGCTATCCAGCGCTATCGGACGATGTTGGAAGCAATATAGGCTCTCCCGCGCCGGTTGTCAGCCCCTGGGAGCGGCGCCGGCGGCGCGTCCAGACCCGCGCGCGGTTTAAGCCAACCTTCACCGCGCTGGGCCAGGGTCCTGGCATGGCCGAAGCCGCCCTGCCTCTCCCTGCCGGCCCCATCGCCTGGGCGACGCCCCGGAGGCTGAAGGCCTACGGCCTGATCCTGATCGGCGCCTATCTGGTCGCGCTGGTCTGGCTGGTCGCCACCTCGCACGGCGGGATCGATTACGCCGGCCGGCCGCTGGGCACGGACTTCTCCGACGTCTGGACCGCGGGACGCCTGGCCCTGGCGGGCCATCCGGCCCAGGTCTACGACCCGGCGATCCACTATGCGGCCCAGCAGGCGGCGTTCCACGATCCGAACATCCCGTTCTACGGCTGGCACTATCCGCCGATGTTCCTGCTGGCGGCCTCGCTGCTGGCCTTTCTTCCCTATCTGGCCGCCGTGGCCGCCTGGCAGGGGCTGACCCTGTCCCTCTATCTCGGTGTCATGCGCGGCATCGTCCCGGACAAGGGGGCGGCGCTCGTCGCCCTGGCCTTCCCGGCCGTCTACATGAACCTGACCCACGGCCAGAACGGCTTTCTCACCGCCGCCCTGATCGGCGGGGGCCTGCTGCTGCTGGACCGGCGGCCTTGGCTGGCGGGGGTGCTGTTCGGCCTTCTGGCCTACAAGCCCCAGTTCGGAGTGTTGCTGCCCCTGGCGCTGCTGGTGGAGGGCCGCTGGAAGACCATCGCCGCCGCCGGCGTCACGGTGATCGCGACGGCGGGGCTGACCTGGCTGCTGTTCGGGCAGGAGACCTGGCGCGCCTTCTTCGCCAACACCCAATTTACCCGCCACACGGTGCTGGAGAACGGCGGGGCGGGCTTCTGGAAGATCCAGAGCCTCTTCGCCGCGGTGCGGATGTGGGGCGGATCGATCGGCCTGGCCTACGCCGTCCAGATGGCGGCCGGCGCCTCGGCCGCCGTGGCCGTGGTCCTGCTCTGGCGCAGCCCGGCGGACCGCAGGCTCAAGGCCGCGGGCCTGATCGCGGCGGCGTTCCTGTGCACCCCCTACGGCTTCGACTACGACTTCATGGCCCTGGCCCCGGCCGGCGGCTTCCTGGTCTCCTATGGCCTTGAGCGGGGGCTGAAGACCTCCGAGCTCTGCACCCTGGGCCTGGCCTTCGCCGCGCCGATCCTGGCGCGCCCGGCCGGCCAGTGGCTGATGCTGCCGCTGGGCATGATCGCGGTGGGCCTGCTGTTCGTGGTGGTGATGCGGCGGGGCCTCGAGGCCCGGCGGGCCTAGATCGCGCCCACCGCCCGCAGCCGGGCGATCTCTTCGCTGGTCAGCCCCAGCTCGGCCTCCAGCACCGCCTCGGTGTCGGCCCCCAGCGTGGGAGGGGGGACGCGGTAGGAGACCGGGGTTCTGGACAGCCGCAGGGGACTGGCGACCGTCCGGATCGTGTGGCCGCCGCGATCCTGCTCGACCACCAGCCCGCGCGCCCGGGCCTGGGGCTCGGCGAACACCTCCTCGACCGTGTTGATCGGTCCGCAGGGCACGCCCGCGGCCTCCAGCAGCCGGATCAGCTCGCGGGTGGTCCGAGCGGCGGTCAGCGCCTCCAGCGCCGCCGTCAGCTCGGCGCGATGGCCGACGCGCAGGGCGTTGGTGGCGAAGCGCGCATCCGCCGACAGCTCGTCCGCCCCCAGCGCCCGGCAGAGCGCCTGGAACTGGCCGTCGTTGCCCACCGCCACCACCAGGGCGCCGTCGGCCGTCGGCAGGGGCTGGTAGGGCGCCAGGTTCGGATGCGCGCCGCCCAGGGGGCCGGGAACCTCGCCCGAGACGAACCAGCCCGACGCCTGGTTGGCCAGCATGGCCGCCTGGACATCGAACAGGGCGATGTCGATGTGCTGGCCCTCGCCGGTGGCGCGGGCGTGCAGCAGGGCCGCCAGGATGGCGCTGGCGGCATAGAGCCCGGCGAACAGGTCGGCCACCGCCACCCCCACCTTCACCGGCGGGCGGCCGGGCTCGCCGGTGATCGACATCAGCCCGCCCATGGCCTGGATCATGTAGTCGTAGCCGGGGCGGGCGGCGTCGGGACCGGTCTGGCCGAAGCCGGTGATCGAAGCATAGACCAGCCGTGGATTGGCGGCGGCGAGGCTGTCGTAGTCCAGGCCGTATTTGCTCAGGCCGCCGACCTTGAAGTTCTCCACCAGCACGTCGGCCTTGCCCGCCAGCGCGCGCACCAGGGCCGCGCCCTCGGGATGGGCGATGTCGACGGTCACCGAGCGCTTGCCCCGGTTGGCCGAGAAGAAATAGGCCGCATCGCCCCGCCCGCCGTCCGCCTCGGCCGCGAACGGGGGACCCCAGTGGCGCGTGTCGTCGCCCGATCCCGGCCGCTCGATCTTGATCACCTCGGCCCCCAGGTCGGCCAGCGCCTGGGTCGCCCAGGGGCCGGCCAGCACCCGCGACAGGTCGAGCACGGTGACGCCGGAAAGGGGGCCGGGTTGCTGTTTCTGGTCCATCCGCCGGAGGTATACAGGAGCGAACGGGATTCTCGCCCCATGCCCCTCGACGCCGCCCCGACCACCAAGACCTTCCGCTGGGAGGACCCGCTCGACCTGGAGGGCCGGCTCACCGAAGAGGAGCGGCTGATCGCCGACGCCGCCCGCGACTACGCCCGCGAGCGCCTCTTGCCCCGGATCGTCTCGGCCTTCGCCGAGGAGCGGGTCGACCGCGAGATCATGACCGAGATGGGCGAGCTGGGCTTCCTGGGCGCCACCATCCCCGAGGAGTTCGGCGGCGCGGGCGCCTCGCACGTGGCCTACGGCCTGATCGCGCGGGAGATCGAGGCGGTGGACTCCGGCTACCGCTCGGCGATGAGCGTGCAGTCCTCGCTGGTTATGTATCCGATCTGGGCCTTCGGCTCGGACGCGCAGAAACGCCGCTGGCTGCCGGCCATGGCGAGGGGCGACGTCCTGGGCTGCTTCGGCCTGACCGAGGCCGATGGCGGCTCCGATCCAGGCTCGATGACGACCCGGGCCGAGCCGGTCTCGGGCGGCTATGTGCTGAACGGCGGCAAGTACCGGATCACCCATTCGCCGGTGGCCGACGTGGCGCTGGTCTGGGCCAAGCTGGACGGCGTGATCCGGGGCTTCCTGGTCGAGCGGGGAGCGGAAGGGTTCTCCACCAACGTCATCGGCGACAAGCTGAGCCTGCGCGCATCGCTGACCGGCGACATCGGCCTGATGGACGTCTTTGTGCCCGAGGCCAACCTGCTGCCGGGCGTGCAGGGTCTGAGGGGACCGTTCTCCTGCCTGAACAAGGCCCGCTACGGCATCGCCTGGGGCGCCATGGGGGCGGCGGAGTTCTGCCTGAACGCGGCCCGCGACTATGCCGGCGAGCGGATGCTGTTCGGCCGGCCGCTGTCGGCGCGCCAGCTGGTGCAGAAGAAGCTGGCCGACATGCTGACCGAGACGGCGCTGGGGCTGAACGCGGCGCTGCAGCTCGGCCGGCTGCTCGACGAGGGCGCCTGGGTTCCCGAGGCGATCTCGATGCTCAAGCGCAACAACTGCGGCAAGGCCCTGGCCATCGCGCGCGAGGCCCGCGACATCTTCGGCGCCGCCGGCATCACCGGCGAGCACCACGTGATGCGCCACGCCATGAACCTGGAGACGGTGAACACCTACGAGGGCGCCCACGACGTCCACGCCCTGATCCTGGGCCGCGCCATCACCGGCGAAAGCGCGTTCTGAGCGCTCAGTCTTCCCAGAAGGCGAAGAAGCGGGCTTCGACGCTGACGCGGGGGGCCGTATCGGCGGGCAGGCCGGGGATGTCGGCGGAGTTGTGCAGGGGCTGGGCGTTCCAGCCGGGCGTCGAGTCGAAGGACTTGAAGACGATCAGCTCGTCCGGGGTCAGGTCGGGGAAATAGAGCCAGCGCTGGCCGGGGTCATAGGGGCAGAGCTGGGACTCGAACTGGTTGCCCGGGTCCTCGTAGGGCTGGCGCATGCAGGCGTCGAACACGATCAGCCCCTCGGGCCTGATGGTCGAGGCGTCGCACAGCACGAGCGTATTGTCCTGCGGCCCCGGCGACAGGCAGCGCCAGGTCTGGAACACCGCGAAGCGCGGATATCGTCGCAGCTGCAGCCCCTGCCAGCCCTCGATCCACTCCACCCACTTGTGGGCGGAATAGGCGGTGTAATCCATGTGGGCCCAGCGCGAGGGGCCGATGGCGCCCGGAACCTTGGCCCGCTCCGCGTGCCGTTTCAGAAGGCCGGTGCCCTGGGCCACCACCAGGTCGGCGCCGGAGGCTGACTTCAAGAGCGCGCCGACCGACGAGAGGTAGCGCTCGGCCTCCACCGCCATGTCGCTGTCGGAGGTGATCGGGCTCGGGTGATCCAGAAGACGGAAGCCCTCGCGGTCGAACGACAGCCGATCCCGCTCGGGTCGGCCGTCGAAGATCGGCACATCGTGCTTTTCGAGCACCAGATTGGTCCGCGACCAGTCCGGGACATCCACCCGCGCCCGGCCCTGGATGTCGCCGGCGAAGTTCATCCAGGTCTCGACAAAGGCCGCGTCGGCCGCGATCTCGGACGTCATCGTCATCGGACGCTCCAGAGCAGAACCCGTTGCCTACGCAACCAATCTAGTCGTCGCACTCGGCGATGGCCAGGGTGACCAGCCCCGGCGCCATCCTGCCCGCGTCCTCGGCGGCGGCGGCGTTTTCGGGCGACTGCATGGCCCTGCCGAAGCTCTCGGCGTCGTCCCAGGCCATCTCGACCACCAGCCAGTGCGGCGGCTGGCCCATCGGCGAGCCGGTCACCCGGTTCACCCTGAAGCTCCTCAGGCCCGGCAGCTTGTTCACCAAGGGCGTGTGGACCTCGTTGTAGTGCTTCCAGAACGCCGTCTCGTCGGCCGGTTTCTGGTAGAAGGCGAACAGCTTCATCATGGCGTTTGCTCCCGGCGTCTGGTTCAGAACTTCATGCCTGGAAGCCCCATGCCCGCCAAGGGGCCGGCGACCTCCTTCATCATCTCGGCCTGGGTCTGATCCAGCTTGCGCTTGGCGTCGGCGTGGGCGGCCATGATCAGATCGGCCAACACTTCGCCCTCGCCGGGCTGCAGCAGGCTGTCGTCGATGGCGGTGGACTTCATCTCCCCGGAGCCCGACAGCGCCACCTTGACCATGCCGCCGCCCGAGGAGCCCTCGACCACGGTCGCGGCCAGCTGCGCCTGGGCGTCCTGCAGCTTCTGCTGCATCGCCTGGGCCTGCTTCATCAGCGATCCCAAGTCCTTCATCTGAGGCTCTCCACGCATCTTCACCGGCCCAGACCGGGCCTGTGGACGTCTTAGCGGCCGGCGGACTTTTGTTCTATGCTGGGCGACAGCCGCCAATGCGGGGGAGTGACGATGAAGCCGAGCGCGAAACGACTTCTGCTGGCCATGGCCGTGGGAACGGGCCTGGCCGGCTGCACGACCCTGCACAACCGGGTGGCCGTGAACTCGCCCTGCCAGAATTCCACCACGACCCTCTACTTCGAGTCCGGCTCGGAGGCCCTGACCGACGCCGGCAACCAGATCGTCGCCCTGACCGCCAAGCGGCTGAAGGGCTGCGACGTGCGCGAACTGCGCCTGGTCGGCCTGGCCGATCCGACCGGCTCGCCGCAGGTCAATCTGACCCTGTCGCAGCACCGGGCCGACAACGTCCTGGCCGCCTTCGTCCGCGCGGGGCTGCCGGTGCCGAAGTACACCCTGGTCGCGGCCGGCCAGAAGGGCGCGGTGGCCGCCAACGGCGCGGTCGAGCCGGTCCGCCGGCAGGTCGATGTGACCGTGGTGGTCGACCGCTGAGGGGGTCTCGCTGACGCCGCACTACCGACCGGCGTTTGTCCGCCTACGACCCTGACGGCGCGCCCGCTTGCGCCCAGCCTGCCGGGATGGGACCACGCCACCGGATCGCCCAGAGGGCCGCGAGGACAAGGCCCAGCAGGGCCATGCCGCTGATGGCGGCTCCGACCTCCTCCTGCCAGAGCCAGCGCCGTTCGATGCGGTATTCGCCGGGCTCGCCCCTGAAGGTGATCAACGGTCCGACGTAGGGAACCTCCCGGCCGTCGTGAATCAGCCGCCAGATCGGAAAGGCGGCGCGGCCCATGGTGTAGAGGCCCGGTTTGGCGACCTGGAGCACGGACGCGCGCGGGTAGGCCGAATAGGCCTGCAGTTGCGGCACGCGCTGGCGATCCGTCACCCCCGCTTCGAGCCCGCGCGGCAGATATTCCGCGGCGTCCGGCAAGGTTCGCTCCACGGCCTCGACCTGCGGAGCGTTCTTCTGGACGATGTTCTGGACCAGTTCGCTGCATTCGCTGATCCAGCCGGACGCGAGGAGGCAAAACGCGACCAGCGTCACCCGTGAAGACGGCCGCCCGATCGCCAACGCCGCCGCGCCCAGGAAGACCACCATGCCGATCGCCCGCCACGGAAACTGCACCATCGACAGCCCGGGCAGCCCCAGGATCGGCAACAGGCCGAAGGCGGCCAGGCCGGCGGCCGCCGTCATCCAGAACCACCAGCGCCCGCCGCGGAGCGCGAGCACGACGACGCCGGCGCAGGAGGTCAGGAACGGGCTGAACTCCAGCCACCGCTCCCTGTCCCAGTTCCAGAGGAACCAGTTGCTGGTCCTGAAATGCTCGGTCCACAGCAGGTTCGACTGGATATGACCCAGGAGCGTGAGCGCCGGCAGCAGGAAGAAGGCGGCCAGGGCGGCGCCGAGAACCGCGGCGCAGAGGCCCGGAACCAGCGTCCGGCGGTCTTCGAGGACCCGTTTGGCCCCGAGCGGCGCCATCACGAAGACGAGCGCCAGCACGGCCGTGGGCAGGTGGGTCAGGAGCAGCCCGGCGACGGAGGCGGCCAGCAAAGGGACCGCCCAGCGCTTCGGCAGCGCCTCGATGGCGAGGGCGATCAGGGGCAGCCACACGAAGGCGGCGTGCTCGGCCAGATCGCCGCGAGCGTAGATGTCCGTCAGCCGGTAGGGCAGCGCCATGTACAGGGCCGCGGCCAGCAAGGACGGAGTTCCGCGCCACCTGAGCCATCGGTCCATCGCCAGACCCGAAGCGAACAGCAGCAACAGATCGGCGAGCGTGATCGACCGGCTCACCTCCACGCCCAGCGCATGGATCGCGCCGGTCAGGAAGAACGCCAGAGGCGGGTAGAAGTAGAAGGTCGGCGCGCCCAGGCCCTCGAAGCTGTCGGGCGACCAGCGCGGATAGATCTGGCCGTGGGCCCAGGCGTTCCGGAACTCGGCCGTCCAGGTGATGCTGTAATTGGGCAGGTCGCTGGTGTGCAGCCCCCAGACCAGATCCGGCGTCATGACCACGAGCGCGACGCCGGCGAGGACGAGATCCGTGCGGATGGCGAACCGGGCCGGCGTTGAACCGAGCAAAATCCTCTCCGATATTCCGGCGAGCGAATACCGCCCGCCGCTCGGCGCAGCCGGCCCGAGATACTTCAGCGACTTGGCCCCGTCTGGGCCGATTCAGTTTAGCAACTCTTAGTGTCTGCGGCCGATGGTGGCGACACCTCATGGCCGCACGCAGACTCAAGACCGAGCCCACCCTGGCCGAGCTTCTGGCGCCGGCCCCCGCGCCTGCGCCCGCCGTCCCGGCCTTCGACGACCTGGAGCGCCGCAGCCGGCATGGCAAGCGCCTGTCGGTGATCGCCCCGGCCTATAACGAGGAGGAGGTGCTGGCCTTCTTCTTCGTGCGCATGGAGCGGGTGCTGAACGCCTGCGCCATCGACTGGGAGATCATCTGCGTCAACGACGGCAGCCGCGACAGCACCCTGGCCGTGCTGCTGCACGAGCGGCAGCGCAATCCGCGCATCAAGGTGATCGACCTGTCGCGCAACTTCGGCAAGGAGGTCGCCCTCTCGGCCGGCATGGACGCGGCCACCGGCGATCTGGTGCTGCCGATCGACGTCGACCTGCAGGACCCGCCCGAGATCATCCCCGAGTTCATCGCCCGGTGGGAGGCCGGCTACGATGTGGTCTATGGCCTGAGGTCGTCCCGCGCCGAGGACGGCTTCGCCAAACGCGTCTCGGCCAAGGGCTTCTATCGGCTGTTCAACCTGCTCTCCGAGATCGACATGCCGGATGACGCGGGCGACTTCCGCCTGATGGACCGATCGGTGGTCGAGGTGCTGAAGGCCCTGCCCGAGCGCAACCGCTTCATGAAGGGGCTGTTCGCCTGGGTGGGCTTCCGCCAGACCGGCGTGGCCTTCGAGCGGCCCCGGCGCGCGGGCGGCAAGACCAGCTGGCGCTACTGGCGGCTGTGGAACTTCGCCCTTGACGGGCTGACCGCCTTCTCGACCGTGCCGCTCAGGCTCTGGACCTACGTGGGCGGGGCGACGGCGCTTGCCGCCTTCGGCTACGCGGCCTTCCTGGTGGTCGACACCCTGATGCACGGCCGCGACGTGCCCGGCTACGCCTCGCTGATGGTCGCGGTGCTGCTGAGCCTGGGCCTGCAGATGCTGGCGCTGGGAATCATCGGCGAATACCTGGGCCGCGTCTTCCAGGAGGTGAAGCACCGGCCGCTTTACGTCACCCGCAAGGCGTATGGCCTGGACGAGGACGGCTGATGGAGCAGGCCGCCCATCAGAGGATGCGCGAGCTGCAGGACCATCACTGGTGGTTCGAGGCGCGCCGCCGCATCCTGGAAGGGCTGATCTCCGAGCTGAAGCCCCCGCGTGGGGCGCGGATCCTGGAGGTCGGCTGCGGTCCCGGCGGCAATCTTCCCATGCTGTCCCGCTTCGGCGAGGTCACGGCGCTGGAGCCGGACGCGGGCGCGCGCCGGCACGCCGCCGCCTCGGGGGTGGCCCGGGTGAAGGCGGGGACCCTGCCGGACGGATTGGACATGCCCAGGTGCAGCTTCGACCTGGTCTGCGCCTTCGACGTGCTGGAGCACGTGACCGAGGATGGCGAGTCGGTCGCCGCCCTGGCGCGGCTGGTCCGGCCCGGCGGCTGGATCGTCGCCACCGTGCCGGCCTATCCCTGGATGTGGAGCGCCCACGACGAGGCGCACCATCACAAGCGCCGCTATCGCCACAAGGACTTCGAGGCCCTGTTCACGGGCGCCGGCCTGAAGCTGGTGAAATCCAGCCACTTCAACGCCGTGCTCCTGCCCCTGGCGGTGGCCGCGAGGGCGGTCAAGCGGCTGATGGGCTCCGACAGCCCCGACGACTCGATGCCGGCCCCGTGGGTGAACCGCGCCTTGTTGCAGCTGATGGCCTCCGAGCGCGGCTGGCTGCGCCGAGGCGCCCTGCCGCTCGGCCTGTCGCTGGTGGTGATCGCCCGGCGGGACCGCTAGCGGCCCGCGGCCGATCTGGTCCAGACCTCGACCTTGTGGGCCGCGCCCGCGAAGCGGTAGCCGCGCAGCGCGTCTGCGACTTCCGGATCCTTCAGGGCCCAGGCCCGCCAGTCGAACCGCTTGCGATCGAACAGCACGACGTCGGGCTGGCCGACGCGGATGTCGCGGCCGAGGCGCGAGCGTTCGGAACCCATCAGGGCGTCCAGGCGGGAACGCTGCGTCGGCGTCAGGCGCTCCGACTCCTCGCGCCTCAGCACGCCGTCGGAAATCCACTGGCTGGGTTCGGATCCCACCCATCGGGCGTGAAGCGCGCGCACGATGGGCATGCCGACGCCGAGATTGCCCGAGACGGCGATCATGCTGGGCGAGACTGGCCCGACGGCGGCGACGGTGCGCGAGAGCGCGGCCGAGTCCACGTTGGCCGCCAGCCAGGCCGTGGCCACGAGAGGCGGAACCAGCAGCATCGCCCGGTCGATCCGGGTCCAACCGCGGACGCGGGCCGGCGGCGCGAGGGCCGCGGCGCCCCAGAGTCCCAGGGCCGCGAAGGCCAGCATCGGATAGGCGTGATAGGGCCAGCCCTTGCCCTGGACCAGAAAGGCGGCGGCTCCGCCGAGCGCCGCCAGCAGGGGCGCGGCCAGCAGCCGCCCGTCCAGCCGCGCCATCCGGGCGACCAGGGCGGATCCGAGCGCCAGCGGTAGGGCGGCCAGGGTCAGCAACTGCCAGAGGGGCGCGCGGATGGGCAGATAGGCCTCGCGCAGCAGCGGCGCGATCTGGCTCGCATAGTCCGGGAACCACGCCACGACGGCCACGGCGTAGCCGCAGAAGACGAGGCCGCCCGTCCAATACTCCGGCTGGCTCGGAGGCGGGCGGCGCGAGCAGCTCCAGGCCCACAGGGCCGGCAGGGCGGCGATGGCCGCGAAGTGGGGCTTCAGGGCCACGGCCACGCCCAGTCCGAGGCCCGCGCCCACGGCCATGAGCCAGGGCGGAGGTCGCCCGGCCGCGCGAACCACCGTGGTCGACACGAAGGGCAGGAGCGCGATGACCGCCAGATGCTCGCGCTGGCCAAAGGCGGCGGCCGGCATCACGCCCAGCACGAAGGCGCCGGCCGCGGCGAGCCGCCAGCCGCGCCTGAGATCATTCCCGATCAGGGGCCGCAGGATGGCGCCCGAAAGTCCAAGGCTGACGACGGCGGCGAGGACGCAGAGACCGGCGGTGACCGCCTCTGGCGGGACGTCCAGCCAGCCGGCCAGGAGCAGCGCCGGCGCGTAGATGAAGACCGAGAGCGGCGGGTTGACCTCCAGCACCTGGGTGTAGAGCCGCTGGCCATGCATCGCCCGCTCGGCGGCGATCTGCAGCCAGGTGACGTCGGGAACCGAGACCACGAGGCCGATGCCGAAGGCGGCGGCCAGGAGCGCCGCGGTCAGAGCCTGCCACGGCGCGGGATCCGAGAGGGACAGGAAGCGGCGGTTCGCCTGGAAGGACCCGACAAGGACGGTGCTCACGACGGGACCGGAACAAACCCCAACATGAGATCCAGCCTGGACTGGTCAGCCTTTATGGCCGCTCTACAATCGCGCTTAAAGTGCAGTATACCCTGGCTCGCGCCGTGCGGCCTCGAGGCCCGCGGGGACGGCTAAACGCCCGGCGGATCCTCGCCGGCGTCGTCGGCCGGGTCCTCGGGGGCCTCGGGGGCCCCGATCTTCAGCTGGCGTACGTCGACGATCTCGGCGCCCTCGAAGGCCTGGAGGATCGACTGCACGAAGGGATCGGCCAGGGCGCTGGCGCGGGTCTCCTGGGCCTCGCGCCGGGCCCGCTCGTAGAGGCTTTCGGCCCCACCGCCGCCCTCGGCCGCCACCAGCCAGGCCTGGCCGGTCCATTCCTTCAGCCGCTGGACGAGCCGCTGCTGCAGGTCGGACGGCGCGCCCGGCGCCGGCTCGAAGGTGATCGCGCCCGGCCGGAAGGAGATCGGCCGCACGAACTTCTCGACGTCGAACTTGAGGGTGACGTCGCGCTTGGCGTCGATCAGGCGCAGCACGTCCTCGAAGGACTGCAGCGTCGGCACGGGCGCCGGCTGAGGCGCGGCCTTGGGCTGCAGCGCCCGGGCCGTCGCCGCCGCGCCGCCGCCGCCCCCGCCGCCCGACGGCGCCGGGCTGCCCGAGCCCGGGACAGGCTGGCCCTTCTGCAGCGCCTTCAGCGCCTCCTCGGGGCCGGGCAGATCGGCGGCGTAGCAGAGGCGCAGGATCGCCATCTCGGCCGCGGCCTTGGGATCGCCGGCCCGGCGGACCTCCTCCTGGGCCTTGAGCAGCAGCTGCCACAGCCGCGACAGCACCCCGCCCGACATCCCCGCACCCAGCGCGGTCAGCCGCGCGGCCTGGTCCTTGGGCAGGCCCAGCGATTCCGGCCCCAGGGCCTTGGCCAGGGCCGCGCCGTGGGCGTGCTCCAAGAGGTCGCCCAGCACCTGCACCGGATCGGCGCCGAAGCCGTAGAGGGTGCGGAAAGCCTGCAAGGCCTCGGCGGTATGGCCCTGGGCAATCTCCTCCATCAGGGCGATGGTCTGGCCGCGGTCGGCCAGGCCCAGCATGTCGCGGATGGCCTCGGCGGTGACCACCGCGCCGGCCTCCGACTGCACGATCGCCTGGTCCAGCATCGACAGGCCGTCGCGCACCGATCCCTCGGCGGCGCGGGCGATCAGGGTCAGGCCGTCGGCCTCGATCTTGGCCCCTTCGCTGGAGGCGATCTGCTCCAGCCGCTTGGCGATCACCTCCGGCTCGACGCGCCTCAGGTCGAAGCGCTGGCAGCGCGACAGGATGGTCACCGGCACCTTGCGGATCTCGGTGGTGGCGAAGATGAACTTGGCGTGGGGCGGCGGCTCTTCCAGCGTCTTCAGCAGCGCATTGAACGCCGCGGTCGAGAGCATGTGCACTTCGTCGATGATGTAGACCTTGTAGCGCGCATCCACCGGGGCGTAGCGCACCCCGTCCAGGAGTTCGCGCATCTCGTCGACCTTGGTGCGCGACGCGGCGTCCAGCTCCAGCACGTCGATATGGCGGCCCTCGATGATCGAGCGGCAGTGCCGGCCCTCGCTGGCGAGGTGTTCGACGCTCGGCTGATGCACCTCGTCGCTCTCGTAGTTGAGGGCGCGGGCGAGCAGGCGCGCGGTCGTCGTCTTGCCCACGCCGCGAACGCCGGTGAGCATGAAGGCGTGGGCGATCCGACCGCTGGCGAACGCGTTTTTCAGCGTCCGGACCATGCCGCCCTGGCCGATCAGATCCTCGAAGGTCCGCGGCCGGTACTTGCGGGCGAGGACGGTATAGGCGGCCGGGAGCCGCCGGGCGGCAG
>JANWHQ010000066.1 GCA_025450315.1 Caulobacteraceae bacterium
AGGGCGGCGCTCCGGCGCCGCCCTTTTGCGTTCCGCCCGCGCGACGCGGGGAGGATCAGCCCCGCGCCTTCTTCAGCGGCGCGGCGCCGTCGACGTAGCTTTCGTTGAGGTAGACTTCCGCCTCCTGCGGCGGCAGTGCGGCGGCATAGCCGAAGCCCTGGCCGTAGTGGCAGCCGATCTCCATCAGGTGTCGGGCCATGGCGGTGTTCTCGACGCCCTCGGCCACCACCTCGAGGTAGAGGTCGCGGCCCAGGTTCACCACCGAGCGGACGATCTTGGCCGAGCCCTCGTTGGCGCCCATGGTGCGCACGAAGTAGCGGTCGATCTTCAGCGTGTCGAAGGGCAGCCGGGTCAGATAGGACAGGGACGAGAAGCCGGTGCCGAAGTCGTCCAGCGCCAGCCCCGCGCCCGCTTCCCTGAGCCGCTGCAGGATCACCGCCGCGCGCTCGGGATCGCGCATGATGTCGCTCTCGGTGATCTCCAGCTTGAGCGCGCCGTTGGGCAGGCCGGTCTCGCGCAGGATCCGCGAGACGTCCTCGACCAGGTTCTCGCGGTCGATCTCGCCGGTGGACAGGTTGACGCTGACGGTCAGATCGCCGGCCGCCCGGTGCCGCTTGCGCCATTCGGCCAGCTGGCGGGCGGACTGCTCGACCATGTGCTGGCCGATCTCGAGCAGCAGGCCCATGTCGTTGGCCATGGGCAGGAATTCGTCAGGCATGATCAGGCCGCGGCGCGGGTGGCGCCAGCGGACCAGGGCCTCGAAGCCCGAGATGGCGCCGTTGGACAGGCGCACGATCGGCTGGAAGTAGGGGCAGATCTCGCCGCGCTGCAAAGCCCCGCGAAGGTCGCTCTCCAGCGCCAGGCGGGTCAGGCCGTCGCTCTCCAGGCCCGAGCCATAGGCCGCCGCGCCGCCGCGGCCGCCGGTCTTGGCCGCCTCCACCGCCAGCTCGGCCCGGCGCAGCAGCTCGGCCGCCTCGGGCGCA
Organism: Caulobacteraceae bacterium; assembly: GCA_025450315.1. Lineage (GTDB taxonomy): Bacteria > Pseudomonadota > Alphaproteobacteria > Caulobacterales > Caulobacteraceae > JANWHQ01. The sequence goes on from JANWHQ010000066.1 coordinate 984, forward strand.
TCCGCGCCGCCACGGGCCGACACCGCCCCGATCGACAGGGTGGGATAGATGTCGAAGCTGGCGACCCTCAGCGGCCGCTCCAGGGCCGCCCTGAGCCGTTCGGCCGGATCCAGCACCTCGGCGGAGACCATCACGGCGAACTCGTCCTCGCCCACCCGGGCGGCCAGGGCGTTGCGGGGGAAGGCGGCGGCCAGGCGCGAGCCCAGGGCGGCCAGCACCAGGTCGGCGCGTTCGTGGCCCAGGGCCTCGTTCAGGCGGCGCAGGCGGTCCAGGTCGGCGACGACCAGGGCGTGATCGCCGGCGACCTGCAGGCGCTCGCGGGCCAGGGCGACGAAGCTCTTGCGGTCATAGAGGCCGGTCAGCACGTCCCGCTCGGAAGCGGCGAAGCGGCTCTCGGGCACGCAGACGCCGGCCGCGCGCAGGCCGCCTTCCTCCAGCCAGACCCCGCGCCAGATGCAGGTCTCCGAAGCGCCCATGCGCAGGCGCGCCGAAAGCCCGACGCCGGGCGGCTGCACCTGCAGGAAGTCCTGCAGCGTCTCGCGGTCCTGCGCCAGCGCCAGGGCGCCGAGGGCGGCCGAAGAGCACTCCGGCGCCAGGGGCCCAAGGCCCAGGGCCCGGGTGGCGCCCAGGAAGGTCATGCGGTCGCGCTCGGGCTCCCAGACCCACAGCACGGCGTCCGCGGACCCCAGCGCCTCCAGCGCGGTGGTGACGTCCCAGACGAAGCGTTCGGCTGGCTTGTGAGCCATAAAATCACCGCTCAGGGCGCGTCCGTTTGAACGCACCGACGGTCAGCTCGGAGGCAGAATGTCGCCCGCAAGCATTCCGAAGAGCAGATGATCTCTCCAAACGCCGTTAATTTTCAAATAAGCACGGGCTTCGCCTTCGAGCCGGAAGCCTGCTTTCAGCAAAAGCTCCCGCGACGGCGTGTTCTCTGGGATGCAGGCGGCCTCCAGCCGGTGCAGGCCCAGCCTCTGGAAGGCGAACGGGGCGATGGTCCGCACCGCCGCCAGCATGTGCCCCTTGCGCGCGTGAGGCTGGCCGATCCAGTAGCCGACCGACGCCATCTGGGCGACTCCACGGCGCACGTTCGACAGGGTGATGCCCCCCAGCAGCGCCTCGTCCTTGGCGCGGAAGATGAACAGCGGATAGGCCTGGTCCAGGTCGATATCGCGGGAATAGGCCGCGAGCCTGCGCCGGAACGCCGATTTGGTGAGGTCGTCCGACGGCCAGACCGGCTCCCACGGCTGCAGGAACTCGCGCGAGCGCATCCGAAGCTCCGACCAGGCGCTGTAGTCGGTGATGCGCGGCGGGCGCAGCTTCACCCCTGGGCCGGTCAGGGCCAGGCCGCGATCGGGACCTCTCCAATCGAGCACGGCCATCGCGCTCAGACCTTCTGCTTCTTTCCCACGACGGGATCGGCCGCCCGCCCGGGCCATACCATAAACGCGGCCGTGGTTTCAGTCAGTTGAACAACGATCTCTGGAAACGCTCGGGGGCGCTCATGGCGCGGGCCGGGCCCAGCGCGGCGCCCACGCAGGCGCCGGCCGCCAGCAGCTGCTCCCCCAGAGCCCGGACGTCGGCGGCCGACACCGCCTCCACGCCGTCGGCGATCTCCCGGGCCGAGAACAGCCGCCCGAACAGCAGCATCTGGCCGGCCGCCTGCTCGGCGCGGACCAGCGGCGATTCCCGCGCCATCAGGAGCCGCGCCTTCAGCTGCGCCTTGGCGCGCTGCAGCTCGTCGTCGGAGACCTGCTCGGCCAGCCCCTTGATCTCCGCCGCCGCCACCTCGGCCAGGGGCGCAGCGCTCTCGGCGGCGGCGCCGGCGTAGACGCCGAACATGCCGACGTCGGCGTAGGATTCGGCCCAGGCGTCGATGGAATAGGCCAGGCCCCGCTTCTCGCGCGCCTCCTGGAACAGGCGCGAGGACATGCCGCCGCCGAGGATCTCGGCGAAGACGCGGGCGGTGTAGTAGTGCGCGTGACGCGCCCCAGGGCCGGGCAGCAGGAAGACCAGATGCGCCTGCTCCAGCTGGCGCCGCGCGGGCCTCAGGCCGCCCTCGAAGCGGGCTGGCTCCGCGACCGCCAGGGCGGGGCCGGCGGCGGGACCGAAGGCGTCCTCGGCCAGGGCCAGAAGCTCGTCCTCGCCCACCGCGCCGGAGGCGCTGATCACCAGCCGGTCGGGCGCATAGAGCCCTTCGCGCCAGGCGCCCAGCGAGTCGGGCTGGGCGGCGTCGACGGTGGGGGTCTGGCCCAGGATCGGGCGGCCCAGGGGCTGGCCTTGGAAGGCGGCGGCCTGGGCCAGCTCGAAGACGTGATCGTCGGGGGTGTCCTCGGACTCGGCGATCTCCTGGGCGACCACCTGCTTCTCGCGTTCCAGCTCGCCGGCGTCCAGGGTGGGGCGCAGGATCAGATCGGCGCAGGTGCGCAGGCCCAGCTCCAGCCCGCCCTTGAGCGCGCGGATCTGGAAGCTGGTGCGCTCATAGCCTGTGGCGGCGTTGATCTGGCCGCCGGTCCGCTCGATGGCCTCGACGATGTCGCGCGCCGAGCGCCCGCCGGCGCCCTTGAACACCATGTGCTCCAGGAGGTGCGACCAGCCCGAGCGGTCGGCCGGCTCCAGCCGCGCGCCGCGGCCCGCCACCACCGACAGGGCGAAGCTCTCCAGCCCCGCCATGGGCTCGCAGATCACCGAGACGCCATTGGCCAGTCGATGCACCCGAGGCGCTGCGGCGTCCGCCATCAGACGCCCATCACCTCGCGCACGACCGATTTCACCGCGCCCAGGTCGGCGGGCAGGCGCCGGATGCGTTCGCGCTTGTTCTTCAGCGCCAGCACCTGTGGCGGCGGCGCCGGTTCGACACCGGTGGCGGCCAGCACCGTCTCGGGGAACTTGGCCGGGTGGGCGGTGGCCAGCACCACCAGCGGGGTCTCGGGCGCGGCCCGTCCGATGCGCCGGGCGGCGGCGACGCCGACGGCGGTGTGCGGATCGATCAGCTCGCCGGTGGAATGGTGGGTCGCCACCATGGTCCGGGCGGTCTCGGCCTCGTCGATGCCGGCGCCCCGGAACAGGCCCCTGATCATGGTCATGGCCGAGGGCGGCACGTCGATCACGACGGTGTCGGCGAAGGCGCGCATGGCCCGGGCGGTGTCGACGCCTTCATGCCGCACGCCCTCGAAATAGAGCCGCTCGAAGTTGGAGGCGGCCTGGATGTCCATGGCCGGGCTCTGGGTGGCGACCACCGGCGAGCGGGCGTAGCGGCCCGTCTCGACCATCCGGCTCATGATGTCGTTGGCGTTGGTGGCCACGATCAGCCGCTCGATCGGCAGGCCCATGCGATGGGCCACGTAGCCCGCGAAGGCGTCGCCGAAATTCCCGGTCGGCACCGAATAGGCGATCCTGCGGTGGGGGGCGCCCAGGGCCACGGCCGAGGTGAAATAGTAGACCGTCTGGCCGACGATCCGCGACCAGTTGATCGAATTGACCCCCGACAGGCCGGCGTTGTGCAGCCCCTGGTCCTGGAACAGCGACTTCACGATCGCCTGGCAGTCGTCGAACACCCCGTCGATGGCGATGACGTGGACGTTGTCCTCTTCGGGGGTGGTGATGAACAGCCGCTGCACGTCCGAGATGCGGCCATGCGGGTAGAGCACCACCAGGCGGATGTTGCTGCGGCCGCGGAAGGCTTCGACCGCCGCCCCGCCGGTGTCGCCCGAGGTGGCCACCAGGATGGTCGCGGTGCGTCCACGGAGGCCTAGCGCGTGGTCGTACAGACGCGCCAGGAGCTGCATAGCCACGTCCTTGAACGCCAGGGTCGGGCCGTGGAACAGCTCCAGCAGCCACAGCCCTCGCTCCAGCTGCTTCAGCGGGGTGACGGCGGCGTGGGTGAAGCAGGCATAGGCGTCGTCGGCCATGTGCCTAAGCGTGGACTTGTCGATCTCGTCGCCGGCGAAGCGCCCGAGCAGGTCCGCCGCCACGGCGGCGTAGTCCATGCGCCCGTAGGCTCTCAGCTCGTCCGAGCTCAGCTCGGGCCAGGCTTCGGGGATGTAGAGGCCGCCGTCGGGCGCCAGGCCTTCCAGGACGACGTCCAGGAAGCCGGCGGCGGGCGCGCCGCCTCGCGTGGAGATGTAGCGCATCAGGTCTGTCGCTTGCGGAAGAGCATGGCGAGATAGACGCCGACCAGGGCGCCGGCAAGCCCGAACCAGGTGATGGCGTAGCCCAGGTGGTTGTTGGGGATGTTGGGCGGCAGGGGCGAGGGCCGCGGCTGCCCCGAGGCCGGCGCGGGGCTCTCCAGCATCAGATAAAGGGGGGCGGGATCGGGCGCGTGCAGCGCCTGGGCCATGGCGGCCACGTCGCGCCAGTACCACTGGTTCTGGCCCGGCCGGTTCTTGGGGGTCACGAAGCTGCGCTCGCCGCCGCCGCGCAGGACGCCCACCACGGGCGCCGCGATCGGCTGGCCAGGGAGGTCGCGCGGGAGCTCGTCGCCCAGCTGGGCCACGAAGCCGCGGTCCACCAGGATCGAGCCGTAGCCCTCGCCGGGCGCCAGCGGGCAGGCGGTGATCAGGCGATAGCCCGCGACCCCGCCCTCGGCCACGGTGAACAGCCGCAGGACCGGCCGGGTCTCGACGTCGGGACAGGGCGTGCTGACCCGGGTGAAGGACACGTCGGCGCCGGCCTTCTCGCGCGCCAGCACCGAGCTCAGCGGCTGGGCCGGGGCGGACTCGAGCGCGGCGATCTGGTGGAGCAGGTTCTCCTTCCACTTCAGCCGCTGCAGCTGCCAGACGCCGAGCGAGACGAGGATCGCCAGCATCACAAGCACGATCAGCGTCAGCACGACCGGGAAGCGCTCGGGGGCGGCCGCAGCCGGCCCCCCCCGGTCACTCATGCCGCGCCTCGCTGGCCTTGTGGTGGAACTGCAGGGCGAACAGCACCGCCTTGAACGGCCGCAGCAGCACCAGGCACAGGATGGCCCCGACGGGCAGCCAGATCACCAGCTCCAGCCAGATGGGCGGGCGCCAGGCGACGTAGCTGAACAGCAGGCCGAAGCAGGCGATGAAGCCGCCGATCAGGATCACGAACACCGCCGGCCCGTCGCCGGTGTCGGCGCTTCTCAGATCCGCGCCGCAGGCCTCGCAGCGCGGGGCGATGCGCAGGAACCCCTCGAAAAGGGGTCCTTCGCCGCAGTTGGGGCAACGGCAGGCGATCCCCGCTGCGAGCGGGTTCACGCCCGCCATGAGCCTATCTCCCGAAGATGACGTAGATGAACGAAAACAGGAACAGCCAGACCACGTCCACGAAGTGCCAGTACCAGGCCGCCGCCTCGAAGCCGAAGTGGCGCTGGGGCGTGAAGCCGCCGCCCATCAGCCGCAGCAGGCAGATCAGCAGGAAGATGGTGCCGATGATGACGTGGAAGCCGTGGAAGCCCGTGGCCATGAAGAAGGACGAGCCATAGAGCTGGCCCCCCACCGACTGGGGGCTGAAGAACAGGTGCTCGGACAGGATGTGGTGGTACTCGTAGGCCTGGATCGAGGTGAAGAGCACGCCCAGGACGACGGTGAGCAGCAGCCCGAGCTTGGCGCTCTTGCGGTCGCCGTGCTGCAGGGCGTGGTGGGCCCAGGTGACGGTGCAGCCCGAGAGCAGCAGGGTCAGGGTGTTGACCAGCGGCAGGCGCCAGGCGTCCACGGCCTCGACGCCCTTGGGCGGGAAGGTCTGCCAGGCGGCCGCCACCTGATCCACCGGCGACAGCGTGCGCACGTGATGGAACAGGGCCATCTCGAAGAAGATCCAGAACCAGGCGACGAAGAACATCACCTCCGAGGCGATGAACATGATCATGCCGTAGCGCAGGCCGATGGAGACCACCGGCGTGTGGTCCCCGGCGTTGGCCTCCTTGGTGACGTCGGTCCACCAGCCGATCATGGTGTAGATCACGCCCGCGAAGCCGGCCGCCAGCAGCCACCAGGTGTGCCTGGGCAGGCCGAACAGGCCCTTCATGAAGATCACGGCGCCAAACGCCAGGACCACGGCGGACACCGACCCGACCAGGGGCCAGGGGCTGGGTTTCACCAGATGGTAGTCGTGATGTACGCCTTCGCTGGCCATATTGGCGGGGCCTCCGTCAGAAAATCACGCCCGGGCGCGAATCCCCTTCACAGGCGGGCCGCGGGCCGCCCTGCCTATAGCCCTGCGCAAGCCGCCGCGCCAAGGGTCTGACGGCGGATTTGCCGCCTAAGGTGAAGGTTTGGAGCCGATCGGCCGCCCGCGGGCCCGGATCAGTCGAAAACGTGACCGCCCATCCGCACGATGGTGATGGCGAACACCAGCACCACGAAGGCCATCAGCACCCCGCCCAACAGCCAGTTGCGCAGCCGGCGCGCGCGGGCCGCCTCCGGCGTCTCGTTGAACTGCGGGTGGCTCATAGGACCGCTTTCAGGGGCGCGATGGCGAACAGGTGCTCGGCCAGCAGCGAGGCGAACAGGGCGAACAGGTAGAGGATCGAGAAGGCGAACAGGTTGCGCGCCGGCCGGCCGTCGGGCTTGACGTCGTAGAGGCCCTGCTTGCGCGGATCGGTGTCGTCGCCCACCCGGCTCATGGCCACCCGCGCCGCCAGCAGCAGGAACAGGGCGCCCCCCGCGGCCGAGACCGCCAGATAGAGCACCCCGCCCAGGCCCGTGAACGAGGGCAGGAGGGCCACCGGGACGAAGGCCAGGCTGTAGAGCAGGATCTGCAGGCGGGTGGAGGCCGCGCCCTTGGCCACCGGCATCATCGGCACGCCGGCCTTGGCGTAGTCGCTGGAGGTGTACAGCGCCAAGGCCCAGGAGTGGGGCGGGGTCCACAGGAAGATGATCAGGAACAGCAGCCACGCGTTCAGCGGCGTGTGGCCCGAGGCGGCGGCCCAGCCGATCACCGGGGGCAGGGCGCCCGCGGCGCCGCCGATCACGAGGGGCGGCGGCGGCGAGCGCTTCAGCAGCATGGTGTAGACCACGGCGTAGAAGGCGATGGTGAAGGCCAGAAGGCCCGCCGCCAGCCAGTTCAGGGCCATGCCCATCAGCCCGACCGAGAGCAGCGAGAGCACCACGCCCGTGGCCAGGGCGTCGGCGGGCTGCACCCGGCCGGCCGGCACGGGGCGGGCGCGGGTGCGGCGCATCAGCCCGTCTATGTCGGCGTCGTACCACATGTTGAGCGCGCCCGAGGCGCCGGCCCCCACGGCGATGGCCAGCACCGCCACGGCCGCCAGCAGCGGATTGATCGGCCGGTCGGCGCACAAGAGGCCGGTGAAGGCGGTGAACACCACCAGCGACATCACCCGGGGCTTCAGCAGCACGACGTAGTCGCTCCAGCGCGCCACGCGGGCGGCGGGGTCGAGGGGCTCTGCGGCGTCGGGCGCGGCGGTGGCGTCGGTCATCGGGGTGGACATTGCCAGGGCTACATAAGCTCAGCGCCGGCCCGCGTCATCCGCGGCCGGCGCTGCAAGTCGATTGGACGCGGGGCCGGAGGCCCGCGCCGGCTCAGTGGGTGGTGTCGGCGTGGATCACCGGCAGCTCGTTGAACTGGTGGAACGGCGGCGGCGAGGACAGGGTCCACTCCAGCGTCGTGGCGCCTTCGCCCCACGGGTTGGCCGACGCCTTGCGCCGCGCGATCGCCGCCTCGGCCAGCATGACCAGGAAGACCACGATGCCGACCAGGGTGATGGCGTAGCCGATCGAGGAGACCTTGTTCCAGAAGGAGAAGGCGATCGGATAGTCGATGTAGCGGCGCGGCATCCCCTGCAGGCCCAGGAAGTGCTGCGGGAAGAAGACGATGTTCACGCCGACGAAGGTGATCCAGAAGTGCAGGCAGCCCAGCCACTCGCGGTACTTCACGCCCCACATCTTCTCGAACCAGTAGTAGAAGCCCGCGAAGAT
>JANWHQ010000067.1 GCA_025450315.1 Caulobacteraceae bacterium
CAGATCGAGACCATGCAGGAGCCGTGGATCAAGGCGACCATCATCACGCCCGACGAGTACCTCGGGTCGGTGATCAAGCTCTGCCAGGACCGCCGCGGCTCCCAGCGCGAGCTGTCCTACGTCGGGGCGCGGGCCATGGTGGTCTACGACCTGCCGCTGAACGAGGTGGTGTTCGACTTCTACGACCGGCTGAAATCGGTCTCCAAGGGCTATGCTTCCTTCGACTACCAGATCGAGGGCTATCGCACCGGCGACCTGGTGAAGATGCAGATCCTGGTCAACGCCGAGCCGGTCGACGCCCTCTCGATGCTGGTGCACCGCACCCGCGCCGAGACCCGCGGCCGGGGCATGGTGGAGAAGATGAAGGAGCTGATCTCGCCCCACCTGTTCCAGATCCCGATCCAGGCGGCGATCGGCGGCAAGATCATCGCCCGCGAGACGGTGCGGGCGCTGCGCAAGGACGTGACCGCCAAGTGCTACGGCGGCGACATCACGCGCAAACGCAAGCTTCTGGACAAGCAGAAGGAAGGCAAGAAGCGCATGCGCCAGTTCGGCAAGGTGGAGATCCCCCAGGAGGCCTTCATCGCCGCGCTGAAGATGGACGCGGACTAGGGTTCCCCGGGCGACGGTCCGCGCCGACGGCCAGCAGCGTGCAGGCGGTTCTTCAAGCCCCGAGCCATCCGAACGACCTGGCCAGGAACCCATTGTCGATAGGGCCCGGGCGCTCGCCATGCGCCACAATCAGATGTCGGCACCCCCAGCTCAGCACCTTGTCGCGCGCCCGGCGCGCCGGGGCGCGGTTGATGAACGACGCCCTCCATTCCCGCGGCGCGCAGGCCTGGTCCTGGGTGAGGCCATCCAGTCGCGCCAGGAAGCGGAGCCAGCCCCAGTGCCGCCGGAGGAACGCGTCGCTGAAGGTCTGGATCAGGTCGGCGACGATCGCCGTGGCCGAGGGGCGGTGAAGGAAGACGATCTCGTCCATGGCGAAAGACCCGCGGAACCATGCCTGGTCGATGTCGGCGCGCCACTCTGGCGGCGGATCATCCTGCAGCGCCGGCTGGAACGGGAGACCGGGGCATTTCTTGATCGTCGATCCGGGCCCCCACAGTCGCGCCTCCGGAAAGGCGGCTTTCCACTCCGGCAGATAGAGGTGATGGAGCTTGTTCGGACTCACGAGATGACCAACCGGGCCGAGCCGTTGCACCTGCGAGCGCAAGTCCGCGCTCAGCTTCACCGGGGACCAGACCCACAGCTCGCCGCTGTCCAGTCGGACGATCCCCGAGCGCGTCGGATAGGGCGCCCCGAAGAAGCTGACGATCTGTCCCTCGGCGATCCACAAGGCGTCGTGCAGTTGCTCAAGCATTTCCGGGCCTTGGGTTTGGGCGAACGATCACAGCCGCATCATGGCGCAAGGGGCCTGCGCCGAAGGAATATGTTAGGATCGCCGCCTCCGATGAAGAGGTGACGCCATGCCTGTTCTCGTCCTTGCCGCAGCGGCCGCGCTCGCCACGGCTTCCCCGCCCGCCATCCCCTGCGGCCCCGCCAGCACCGTCGAAGCGGCCACGAGCGCGCAGCCGCACGCCCGCAAGCTCGGCGACCTGCCCGACGCCGAAATGGACCTGGCGGTGCTGCGCCGGGTGAACGGCTGCTCGGTGCGCGAGGTGGTCCGCTTCAAGGTCTCGGTGCGCGGTCCGGCCGGTCCGAGCGTGGTGGTCCCGACGCCGGGATTCCGGGGCCGGCTCGTGCCCGACGGCCAGGTCCAGACCTTGCCCACCGCCCGGTGACGGTACAGCCAAGCCCTAGCCTCGGTCCGGCGTCTGGGGCATAGATCGCGCATCGATCCAAAGGGAGCCACGATGCGCAAGCTCGTCCTTTTCACCATCGCCGGCGCGGCGCTTCTGCTCGCCGCCTGCAACACCGTCGAAGGCGCCGGCAGGGATGTCTCGTCGGCCGGTCACGCCATCAGTCAGACGGCCAAGGACGCCAGCAAGTAGCGCCGGGGCCTACCGCTTGGCTCCGTGCGAACGCTCGTAGCTCAGCTGGAACGGGGTCTTCGGCAGGTCCGACAGCTTGATGCCGTCCTTGTCGCCGGCCAGCAGCCGGAACCGGCGGTCGGCCGCGGCCATCCACTCGTCGAGCGTGACCTTCATATTGAAGTCCGCGTCGGCCGAGCGCACCGGTTCGGGATCGTCGATCACGCCGAAGAACGAGGCGCCCTGGCGCACCCCCGAAAGGGTCTGCTGCACCGGATCGCCCTTGAAGTCGGTCGCGGTGCTCTGCGCCAGGGAGGTGTCCACGGTGGTCGCGATGATCTCGGGCGCGACCTGGAACTCGTAGCGCTGCATCTCCAGGTCGTTGAGCTTGCCGTCGCCGTTGACGTCGAGGAGCTTGAAGAACCGCTGGGCGTCGGCGCGGAACTCGGCGCGCGAGATCATACCGTCGTGGTTGGCGTCCGCCTGGGCGAACCAGGCCGCCGACGGATAGGGCTGGGCGTCGGTCCCGCGGAACGGCTCGCCCATCGGGCTGACGAACATCTGGGTATAGGCCGGCTTCGGGGCCGGGGTCTGGGCCGCCGCCGCGCTGGCCGCGCCGACGGCGATGGCCGCGATCAGGATGGGAAAGCGCACGGCGCCGCTCCGAAAGCTCACTGGACCGGCTTCACTATCGCCTCGCGCAGGGGAATGCCAAGCTTCCAGGCGGACCTGCGGCGATGGGCGCGCGGGCCCGACTGGCGCCGCGGCCCGCAAAGGGTCATATAGCGCCCGTTCCCAGTCCAGGCGTCCCATTCCATGACCACGCCCGCTCCCACGCGCTTCACCGCCATCAGGCGGGGCATCGCCCATCGCTGCCCCAGCTGCGGGCAGTCGCCACTCTTTCGGAAGTACCTGAAGGTGGTCGACAGCTGCGCCGCCTGCGGCCACCCGCTCGGCGAGTACCGCGCCGACGACGGGCCGGCCTATTTCACCATCCTGCTGATGGGCCACCTGGTGATCGCCCCGATGCTGTTCCTGCAGTGGATCTGGAAGGCGCCGATCTGGATGGTGCTGCCCCTGACCCTGGTTCCGCTGGCGGGGATCACGCTGTGGACCCTGCCCCGGGTGAAGGGCGCCCTGGTCGGCCTGCTCTATTCGCTGGGCACGACCGGCCATCACGCCCCCGGATCGGAGCTGGACGCCTCCGAACCCACCGCCTGAGCCGCATGGCCGAGGTCGTCGAGACCCTGCCGGTCTATCGCGGCTGGGCGGACTTCAACCTGGTGAGGATCCGCCTGGACGACGGCCAGGTGGTCGAGCGCTGCGTCGAGGACCATGGCGACGCCGCCTGCGTGCTGCCCTACGACCCCAACCGCCGCGTCGCGCTGCTGGTCCGCCAGGTCCGCGCGGCGGTGACCTATCGGGGCGAGGACGGCTTCCCCGAGCCCCCGGCCGGCCTGATCGACGACGGCGAATCGCCCGAGATGGCGGCCCGGCGCGAGGCCGAGGAGGAGACGGGCCTGACGCTGAGGTCGCTGGAGCCCCTCGGCCGCTTCTGGTCCAGCCCTGGATCGACCACCGAGACCTCGTGGCTTTACCTGGCCGAATATTCCGCTGCGGATCGCGTGGGCCAGGGCGGCGGCGTCGACGACCACGAGGACGTCGAGGTGCTGGAGGTCCCCCTGGTCGAGCTGGCCGCCCGCGCCCGGTCCGGCGCGCTCGCCGACCTGAAGCTGGCGGTGCTGGCGCTGAGCCTGATGAACCGGCGGCCGGAGCTGTTTTCTCCTCTCCCCTAGGGAGAGGAAGGGGCCCGCGCCGCAGGCGTGGGAAGGTGAGGGGTTCCGGCCTCACCGCATCAACCCCTCATCCTCCCGCCCGCTACGCGGCCAGGCCCCTCCTTCTCCCTGTGGGAGAAGGATTCCGTCCCAGGTCCCTCAGCACCTCGCGCGCCGCGTTGTGGCCCGGCGCACCGGTGACCCCGCCGCCGGGATGGGTCCCCGAACCGCAGAGATAGAGCCCCGGGATGGGGGCGCGGTAGTTCCCGTGACCCAGCACCGGCCGGGCCGAGAACAGCTGGTCCAGCTGGAGCTGGCCGTGGAAGATGTCGCCACCGACCAGGCCGAACTGGAGCTCCAGGTCCAAGGGCGACAGCGCCCGCCGCCCGATCACCGAGGCCCTGAAGCCCGGGGCGTAGGCGTCGACCGTGTCGATCATCAGCTCGGCCACCTCCTCGCGCCAGTCGTCCCAGGCGCGGCCGCCCGGCAGCCGTGGCGCGACGTGCTGGCAGAACAGGCTGGCCACGTGCCGGCCGGCCGGCGCCAGACTGTCGTCGAGCGTGGAGGGGATCAGCATCTCCACGATCGGCTGGCGCGACCAGCCGTGGGCGCGGGCGTCCATGAATGCGCGGTCCATGTAGCCGAGCGAGGGGCCGATGATGATCCCGGCGGTCAGGTGGTCGCCCGCCTCGGGCAGGCAGGCGAAGCGCGGCAGTTCCGAGAGGGCCAGGTTCATCCGGAAGGTCGCCGAGCCCGAGCGATAGCGGCCGATCCGCTCGCGGAAATCGGCGTCCAGCAGCGCCGGATCGACCAGCCGCTCGAACAAAATCTTGGGGTGCAGGTTGGAGACCACGGTCGTGGCGCGGATCGCCTCGCCCGCCTCGGTGACCACCCCGCAGGCGCGTCCCTTGTCGGTGATCAGTTCGCGCACGCCTGCCGAGGTGCGGATCTGCACGCCCCGGGCGGCGCAGGCCTTGGCCATCGCCTGGGTGATGGCCCCCATGCCGCCCAGCGCATGGCCCCAGGCGCCCTTCTTGCCGTTCACCACGCCGAAGACGTGGTGCAGCAGCACATAGGCCGAGCCCGGCGAATAGGGGCTGGCGTAGTTGCCCACCACCGAATCGAAGCCGAAGCAGGCCTTGATCGGATCGCTTTCGAACCAGCCGTCGAGCCAGTCGCCGGCCGATTGCGCGAACAGGGCCAGCAGGTCGCGCTGGGCGGTGATGTCCAGGCGCGACAGCCGCCGGGCCAGGCCCGCGCTCTTCAGCACCTCCCCGAGGCCCGCGGCCCAGCCCTGCTCCAGGTTCGGCGGCGCCTCCAGCACCAGGGCGCGCAGCAGCTCGGCGATGGCCTCCAGCCGCCGGCCGTAGGCGTCCAGCCGCTCGGCGTCGCGGGACGAGAACCTGGCCACCTCCTGGGCCGTGCGACCGGCCCCGACGGCGAGATAGTCGCGATCGTTCAAGGGGAGGAAGTTGGCGAGCCGGCGCTCCACGATCCTCAGCCCATGGCCGGCCAGGTCCATGTCGGCGATGACCTTGGGATTCAGAAGGCTGACCGTGTAGCTGGCCGTGGAATTGCGGAAGCCCGGATGGAATTCCTCGGTCACCGCCGCGCCGCCGACCACGCGCCGGCGCTCGAGCACGGTCACCTTCAGCCCCGCCCGCGCCAGATAGAAGGCGCAGACGAGCCCGTTGTGCCCGCCTCCGATGACGACGACGTCCGTGTCGCTCACGCCTCGCCCGCCTTTGTCATCCCGGCCGGAGCCGCGTCAGCGGCGGAGAGCCGGGATCGCCAAGGACGCTGGCGCCTGCCGCGATCCCGGATGAGCCGCCAGAGCGGCTTTCCGGGATGACAAGGAGGGGCATGGCTTCGGCCTAGACCTGCATCGCCCAGCCCTCGACCGCCATGGCGGCCTGGCGCAGGGCTTCGGAGCGGGTGGGGTGCGGATGGCAGGTGCGGGCCACGTCCTCGGACGCCGCGACGAACTCCATGGCCACGCACCATTCGCCGACCATCTCGCCCACGTCGGGGCCCACCATGTGCGCGCCCAGGATGCGGTCGGTGCGGGCGTCGGCCAGCACCTTCACCAGGCCCTCGCCTTCGTGGTTGATCCGCGCGCGCGAGTTGGCGCTGAACGGGAACCTTCCCACCTTGTAGTCGACGCCCGCGGCCTTCAGCTCCTCCTCGGTGCGGCCCACCGTGGCCACCTCCGGCGAGGTGTAGACCACGCTCGGGATCACCGCGTAGTTCACGTGACCGGCCCTGCCGGCGATGGTCTCGATCACCGCGACGCCCTCGTCCTCGGCCTTGTGCGCCAGCATGGGCCCGGGCGTGACGTCGCCGATGGCCCAGACGCCCGCGGCCGAGGTGCGGCCATGGTCGGTCTCGATGAAGCCGCGCCGGTCGGGCGCGATCCCCACGCTCTCCAGTCCCACGCCCTGGGTATTGGGCCGCCGGCCGACGCAGAGCAGCACCACCTCGGCCTCCAGGGTCTCGGCCGCGCCGCCGGCGACCGGCTCGAAGCTCAGGGCGACCGCCTTGTCCGAGGCCTTGGCGCCTGTGACCTTCGCCCCCAGGCGGAACACCATGCCCTGCTTGGCCAGGGACTTCTGCAGGGTGAGCGCGATCTCCGCGTCGGTCCCCGGCAGGATGCGGTCCAGGTATTCGACCACCGTCACCTCGGCGCCCAGCCGGCGCCAGACCGACCCGAGCTCGAGCCCGATCACCCCCGCGCCGATGACGATCATCCGCTTGGGGACCTCCGCCAGGCTGAGCGCGCCGGTGGAGTCCACGATCCGCGTCTGGTCGACCTGGACGCCGGACAGCGGCGCCGGGATCGAGCCGGTGGCGATGACGATGTTCTTCGCGCCGCAGGTGGTCTCCGAGCCGTCCTCGGCCCGCACCACCACCTTGCCGGGGCCGGCGATACGGCCATGGCCCTTCAGCCACTCGACCTTGTTCTTGCGGAACAGGAACTCCACGCCCTTGGTCAGGCCGGCGACGCTCTCGGCCTTCTGCTTCATCATCTGGGCGAGGTTCAGCTTGGGTTCGACCTCGATGCCCAGGGTCTTGAAGTCGACCCCCATGGCCTTCTCGAACATCTCCGAGGCGTGCAGCAGCGCCTTGGAGGGCATGCAGCCGACGTTCAGGCAGGTGCCGCCCAGGGTGGCGCGCGAGTCCACGCAGGCGGTCGTCAGGCCCAGCTGGCCCGCCCGGATCGCGGCGTTGTAGCCGCCCGGCCCTCCGCCGATGATCACCACATCGTAGTCCGCCATGCGCCTTGCCTTTGGTGAGCCCGCTCAGGGGCGCCCAATGCCCCCGCCGCCAGGGCGCGTCAACGGCGGGCGGCTATGCGCGGCCGGCGCGCGCCGCTAAACCGCCGCCATGCGCCTGGCCTTCCTCGGCACGCCCGAGTTCGCCGTCAAATCCCTCGCCGAGCTCGTCGCCTCCGGTCACGAGATCGCGGCCGTCTATGCCCAGCCGCCGGCGCCTCGCGGACGGGGACAAAAAGTGCGGCCCTCGCCGGTGCAGGCCTTCGCCGAGACGCTCGGGCTTCCCGTCCGCACGCCCAGATCGATGCGCGACCCGGACGAGATCGCCGCCTTCCAGGGCCTGGGGCTCGACGCGGCGGTGGTGGTCGCCTACGGCCAGATCCTGCCGCGCGAGGTGCTGGAGGCGCCCCGGCTGGGGTCGTTCAACCTGCATGCCTCGCTGTTGCCGCGCTGGCGGGGAGCCGCGCCGTTCCAGCGGTAGATCATGGCCGGCGACTGGGCCAGGGGGGTGTAGTTCTTGCGCATGACCGAGTGTCTGGACGAGGGCCCGATCCTTCGGACCGAGGTCGCG
>JANWHQ010000068.1 GCA_025450315.1 Caulobacteraceae bacterium
CCGAGCGCGCCCGCACGCCGGCCGCCTCGGCGGTCAGGCCCGCGCGGACCGCCACCTCCCGCGAGGGAGACCAACTCCGGCTCTGGGCCCGCAGGCCGTAGGCCTCGAGCACCTCGTAGGACGCGCCGACGATGCCGCGCTGGCCCTCCATCATGTCCTCGATCTGGGCCTGCAGCGCCGCGATGGCCGTCTTCAGCCGCTCCTCTTCGCGGGCGGTGTCGTCCGACAGCAGCTGCTCGGGCGCGACCGGCGCCTCGTGCAGCACCGCCTGGCCATAGGCGATGCCCTCGGCCAGCTTCACCCCGCGCAGCCGCTCGGGCCGGTGGGGCGCGATCTCCACGTCCTTGAGCTCGCCGCCGCCCAAGAGTTCGCCCTGGGCCACCAGTTCGGCAAGGACCATGGCGATGATCTGCAGGTCCTCGATCTCGTCTTCGGTGTAGACGCGCTCGGTGCGATTCTGGACCACCACCACACCCACCGCCCGCCCGCCCCGCAGCAGCGGCACCCCCAGGAAGGCGTGGTAGGGGTCTTCGCCCGTCTCCGGACGGTAGGAGAAGGCCGGGTGGGCCGGGGCGTCCGACAGGGCCAGGGGGCTGCCCTGGCGCATGATCTCGCCGACCAGGCCTTCGCCCTTCTTCATGCGCGTGACGTGCACCGCGGTGGGATCCAGGCCCTCGGTGGCGAACAGCTCCATCTCGCCGGAGGCCCGGCGCAGATAGATCGAGCAGACCTCCGAGACCATCGAGCGGGCGATGATGCGGACCACCGAGTTCAGCTTGGACTGGGCCGGATCCGCGCCGGCCATGGCTTCGCGGATCTGCCGAAGCAGACTGCGCGGTCCGCGGACGGCGAGGCCGGGCGGCAGGGCCATGGGTCTGCTCTCCGTATTCGGGCGCGTTCTTAGACCGACGCGCCATGGTTGGGGAGTAACTGAGGACTCACGGCCCCGGCTACGGGCAGATAGGGGCGAATTTCGTTCACGCCAGCGTCGAACCCGCCATATAAAAATCGACAGTTGAAATGCGCCAGTTTGCTGGCAATATCCAATCATGGCGCGCAAACCCGAGGACGGGACCTATACGGCGCGGGGCCTGGGGGCCCTGTGCGGGGTCTCCGAGCGCACCGTCCGCTACTATGTGGAGCAGGGCATCCTGCCGGCGCCGCGAGGCCGCGGCCGCGGCTCCCACTTCGGCGACGACCACCTGGTGCGCCTCAAGCTGGTGCGCGCCATGCAGCAGGCCGGCGTGGAGCTGGCCGCCATCGCCGAATACCTGGATGAGCTGGAGGGCGAGCTGAAGACCCGCGGCGCCGGGCTCGAGGACGCCCTGGCCATCTGGACCGGCCGCAACGAGCAGGCCGCGATCCGCGCCGAGTTGCGCAAGCGCTGGGGCGGCCCCATGCACGCGCTCCGCTACCGGGTCGCCGAGGGGGTGGAGCTGGTGGTCGACATCGACGCCATGCCCGAGCAGCGCCGGCTGCAGACCATCGTCCAGATGCTGCGCCAGGCCTTCGAGGAGGACGACGCCGGCGAATAGGGTCTACAGCCGGTCCAGTCCGTAGGCCGCGTGCAGGGCGCGCACGGCAAGTTCGGTGTAGGCGGCGTCGATCAGCACGCTGATCTTGATCTCCGAGGTGGAGATCACCTGGATGTTGATCTGCTTGTCGGCCAGGGCCTTGAACATGGTGTTGGCCACGCCCGCGTGGCTGCGCATGCCGACCCCGATCACCGACACCTTGGCGACGTTCTCGTCGACGGCGAAGTCGTCGAAGCCGATCTCGGCCTTGGCCTTCTCGACGATCTCGCGGGCCCGCCCGGCGTCGCGCTTGCCGACGGTGAACTCCATGTTGGCCTCGTCCTGGCCCCTGGCGTGCGACTGCACGATCATGTCGACATTGACGTTGGCCTCGGCCAGCTGACCGAAGATCCTCGCCGACACGCCCGGGTGGTCGGGCAGCCCATAGAGGGTGATCTTGGCCTCGTCGCGGCTGTAGGCCACGCCCGAAACGATCCGCTTCTCCACGATCTCCTCCTCGTCGCAGACCAGGGTGCCTGCGCTTCCGGCCTCGCCGGGCTCGACAAAACTTGAAAGGACCCGCACCGGCACGCGGCGCGCCATGGCCAGCTCGACCGAGCGGGTCTGCAGCACCTTGGCGCCCAAGGAGGCCATCTCCAGCATCTCCTCGTAGGAGACGCGGGCCAGGCGGCGGGCGCGCTCCTCGATGCGCGGGTCGGTGGTGTAGACGCCGTCGACGTCGGTGTAGATGTCGCAGGCCGCGTCCAGCGCCGCGGCGATGGCCACCGCGGAGGTGTCCGAGCCCCCCCGGCCCAGGGTGGTCAGCCGCCCGTCGCGGGTGACGCCCTGGAAGCCGGCGACCACCGCGACCTCGCCCTGGTCCAGGGCCGCGGCCAGCTTCTCGGGCGGGATGTCGTCGATGCGGGCGCGGCCATGCGCCTCGTCGGTGATGATCGGCACCTGCCAGCCCAGCCAGGAGCGCGCGCGCACGCCGATGTGGCGCAGCGCCATGGCCAGCAGCCCGCAGGTCACCTGCTCGCCCGAGGCCACCACGGTGTCGTATTCGTCGTCGGATTCTGGCAGTCCCTGGGCGGCGCGGCCTGAGCCGTCGGTCCAGGCCACCAGTTCGTTGGTGCGCCCGGCCATGGCCGAGACCACCACGGCCACCTGCTTGCCGGCCGCGACCTCGGCCTGCACCAGCCGCGCGACGCGGGCGATCCGCTCCAGGTCCGCCACCGAGGTCCCGCCGAACTTCATCACCAGCCGAGACACCCGGTCGGCCTCCTTCAAAATCCGCTTGCCAGCAGGTCCGCGGCTCGCCATGCCCTGCCGCGAAGCGCCGCCTTCTAGCGGCGATGGGCGGGCGCCGCAATGCGCCGGGTGCGAACGGGATTCCAGGATGACCCACGCCCAGGGCGCGAGCGTCGATGTCGCCGAGGTCGAGCGGTTTTCCCGCATGGCGGCCGACTGGTGGAACCCCAAGGGCAAGTTCGCGCCGCTGCACCGGTTCAATCCGGTCAGGCTTGGCTTCATCCGCGAACGGGCGCTGGCCCGCTTCAGCCGGGACGGCCGCGCGCGGCGGCCGTTCGAGCGGCTGCGGCTGCTCGACATCGGCTGCGGCGGGGGCCTGCTCTCGGAGCCCATGGCGCGGCTGGGCTTCGAGGTGACCGCGGTGGATGCGTCCGAACGCAACATCGGCGCGGCCAAGGCGCATGCGGCCGAAGCCGGACTGGAAATCAGATACCTGTGCTCGACGGTCGAGACCCTGGCCCAGGAGGACAGCCCGCCCTTCGACGTGATCCTCAACATGGAGGTGATCGAGCACGTGGCCGATCCGGACGGCTTCCTGAGGGATTGCGCGCGGCTGCTGGCCCCGGGCGGGCTGATGATCGTGGCCACCCTCAACCGCACCGCCAAGGCCATGGCCCTGGCGGTGATCGGCGCCGAGCACGTGCTGCGCTGGCTGCCGGTGGGCACCCACGACTGGAAGAAGTTCATCAAACCCGGGGAGCTGCGGGGCTGGCTGGCCGGCGAGCACGTCGAGGTCGAGGGGCCGTTCGGCGTGAGCTTCAGCCCGCTGACCGGCCGCTGGAGCCCGTCGGGCGACGCCGACGTCAACTACATGATGACCGTGACCCGGGCCTGAGCGCCGGCTCAGTTGATCTCGCGCTTCTCCGGCGGCTTGGGGGGCAGGGGGGCGACGCGGACGCCGTCCCTGGCCAGGTCGCGCACCTGCACGGGCGTGGCCTCGCCATAGATGCCGCGGTCTTCCGAGCGGCCCTCATGGATCGCCCGAGCTTCGTCGGCGAAGCTGTCGCCCACATAGTCGAAGTTCTCCTCGACGTG
Organism: Caulobacteraceae bacterium; assembly: GCA_025450315.1. Lineage (GTDB taxonomy): Bacteria > Pseudomonadota > Alphaproteobacteria > Caulobacterales > Caulobacteraceae > JANWHQ01. Next base: position 3,861 of record JANWHQ010000068.1, read on the forward strand.
GCGGCGCATCTCGCCCATCGCCTGCATCATCATCTGGCGCATCTCGGCGGTCGGCTCGGGCTGGGCCTGCGCCTTGGTCCCCCTGACGGCCGGGGCCATGATCGCCTTGCGCACGGCCCTGGAGGCGCAGACCGGGCATTCGAGAAGGCCGCGCGACTGCTGGTCCTCGAAGTCGGCGCTGACGGAGAACCAGCCTTCGAATCCATGTTCGTGCTCGCAGACCAGGGCGTACTTGATCATCGCGGTCAGGGCTCGGCGAAGGCGCGGTCGTTGGCCAGGGCCGGGATCGCCGCTCTGGCCTTGGCGACAGCGTCCAGATCGAGTTCGGCGGCGATCACTCCCGGCTCGTCGTCCTCGGACTTGGCCAGGATCTCGCCCCATGGCCCGATGATGGTCGAGCGGCCCCAGGTGCCCCGGCCATCCTCGTGGTAGCCGCCCTGGGCGGGCGCCAGCACGAAGGCGCCGGTCTCGATCGCCCGCGCGCGCAGCAGGATCTCCCAGTGCGCCTCGCCGGTGGGCCGGGTGAAGGCGGCCGGCACGGTGATGATTTCGGCCCCCGCCTTGGCCAGGGCCCGGTAGAGCTGCGGGAAACGCACGTCGTAGCAGACGCTTAGGCCGATCTTCCCCCACGGCGTCTCGGCCACCGCCGCCTGGGCGCCCGGCGCATAGAGCGACGACTCGCGATGCCGCTCGCCGGTAGGCAGGTCCACGTCGAACATGTGGATCTTGTCGTAGGTCGCCGTGATCTCGCCGCCGGCGCCGACCAGGGTCGAGCGGTTGGCCAGCTGGCCGTCCTCGCGCCGCACCAGGGCCGAGCCGATCAGGATCCAGACGCCGAGCTCGCGGGCCAGGGACCTGAGACCCTGGACGCATTCGTCCTCGTCCAGCGGCCGCACCGCCTCGAACAGCCTGGCCTTGTCGCGCTGGAGGATGTTGGTCGCCTCGGGCGTCGCGATCAGCTGGGCGCCTTGGGCCGCGGCCTGGCGCACCAGGGGCTCGGCCTGGGCGAGGGCGGCGGCCTGGCTGGCCGGCGTGCGAAGCTGGACGAGGGCGGCCTTGAGCGTGGTCATGCGGTCAGGAGGGGATCCAGCTGGCCCTTGCGCTCCAGCGCCATCATGTCGTCGCAGCCGCCGATGTGCCTGTCGCCCACGAAGATCTGCGGATAGGTGGCCCGGCCGCCGGAGCGGGCCAGCATCTCCTGGCGCTTCTCGGGATCGGAATTGGCCACGATCTCAGTGTAGTCCGCGCCTTTCTTCTCCAGAAGGTCGACGGCGGCCATGCAGTAGGGACAGAAGGGCCGGGTGTAGAGGGTGACGTGGGCCATGAGGTCTCCGGGCGCGGGCAAACGCGTCATATGGGATCGCACGGCGGCCGCGCCATAGGCTTCACCCTTGCCGCCACGCGGCGTCGCGCACCCGCGCCACGACGGCGACGTCGACGGCGCGGGCGCCGGCCCTGAGCAGCGCCCGGGCGCAGGCCTCGGCCGTGGCGCCGGTGGTCAGGACGTCGTCGATCAGCAGCACGCGTTTGCCCTCGACGATCCGCTTCTGGCGTTCGGGAACTTGGAAGGCGCCGGCGACGGCGCGGCGGCGGCCCGAGGCGGACTTGCCAGCCTGGCTGCCCTCCTTCAGGCGCTTCAGCACGCCCGGCGCATAGGCCTTGCGCCAGCGGCGGGCCAGGGGCCGCGCCAGCTCGGCGGCCTGGTTGTAGCGGCGCCGGAGCATCCGGAGCGGCCGCATGGGCACTGGCGCGATCAGCTCTGCCTCTTCCAGCAGCTCGGCGGCCGCCCGGCTGATCCAGGTGGACAGCAGGCCCGCCAACTCGGTGCGGTCGGCGTGCTTGAGCTGCAGGACCAGATCGCGCGAGGCGTCGTCGTAAAGACAGGCCGCCCTGGCCCTGGAGAATACCCGCGGCTGGGCGCTGCAGGCGGCGCAGCGGACGCCGTCGCCGAGGTCGTGCTCGAAGGGCGCGCCGCAGCCGTCGCAGACCGGCGCCTCCAGAAAGCGGATCCTCTGCCAGGCCTCGGCCGAAAGGCCGGTGGTCTGCATGGCCGAGCCGTGGTCCAGGGCCCGCGGCGGCAGGATCAGGTCGAGCAGCGCCCGCCCCGGCGCCCGCACCCGCGCCAGGGATGGTTTCCACGGCGCCTTCGCTGCCCCATCTTGGAGGTCCATGGCCGAACCGCCCATCCTCTTCGACCGCATCCTGCACCGCCGCCGCCTGGACCGCGCCGCGGCGGGGTTCTCCGCCGCCGGCTTCCTGAAGGCCCGCGCCGCCGAGGACGCGGTGGCGCGCCTGGAGGCCCTCATGCGCAGCTTCCCGCGCGCCGTCGACCTCGGTGCGAGGGACGGGGCCTTCGCCGGGGCGCTGGCCGCCAGCCCGGCGCGGGAGAAGGTGGGGCTGCTGGTCGAGGCGGACCTGTCGGGTTCGATGCTGGCCGGCCGCGAGGGCGTGCGCGCACAGCTGGACGAAGAGCGGCTGCCGTTCGCCGACGAGAGCCTGGACCTGGTGGTCTCGACCCTGTCGCTGCACTGGACCAACGACCTGCCGGGCGCCCTGATCCAGATCCGCCGCGCCCTGAAACCCGACGGCGCCTTCATCGGGGCGATCTTTGGCGGGGCGACTCTGAGCGAGCTCAGGCAGGCTCTGATGCAGGCCGATTCCGAGATCTCGGGCGGCGCGGGCCCGCGCATCTCTCCCTTCGCCGACGTGCTGGACGCCGCGGCCCTGTTGCAGCGGGCCGGCTTCGCCTTGCCGGTGGCCGACGTGGACCGGGTGCAGGTCGGCTACGCCCATCCGATGGACCTGGTCCGCGACCTCAGGGCCATGGGCGAGACCAATGTGCTGGCCGACCGCCGGGCGCTGTCCAGAAAGGCCCTGGCCCGAGCCTGCGATCTCTATCTGGAGCGCTTCTCGCGGCCGGACGGGCGCATCTCCGCCACCTTCGAGATCATCACCATGACCGGCTGGGCCCCGCATCCCAGCCAGCAGCAGCCGCTGAGGCCGGGCTCGGCCAAGATGCGCCTGGCCGACGCCCTGGGCGTGAAGGAACAGTCGGCGGGGGACAAGGCGGGCGGCTGACCATCGCTCGGCGCGTCGGACGCCCACGGAACGATGATTTGTGACGGGCCGCAACGGCCGCTACGTAGATGGCCCAACGATCACGGCGCGGCCAGCGCGGGCGGCGGGCGGGGACGGGATGCGATATCGCCAGATCGACCTGAACCTGTTCCTGATCTTCGACACGCTCCTCAGGACCGGCAGCGTGTCGAAGTCGGCCGCGTCGCTGGGCATCAGCCAGAGCGCGGTCAGCCAGGCGCTGGCCAAGCTGCGCGAATACTTCCGCGACGACCTGTTCCTGAAGACCAGCACCGGGGTCACCCCGACCTCGACGGCCCTGTCCCTGGCCGAGGACGTGCGTCAGTTCGTGGCTTTCTCGGAGGCGGCGCTGATCAACCGCGCCGGCTTCGACCCCTTGGCCAGCAGCCGCGACATCCGGATCAGCATCACCGACATGGGCGAGATCAGCATGGCGCCGGTCCTGCTCGAGGCCTTCCGGCACAGCGCGCCCAACTGCCGGCTGATCTTCCTGGACCTCTGGGGCGAGGAACTGCGGGAAGGTTTCGAGCGCGGCGGGATCGACCTGGCGATCAGCGGGCGCGCCCCCCCGATGGGGGATGTGCTGCAGCAGAAGCTGTACGAGCACAGCTATGTCGTCCTCACCCACCGCGACAACCCGGTCGCCGCCGACATCAGCTCGACGGACCTGGCGGCGACGCCGCATCTGGTGGTCTCGCCGGGCCGGCTCGATCACCTCAGCGCCGACGACGCGATGATGCTGGCGGGCGTGCGCAGGAATGTCGCGGCGCACGTCTCCAACTGGATCGCCGTACCCCACATCCTGGAGGCGCAGCCGGACCTGGTGGCGCTGGCGCCCGAATATCTGGGGCTGGCCTACGACCGCTTCGACCTGAAGATCATCCGGCCGAAGTTCGTTCTGCCCAAGATCGGCGTGTTCCAGTTCTGGCATCGGCGGGTCAACGCGGACCCCTTCAACCTGTGGCTCCGGGCCCAGGTGCGCGAGATGTTCGAGCAGGGTCTGCACGACCCGCGACAAGCGCCCGGCCGCCGGCCGTCCTGACCCGGCCGCGCCGCGCCCAGGCGGCGGTTATAAGCGGAGCTGAACGGGCTGATCACAAGTCCGCAATATCGCTGGGCGCATACCGCCCCTAGTTTGCCGACGGACGATCGCCGGGCCGGGAGCCGGGAGGGAACTCATGACTCTTGCCTCAGCGAGGCTTCGGACGCTTTGCGTCCTGGTGGTCGGCGCGCTGACCTCGGTCCCGGGCGGGGCCTGGGCGCACCACTCCTTCGCCATGTTCGACCAAACCAAGCAGGTGTCGGTGACGGGCACGGTGCGCGACTTCGAGTGGACCAATCCCCACGCCTTCATCGAGGTCGAGGACGCCCAGGGCAAGACCTGGGGAATCGAGCTCAACAGCCCCAACAACCTGGTGCGCCAGGGCTGGAAGCGGGACGTGATGAAGCCTGGGGACAAGGTCACGGTGACGCTCAACCCCTTGCGCGACGGACGGCCGGGCGGCCTGTTCAACGCCGTGACCCTGCCGGACGGCCGCGTGCTGGGAAATCCCAAGCCGACCGGCCCGATCAACGTCCCGACGCCGCAATGACCGGAGCGCCAAAGATGACATCTCGCCAGAGACTGCTGCTGGGCCCGGCCGCGGCCCTGCTGCTGCTGTCGGCGGCCGTCGCCCCCGCGCACGCCCAGCCGGCGCGCGGCGGCCTTTCGGCCGAGCAGGAGGCGGAGCTGTCGCACACCCACGACGGCTATTACGGCGCCCTGGCCCCGCAGAACCTGCACAAGAAGCGCCCCAAGGCCCCCGTGGACTTCACCGGCGTCTGGTTCATCAACCTGCGCCGCGCCTTCTCGGACTTCATGTTCGGCCCGCCCTATCCGGAGTTCGGGCCCGAGGGGCAGAAGGCGCTGAAGGAATCCGCGGCCGCGGCGGCGGCCCACATGCCCTACCGGGACACCATCGGCCAGTGCTACCCGGCTGGAATGCCGATGATCACCACCCGCGTCTGGCCGGTGGGGATCATCCAGCTGCCGACGGCGATCTACATCACCTACGCCTTCACCAACAGCTTCCGGGTGATCTATCTGGACGGGCGCAAGTTCTCCGACCCGGACCTGGTGGTCTATTCCGCCAACGGCGAGTCGATCGGCCACTGGGAGGGCAAGACGCTGGTGATCCACACCAAGTACATCGACCCCCATAACCACTACATCGACAGCGGCATCCCGGTGGACGACAAGTTCGAGATCACCGAGCGCTGGAGCCTGCTCGACCACGGCAGGACCCAGCAGATCGAGTTCATCATGACCGATCCCACCATGTGGAAGGGCGAATGGCGCTCGACCAAGCAGTGGATCCGCAAGGACAATTCCGACATCCCCGAAGTCGAGTGCAACCCCGACCTCAACAAGCACCTGCCCTCCACCGCCGAAGGCCACGCCGCGCTCGAGGAGCGCGACAACGCGCCCGCGCCCCCGGCGGCCGGGAAATAGGTCTGGACGCGGCAGGCCCCTGGCGCGACCGCCGCCCGCGATCGGCCCCTTGACCCTCACGCCGCGTGAGGCCCGATAGGCCGTCCCACCGAAGGCGAACCCAGCGGCGAGGCGGCGATGAAGCTCTCCACGGTCAAGGAGGTGGCGAAGCTTTCGGGCGTCACCGTCCGTGCGCTGCATCACTACGATCAGGTGGGCCTGCTGAAACCGGCCCGGATCGGCGGGAACGGCTATCGCTACTATGGCCGGGAGGAGCTGCTGCGCCTGCAGCAGATCCTGTTCCACCGGGAGCTGGAGCTGCCGCTGGAAGCCATCGCCGAGGTGCTGGACCAGCCAGGATTCGACCGGCTGGACGCCTTGAAGCGGCATCGCAAGACGCTGTCGCAGAAGGCGGCCCGCTATCGCCGGCTGATCCAGACCCTGGACCGGACCCTCGCCGCGCTCGAAGGAGAGACGCAGATGAAGGACGAAGACCTCTACCAGGGCTTCGCGCCCGACAAGCAGGCCGAGTACGAGGCCCAGATCATCGACCGCTTCGGCGAACAGGCCCGCGCGTCGATCGAGGCTTCGAAGACGGCGATGAAGAGCTGGTCGAAGGCCGACTGGGAGCGGCAGGGCGGCGAGTACGCCCAGGTCGAGGCGGGTCTGGGCAAGGCCCTGGCCGAGGGCCTGCCTGCGGACTCCGAAGCGGTCCGGGCGCTGATCCGCCGCCACCATGCGTGGGTCGGCCGGATGTGGAACCGCACCCCATCGCGGGAGGCCTACGCCGGGCTGGGCCAGCTCTATGTGGACCATCCCGACTTCCACGCCCGCTACGAGGCGGTCCAGCCCGGGCTGGCGGAGTATCTGGCCGGCGCCATGCGGTCGTTCGCCGAGCGGGAGCTGGCCTGAGCTAGTGTGGTGGATCTGAAGTTCGCAAGATGATCGCGGCCGCGCTGATGCGAACTTCAGATTCGCAGACCACACCAGAAACATACACTTGCCGGTGTCCTCATCGGTTCCGAAGTTCGCTCGAGGCCGCAAATCGGGCTTGCGAACTTCGCAGCCGGGACACTAGCGCTGGGCCAGCCTCAGCACCGGGGCCTCGCCGCCGGCCGCTTCGGCCTTCCTCAACGAGGCGGTCCTGGCGGTCGGCGCCTCGCCGGCCAGCTCGGCGCCGTCGTCCTGCGCCCGACCCTTGAGCAGGGCGTCGATCCTGGCCTTCACGGCGCGGAACGCCACCAGCTCGCGGCCGCCCAGGATGGTGCCTTGCGGGACCTTGGCCCCGATCGGATTGATCTTCTGGCCGTCGAAGATGACCTCGTAGTGCAGGTGCGGACCGGTGGAGCGGCCGGTCGAGCCGACATAGGCCACCACCTGGCCCTGATGCACCCGCTCGCCCTCGTGCACCGCCCAGCCCGAGAGGTGGCCGTAGCCGGTGGCCCACTGGCCGTTGTGCTGGATCTCGAGCCAGCGGCCGTAGCCGCCCGCCCAGCGGGCTTCCTTGACCACGCCGTCGCCGGCGGCGAACACCGGCGTGCCGATCGGCGCGCCGAAATCGATGCCGGTGTGCATCTTGGTGAATCCCAGGATCGGATGCATCCGCATGCCGAAGCCCGAGGTGATTCGCGCCCCGTCCAGCGGCGTGCGCAGCAAGAAGCCGCGGATGTTCTTGCCTGTCTCGTCGAAGTACTGGGCCTCGGTCGCGCCCGGCGCCTTGAAGCGGTAGAAGCGGGTGGTCTGCCCCTTGGCCCCGATCTCGGCATAGAGCAGGTCGCCGGTCTGGATGGTGTGGCCGCTATCGGTGACCTCGCGCTCGAACACCATGCGGAACTCGTCGTCCGGATGGATGTCGCGGCTGAAGTCCAGCTCGTGGGAGAACAGCTTGACCACCTGGGCGGTCAGCTCGGGCGTCGCGCCGGCGGCCATGGCCGAGGCGTAGAGCGAGCCCGACATCTTGCCCTGGGCGACGGTGGTCTCCTGCCTGGTCGCTTCCTCGGTCTGGCGCAGCCGCAGGGCCCCATCGAAGGTGCGCGACAGGCTGATGGCGGTGGCCGGGCCGGTGCGCATCTGCAGCCCGATCAGCCGCACCGGGCCGCGATGGTCGATCGGCCGCGCCACGGCCGCCTGGAAGGCGAGGCCGGCCTTGATGTTCACGGTGTCGAAGGCGTCGCCCATCACCCGCACCGCCTGGTCGGCCTCGGCCGGCGCGATGCCCAGGCGCAGCAGCGACTGCCTCAGCGTCTCGCCAGGCAGGACCTTCATGGCCACCTGCTCGAGATGCTCGAGGTTGCTGCGGGCCTTGGGGTGGACGGCCTGCGCGGCGGCCAGCGCCGGGGCCGGATGTTCGCCCGCAGAGACAGGTTCCTTCACGGTCAGCCGCCAGCTCACCGCCAGCGCGGCGAAGCCCGCCGCGCAGATCAGCAGCCGCGGCGCGTAGCGGACCGGTGGATGTCTCGGATCGAACTCCTGCATCGCTCCCCCGAGCTGCGACGGGTCTCCAACTGCGGCGGGCGCCCCGCCTTGATCCAGTTCTGGCCCTCGATGGTCTCCCCGAGCCAGATTCGTGCCTAGATGAGGTCCCGTACGGTCTCCGCCGGACGGCAGAGACGCGCCCCCTTCGAAGTCTCCACGATCGGCCGCTCCACCAGGATAGGATGGGCCACCATGGCGTCCAGGATCTCATCGTCCGAGACGCCGGCGGTGGTCAGCCCCAGCGCCTCGGCGGGCGTGCCGCGAACCCGCAGAATGTCGCGGGCCCGGATCCCCATCCGGGCCAACAGGTCCTGCAGCTGCGGCCGCGTCCAACCCTCCTTCACGTACTCGTGGACGGTGGGCTGGATCCCGCTCTGGCGGATCATCTCGAGCGTGTTGCGCGAGGTGCCGCAGTTCGGGTTGTGGTGAATGATCACCCCGGATTCCTTAGCCATGGCAAAGCCTTGGACGAGGTTTTCGCTCAAGGCAAGGCGCCCCGCGCTCACCATTTGTACCGCGTGGCCCCGACCACCACGGTCGAGCCCGAGTTGTCCCAGGCCATGGCGTCGTCCGGCAGCTTCTGCAGCGGCGGCGCGTCCGAGGGCCAGCCGTTGATCACCTCGGCGTAGCGGATCTTGAAGGCCGCGCCAGGCGGCGAGTTGAAGAAGAAGGTCAGCGGCTGGCTGGGCGCATGCCAGCGGACCACCATCAGCACATCCGGCTTCAGCTCGTCCACGCCCTTCAGGCCGTTGATGGTCATGCCGGTGATCGGGCCGGTGGACTCCATCTCCAGATAGACGTCCCGGGGCGAACCGCCGGGGGTCATCTTCAGGGTGGTGGTCTTCTGGTGCTTGCGGATTTCCAGGATGTCGAAGCGGGGGACCGAGACGGGCCAGCCGGGGCCGACATAGGCCTGCGCCGCGAAGGGCGGCAGGGGGATCAGCCGGATCGGCGCGCCGTCGGCCTCCAGGATCGACTTGGTCCAGGGCTCGAGCTCGGCCAGTGGGCTGGCCCTCAGGAACCGGGCCCGGTTGGCCTCTTCCATATAGACCACCTCGATCGGCCGGGGATGGCGCGGCGACCAGGGGATGAACAGGCGCAGGTACAGGTCCAGGAACACCAGGCTGAGCAGGGCGAAGGCGCAGATGGCCAGGGCCGGCCGGTCCTCGCGCGCGGGCCAGAGCAGGGGGAACAGCAACAGCCCCGCGATCATGGCCGGCGCGGCCAGGGCGAAGGGCAGGTCGGATCCGACCGCCAGGGCGATCGGGTGCCCGATGTAGATCAGCTGGGCGATGGCGGGCGTCGCCAGGGCCGCGGCGAACACCAGGGCCGAGGCCTTCAGGCGCTCGCCGTCCCAGCGGTCGGCCAGACCGTAGGCGATCGCGCCCACGATCAGCAGCGGCCAGGTCAGGACGAAGGCGGCCAGGGGCGCCAGGACCTGCAGCACCAGCGCCAGGCCGAGGCCGACGGCGCAGGCGCCGGCGAAGGCGCTCCAGAACCGCGTGCGGCCCATGCCCACGAACAGGAACGTCAGCAGCACGCCCGCCAGGCAGGCGGCGGCGAGCCCGATCTCGTAGAGATCGAACTGCGCCATCAGCGCCTTCTCTTCGGCGAAGGTCGAGGGCGCGCCCGTGCCGCGGCGCATCAGGTAGAGCAGCACCCCGGCCACCGGCAGGATCAGGGCGATGGCCGCCGCGCCTCGCGCCCCGGAGAACCAGCCGAAGGGTTCCAGGCGGAAGGCCTTGCGGAAGGCGTAGTAGAAGACGGCGGCGTCGGCGAAGAGGAACAGCCAGCCGACCAGCGAGGGGTAGGCGATCACCACCCCGCCCAGCAGGTCGTCATAGACGGCGTCGGCGCTCTTGCGCGGCAGGGCTTTGGCCTGGAGCAGGCCGCGGGTGGCGGACAGCACCTGCTGGCCCATGTGCTGCAGGCTGCCGAGCTCGAGCGTCTGCGGCGTCGAGCTCGGGGAATGGTAGTCGAACGGGCGGCCGATGAAGGCGTAGTTCAGGCCCGGGTAGCCGAGGTCGCGGGTCACGGTGAAGTCCGTGCCGCGTGGCATGTGCGAGTAGATGTAGCCGGCCAGCGAGCTGGCGGTGGGATCGTCGGCTGTGCGCTGGAACAGGCCCACCATGCCGCCGTCGCGCGGCCCGGTCTCGAACATCAGCGCCCGCCCGCCCGAGCCCTCGGCCTCCATGTTGATCACCGCTCCGATGCGGCGGGCGAGGGGATCGGTGTTGAAGAACAGCCGCGCGCCGATGTTGCCGGCCTCTTCGCCGTCGGTGAACAGCAGCACCAGGTCGCGGGCCTGGACGCCGGAGGCCTGGACTGCGCGGGCGATCTCCAGGGAGGCGGCGACATTGGCGCTGTCGTCCGCGGCGCCGGGCGAGCCGGGCACGGTGTCGTAGTGGGCCATCAGGGCGATGGCGGGACCCGAGCGGTCGCGCCCTGGCAGCACGCAGACCACGTCCTGGTCGTCGCCGCCCTCGATATAGACCGACTGCGCATAGATGCTGTGGGTGGCGGCCTCGCCGGCCTGGATGTGGGTTTCCAGGCCCATGGCCCGGCAGCGGCCGGCCAGATAGTCGCGCACCCGGTCGTGCTCGGGCGAGCCGGAGGGGTGCGGCTTGGCGCCGATCGCCTGGACATCGGGGAAGGCGCGGCCGGCGGAGAACTGCAGCGTCGGGGCGTTCGCCGCCAGCGGGACCGGCGTCCGGGACGCGAACCATGCCAGCACGCCCGCGACGATGATGCACCCCACCAGGGCTGCGGTTCTCAGCATCGGCGCGGCTTCCCCCGAAAGCGCCACTCAACAAGTGTATTGAGTCATAAAGCAAAACACCCGCCAAGCCGGCGGGTGTTCGCGTCTCAAGGGATGGATAGGGGCGATCGTGCCTGATCAGGCGGCGACTTGGCCCTCGGTGGGATCACGCAGCACATAACCGCGGCCCCAGACTGTCTCGATATGGTGCTTGCCGTCGGCGGCGGCGGCCAGCTTCTTGCGCAGCTTGCAGATGAAGACGTCGATGATCTTCAGCTCGGGCTCGTCCATGCCGCCATAGAGGTGGTTGAGGAACATCTCCTTGGTGAGGGTCGTGCCCTTCCGCAGCGAGAGCAGCTCGAGCATCTGGTATTCCTTGCCGGTCAGATGCACGCGGTGGCCGTTCACTTCCACCGTCTTGGCGTCGAGGTTGACGGTGATGTCGCCGGTCTTGATCACCGACTGGGCATGGCCCTTGGACCGGCGGACCACCGCATGGATGCGGGCCACCAGCTCGTCCTTGTGGAAGGGCTTGGTCATGTAGTCGTCCGCGCCGCCGCCCAGGGTCTTCACCTTGGTGTCGATCTCGGCGGAGCCCGACAGGATCATGATCGGGGTGTTGATCTTGGAGACGCGGAGCTGGCGCAGCACGTCCATGCCGCTCATGTCCGGCAGATTGAGGTCCAGCAGGATCAGGTCGTAGTCGTAAATCTTGCCGAGATCGATGCCTTCCTCGCCCAGGTCCGTCGTATAGACATTGAAGCCTTCGGACTTGAGCATCAGCTCGATGCTCTGCGCGGTGGCGCTGTCGTCTTCGATCAACAGTACGCGCATCAATCCCTCCCGACGAATACGGCCTCGCCCAAGTCAACCGCAGCGAGTCCGCAAGGGTCCCAAAGCTCAGGCTATGGGAACAGGTCCTTAAACTTCGTTAATTCTGAACAAGTGGTTTCCCCCGATAGGGTGATTTGCAGGCCCTCCGCAAGCGGCGCCCAACCAGAAAATTAACCATGTTCGGCCAGGGTCGAGCCGGGCGCGCCGGGGCGAGATTCTCAAGACCGGTGAATGGCTTAGCGTCAAGGGGGCTTGGCTTGGAGAATTTGCTCGCGGCGGTGGAGCGGATCGACCCGTTGACCGTGTCCGGACGGGTGGCCGCCGTGAGCGGGCTGTTGATCGAGGCCCGCGGCGGACTGACGCGTCTGGCGGTCGGCGCCCGCGCTTCCATCGTCCGCGCCTCCGACCAGCCCCTGCCGTGCGAAGTGGTCGGATTCCGCGAGGACGTCGCGCTCCTGATGCCCTTCGGACAGGTCCAGGGCGTGGCGCCGGGAGCCGAGATCCGCATCGCCTCGGACGCGGCGTCGGTGAGGCCGACCCTGGCCTGGCGGGGCCGGGTGGTCGACGCGTTCGGCGATCCCATCGACGGCAAGGGGCCGCTGCCCCAGGGCCCCGCGCCCTATCTGCTGCGCGCCGCGCCGCCGCCCGCCCACGCCCGCGGCCGGGTGGGAGAACGCCTGGACCTCGGCGTGCGGGCCATGAACGTCTTCACCACCTGCTGCCGGGGCCAGCGCTTGGGGGTGTTCGCGGGCTCGGGCGTGGGCAAGTCGGTGCTGCTGTCGATGCTGGCGCGCGAGGCGTCCTGCGACGCGGTGGTGGTGGGGCTGATCGGCGAACGGGGCCGGGAGGTGCGCGAGTTCGTCGAGGAGACCCTGGGCGAGGCGGGTCTGCGTCGCGCGGTGGTGGTGGTCGCCACCTCCGACGAACCGGCGCTCAAGCGCCGCCAGGCGGCCTATCTCACCCTGGCCGTCGCCGAATACCTGCGCGACCAAGACCTGCAGGTGCTCTGCCTGATGGACTCGGTGACCCGCTTCGCCATGGCCCAGCGCGAGATCGGCCTGGCCGCCGGCGAGCCGCCAACCACCAAGGGCTACACCCCCACCGTCTTCACCGAACTGCCCAAGCTCCTGGAGCGGGCCGGGCCCGGGCCGGTCCGGCCCGACGGGGCCGAGGCCGGGGCGATCACCGGCCTCTTCACCGTGCTGGTCGACGGCGACGACCACAACGAGCCCATCGCCGACGCCGTGCGAGGCATCCTCGACGGCCACATCGTGATGGACCGCGGCATCGCCGAGCGCGGGCGCTTCCCGGCCATTAACGTCTTGCGGTCCATATCGCGGACCATGCCGGCCTGTCAGACCCCCGCTGAGCGCGTGATCACCGCCGACGCCCGCAAGGCGCTGGCCGCCTTCGCCAACATGGAGGAGCTGATCCGCATCGGCGCCTATCGGTCCGGAGCCGATCCCGAGCTCGACCGCGCCATCCGGCTGAACCCGGGGCTCGAGGCCTTCCTGGCCCAGGACAAGCAGGAGGTCACCAGCCTGGACGAAGGCTTCGTCCGTTTGCAGGCCCTGCTGGCTGAAGGCGCGGCGGCATGAGCTGGCGCCGGTCCCTGGTGAAGCTCGCGGGCTTCGAGGTCGAGCAGCTGCGCAAGCGCCTGATGGAGATCCTCGACCGTCGGGCCGACGCCGAGCTGAAGCTGACCCTGCTGCAGGCCGAGTCCGAAGGCGAGAGCCGCCGCCTGGCCACCGACGCGGAGGCCGGCTGGTATCGGCTGGCCTATCTGGAGGGCTGGCGGGCCCGCCGCGACGGACTGAAGGCCGAGTTGGTGGCGCTGGCGGGCGAGGAGGCCGGCGCCCGCGACGCCCTGTCCCGCGCCTTCGAGGAGCTCAAGAAATACGAGCAGATCGAAGCGGACGCCCGCCAGAAGGCGCTCCGCGAAGAGGCCAGGCTCGAGACCGCCGAGCTGGACGAACTGGGGCTCAGGCGCGCGGCGGCGCGATGAGGCTCGCCCGGCGCAGCTTCCTGGCGGCCGCGGCCGCCCTGGCGGCCTGCAAGGGGAGGGACGCCGGCGCCCAATCGCGCGGTCCGGCTCCGCCGCTGAAATCCCTGGCCCCCTGGCCGGTCGGCTGCGCGGTGATGACCAGCGAGTTGGCCGATCCCGCCTACGCCCAGCTGCTGAGCCGCCACTTCTCCCAGCTCACGCCCGAGTGGGAGATGAAGATGGAGTACATCCTCAAGGACGACGGGACCTTCCGCTTCGACCGCCCCGACGCCATCGCCGCGTTCGCCCGCCAGCACGGCATGCGGCTCTATGCGACCACCCTGATCTGGTACGCCCAGAATCCGCCGGCCTTCCAGAAGCTGGGCGGGACGGGCCAGGGGTTCGCCGACGCCTATCGCAACTACATCCTGGCGGTGGCCGGGCGCTACCGGGGCCAGGCGGCGGGCTGGGACACGGTCAACGAAGCGGTGGCGGAAGACGGCGAGGGGCTCAGGGACTGCATCTGGAGCCGCAACCTCGGCCAGGACGACTACATGGTCCGCGCCTTCGAGCACGCCCAGGAGGCCGACCCGGGCGCGGTGCTGTTCATCAACGACTACAACCTCGAGAGCCTGCCCAGGAAGCGCGCGACCTTCATGCGGCTGGTCGAGCGGCTCCTGAAACGTGGGGCGCCGCTGAAGGGCATCGGGACCCAGACCCACATCGACGCGAAGCTTCAGCCCGGCGCCCTGACCACCGCGATCCGGGAGCTGGCCGGCTTCGGCCTGCCGATCCACGTCTCCGAGCTCGACGTCTCGCTGAACCGCGCCGCGGGCCTGCTCACGGACCGCATCGATCTGGAGGCGCGCCAGGCGCGGCTCTACGGCGAGGCGGCCGAGGCCTTCGCCGCCCTGCCCGAGCGGCAGCGTTTCGCCTTCACCATCTGGGGCCTGCGCGACAAAGACTCCTGGCTGCGCGGCGAAAAGGAGAACCCCTCGCCCCCGTGGGACACGCCGCTCCTGTTCGACGACCTGGGAAACCCCAAGACCACCTTCTGGGCGGTGGCGGATGCGTGGCGCGGCCGCAAATAGTCCGCGGGGTTGGAGTTTCACCAATCCTCAAGCGGCCTCGGCTAAGTCCGGCGCATGAACCTGATCTACGCCCTCCAGGACGCGGACAATCCCAACTCGCTGTCCTCGCGCTTCCGCAAGGCGCGGGCCCGGCGCGTGGTCGAGCTGGTCGAGGCGGCCTTCGCCGAGCGCGGCGAGGTGCGGATCATCGATCTGGGCGGCGAGCCGGAGTACTGGCGCCGCCTCTACGACCGCAACTGGCTGGAGGCCCGCAAGGTCAGGATCACCCTGGTCAACCCGCAGCGCTTCGAGGTGGACGATCCCCTGTTCGAGGCCGCCGTCGGCGACGCCTGCGCCCTGCCCGAGCACCCCGACCTCGGCTTCGACCTCGTGCATTCCAACTCGGTGGTCGAACACGTCGGCGACTGGCCGAGGATGGAAGCCTTTGCGGCCGAGGTGCGGCGCCTGGCGCCCCGCTACTACGTGCAGACGCCCTATTTCTGGTTCCCGATCGAGCCCCACTTCTCCTCGCCGTTCTTCCACTGGCGCTCCGAGCAGGCGCGGGCGCGGCTGCTGCTCAAGCGGCGGCACGGCTTCGCCCCGCGGGCGGGCGACATGGGTCAGGCGATGCGCGACGTCCAGCACGCGCGGCTCTTGGACAAGCAGCAGTTCCGCTTCCTGTTCCCCGATGCGGAGCACATCGACGAAAAGGCGGTGGGGCTCACCAAGTCACTGATCGCCATCCGCCGCGGACCGGCCGGGCTTGGCTGACGTCGACACGGCGCCGGCTTCGGCGGTGCGGCGCATCGCCCGCAGATCCTCGCCGATCTGGATGATCACCACGTAGAACTCGCAGAAGCTGCGCCACACGATGGCCAGGGCGGCGATCACCAGCAGGCCGGCCACGGCCACGGGAATTGCGGCCAGCAGGCCCATCAACGGCCCTTCGCGCAGCGCTACGCCCACCGAGGCGCCGATGGCCCCGAAGCCCCCCAAGGCGACGACGCCCAGGCCGAACCAGTAGACCAGGTGCACCAAGGAGCCGGTCATCAGCTGCTCCAGGGTGAGCAGCTTCCAAAGCACCGAATTGGGCCTGTCGGGCCTCGAAGCCGAGCGCGGCGATTTCATGCGGGCCTCCGGCCGTTGTCCCGGCCCCCGCCTATCAGCGCCGGGCGTCAGCGGCAACCGGCCGAGGGGCCGCAGGCCCCTGCGGCGGGCGACCGGGACCCCGCCCTAGACGTGGCCCACGGTCTTCAGCCGCGCCTTGGGATGAACCTCGTTCTGGGAGATCACCACCGTCTGGCCCCGGAAGCGCTCGACGATGGAGCGGACGTAGGGGCGGATCTGGGGGCTGGTCAGCAGCACCGGGGTCTCGCCCGAGGCGGCGGCGCGTTCGAAGGCGTCGCGCACGGCCCGGATGAAGTCCTGCAGCTTGGAGGGGGCGAGCGAGAGCTGCTTCTCCTCGCCCGGGCCGATCAGGGCGTCGGCGAAGGCATGCTCCCAGTCCGGCGACAGGGTGACGATCGGCAGGGCGCCGTCCTCGCCGCGGTTGGCCCAGCAGATCTGCCGGCCCAGCCGCCCGCGGACGTGCTCGACCAGGGCCGAGACGCTGGAGGTATGGGGGGCGGCCTCGCCCAGGGCCTCGATGATGGTCGACAGGTCGCGCACCGAGACCCGTTCCTTGAGCAGGGCCTGCAGCACCCGGTGCAGGGTGGTGTGGCTGACGGCGCTGGGGATGACGTCGTCGACCAGCTTCTTCTGGTCCGGCGGCAGGTCCTTCAGCAGCTTCTGCACCTCTGCGTAGGAGAGCAGGTCGGCCATGTTCTCCTTCAGGATCTCGGTCAGGTGGGTGGTCAGCACCGTCGCCGGGTCGACGATGGTGTAGCCGCGGAAGGTCGCCTCCTCGCGCAGGGACTCGTCGATCCAGGTGGCCGGCAGGCCGAAGGCCGGCTCGCGTCCGTGCTCGCCGGGCAGATCCACCTGCTGGCCGCGCGGGTCCATGGCCATCAGGGAGCCCAGCCGCACCTCGCCCTGGCCGGCCTCCATTTCGCGCACCCGGATGGCGTAGCCCTGGTTGGCCAGGCGCATGTTGTCCAGGATGCGCACCGCCGGCATGACGAAGCCGTAGTCGCCGGCCAGGGTGCGCCTGAGGGCGCGGATCTGGTCGGGCAGCTTGCGGCCGTCCAGGTCGTTGATCAGCGCCAAGAGGCCGTAGCCCAGCTCGATCTTGATGTCGTCGATGGCCAGCGCGGTGGCGATCGGCTCCTCCTGATCCTCGGCGGTCTTGCTCTGGAGGTCGGACTTGAGGGGCGTCTTGCCGGCCTGCGCGCGACGCCAGGCCAGGGCGCCGGAGCCCAGCGAGATCGCCGCGAAGGGCAGGATCGGCATTCCGGGCACCAGGGCGATCACCCCGGCGGCGGCTGAGACCATGCCCAGGCCGATCGGATTGGTGGCCAGCTGGGTCACCAGGGCCTTGTCGGCCGACCCCTCGACGCCGGACTTGGACACCAGGAAGCCCGCCGCGATCGAGATGATCAGGGCCGGGATCTGGCTGACCAGGCCATCGCCGATGGTCATCACCGTATAGTTCGCCGCCGCCTCGCCGACCGGCAGGTGGTGCTGGACGACGCCGATGATCAGGCCGCCGACGATGTTGATGCCGGTGATGATCAGGCCGGCCACCGCGTCGCCGCGCACGAACTTGGAGGCGCCGTCCATGGCGCCGAAGAAGGTCGATTCCTGTTCCAGCTCCTTGCGCCGCTGGCGGGCGCCATCTTCGTTGACCAGTCCCGAGGACAGGTCGGCGTCGATGGCCATCTGCTTGCCGGGCATGGAGTCCAGGGTGAACCTGGCCGCCACCTCGGCGATGCGGCCCGAGCCCTTGGTGATCACCACGAAGTTCACGATCACCAGGATGGCGAAGACGATCACGCCGATGACGAAGTTGCCCTGCATCATCAGCTTGCCGAAGGCCTGGATGATGGCGCCGGCGGCCTCGGTGCCCTCGTGCCCGTGGCCCAGGATCAGCCGCACCGAGGCGATGTTCAGGCCCAGGCGGAACAGGGTCGCGACCAGGAGCACGGTGGGGAAGGCGGTGAACTCCAGCGGCTTCTTGATGAGCACGGCGGTCATCAGGATCAGCACGGCGCTGCAGATCGACATGGCCAGCAGGATGTCCAGCCCGAAGGCCGGCACCGGCAGGATCAGCAGCACGATGACCCCGACCACGCCGACGGCGAGGCCCACCTCGCCACGCGCCACCCAGCCCCAGAGGTCGCGGGCGGTCGGGGTCTTCACCCCCCCGATGGTCGCGCTGAGGTCAACCATGGGTGCGGAGCCTAGGCCGCATGGGCGCCCTGGGGCGCGGGGACCAGGACGCCGGCCTCGGAATACTCCTTGAGCTTGTTGCGCAGGGTGCGGATCGAGATGCCGAGGATGTTGGCCGCGTGGGTGCGGTTGCCGAGGCAGTGGCTCAGGGTGTCCAGGATCAGCTGCTGCTCGACCTCGGCCACGGTATGGCCGACGAACGAGCGGGTGGCGGCGTCGGCGGCCTGGGCCGCGCGGCTGGCGGCCTGGCTGCCCGCATCGACCCCCGACATGGGCTTGCCGTCCGGCAGGCGGATGGCGGCTTCGTCGATCTCGGAGCCGGACGAAAGCAGCACCGCCCTATGGATGGCGTTCTCCAGCTCGCGGACGTTGCCGGCCCAGCGGTGCAGGGAGAGCCGCCGGCGGGCCTCGGCCGAGATCGGCCGCTCGGCCACGCCATTGGCCTTGGCGTATTTCTTGGCGAAGTGCTCGGCCAGGGCGACCACGTCGGCCGGCCGCTCGCGCAGCGGCGGCAGGCGCAGGTTCACCACGTTCAGCCGGTAGAGCAGGTCCTCGCGGAACGTGCCGTCGCGCACGGCCTGGGCCAGGTCGCGGTTGGAGGTGGCGAGGATGCGGATGTTGACCTTCACCGGCCGCTGGCCGCCGACCCGGTCGATCTCGCGCTCCTGGATGGCGCGCAGCAGCTTGGCCTGCAGCCGGGCGTCCATCTCCGAGATTTCGTCCAGCAGCAGGGTGCCGCCGTCGGCCTCCTCGAACTTGCCGATGCGCCGTCCCACCGCCCCGGTGAAGGCGCCCTTCTCGTGGCCGAACAGCTCTGATTCCAGGAGGTTCTCGGGGATGGCGGCGCAGTTGACGCTGATGAACGGCCGCTCGGCGCGGCGCGAGCGCTTGTGGACGTAGCGGGCCATCACCTCCTTGCCGACGCCGCTTTCGCCGGTGATCAGGATCGAGGCGTCCGAGGCGGCGACCTGGTCGGCCAGGGCCATCACCGCCTGCATCGAGGGATCGGAGGCGATCAGCGGCCGCTCGTCGTCCGAGACCGCCGCCAGCACCGCGGCGATCAGGTCGGCCTCGGGGGGCAGGGGGATGAACTCCTTGGCGCCGGCGCGGATCGCCCGGGCGGCCAGGTCGGGATCGGACCCCACGCCGCAGGCCACCACCGGCACCCGGATGCGCTCGGCCTCGTTGGCCGCGATCAGGCCGGCGATGTCGAGCTCGTAGTCGACCATCAGCAGATCCGCGCCCTGGCCGGCGCGCAGCGCCTGGGTGGCCCGTTCGCAGGTCTCCACGTGGGCGACCTTGGCGCCCGCGGTCATGGCCATCTTCACCGCCTGGGTGATGAGGCCCGAGAGGCGTCCGACGACGAGAAGCCGCATGTGTTGTCTCCTTCAAGCAGCGGGCGTCAGACGCCCGCGTCGCCGTCCTTGATGATTTCCGTCATGGTCACGCCCAGGCGTTCGTCGACAACGACGACCTCGCCCCGGGCGACCAGCCGGTTGTTGACGTAGATGTCGATCGCCTCGCCGACCTTGCGGTCGAGCTCCAGCACCGCGCCGGGCCCGAGCTTCAGGAGCTGGGCCACCGACAGGCTGGTGCGGCCGAGCACCGCCGAGATGTTGACCGGCACATCGAACACCGGCGCCAGGTCGACGGCGGTCTTCTCGTCGCCGTCGAGCATGGGCTCCTCGGGAATGTCATGGCCGGGGCCCAGCTCGCCGAGCTGCAGCGGCGTTTCCGGTGCGCCGGATGCGGTTTCGTCAGACATTTTCGATGCCTTCGATGCCTTGGGCTGGGATCAGGGGCTCGGCGTGCAGGCCTTCGGAGGCCAGCGCGGCGTGCAGGGCGGCGGTGACGCGTTGGGCGGCCTGCTCCGGGTCGAAGGCGGCTTTGCCGTCGCCCCACTCGAACACGAAGGCGGCGCCTTCCAGGCGGGGGTCCGCCACGGCGGTGACCTGGCCGGGAAAGCCGACCGCCTCGGCGGTGGTGTCAAGCACCGCCTGGATGCGCTCCAGGAGCCGCTCGGGCGTGCGGACCAGGAGCCGCGGATGGCCGTGGACCTCGTTGCTGAGCGCCTCCAGGGCAGCCTTCACCGGCGCCTCGGGGAACATTTCCAGCGCGCTGTCGGCGATCTTGCGGGCGGCGGCCAGGGCCAGCTCGGCGGCGCCGGCGCGGTGCTCGTGGGCGGCGCGGGCCAGGAGCGGCAGGGCCCGCTCGATGGCGAAGCGGATGCCCTCCAGGCACTGGGCCTGGTCGATCTCGGCCTGCTGCAGGGCCGCCTTCTGACCTTCGGCGAAGGCGTCCTGGCGGACCTGCTCGACCTCGCCGGGCGTGTAGAAGGCCTTGCGCGGCGCCGGGGCGGACAGCACCTGGCCCTCGCCGTCGAAGACGGTGTCGAAGTCGAATTTGCGCACGGTGTTCATCGGCGGCCCCTCAGTAGATCAGCTCGTCGTCGCCGCCCTGGCCGGCCAGCATGATCTCGCCCTTGGCGGCGAGGTCCTTGGCGACCTGGACCATGGCCATCTGGGCCTGGTCGACGTCTTTCAGGCGCACGGGGCCCATGGATTCCATGTCCTCGCGCATGATCTTGGCGGCGCGCTCGGACATGTTGGAGAAGAACATCTCGCGCAGGGTGTCGGAGGCGCCCTTCATGGCCAGGGCCAGGCGGTCCTTCTCGACCGCGCGCAGCAGGGTCTGCACCCCGCCGGGGTCCAGCTTGGCCAGGTCCTCGAACACGAACATCAGCGCGCGGACGCGCTCGGCGGCCTCGCGGTTGCGCTCTTCCAGCGCCGCCATGAACCGCGACTCGGTCTGCCGGTCGAAGTTGTTGAAGATGTCGGCCATGGTCTCATGGCTGTCGCGCTTGGAGGTGCGCGCGAGGTTCGACATGAACTCGGTGCGCAGGGTCTGCTCGATCTTGTCCAGGATGTCGCGCTGCACCGGCTCCATGCGCAGCATCCGCTGCACGCACTCCAGCGCGAAGTCCTCGGGCAGGGCCGACAGCACCCTCGCGGCGTGCTCGGGCTTCACCTTGGACAGCACCACCGCGACGGTCTGGGGGTATTCGTTCTTCAGATAGTTGGCGAGGACCGCCTCGTTCACGTTGCCGAGCTTGTCCCACATGGTGCGGCCGGCCGGGCCGCGGATCTCCTCCATGAGGTTCTCGACCTTGTCGTTCGGCAGGAACGACCCCAGGAGCCGCTGGGTCTGCTCGAACGAGCCCATGATCGCGCCGGTGGACGACATCCCCGAGACGAACTCGACCAGCAGGTCCTCGACCACGTTGGCGCCCACGGTCCCCAGGGTCGACATGGCCTGGGAGATCTCCTTGATCTCCTCGTCGTCGAGCGCCTGCCAGAGCGCGTGATGCTCCTCGCCCAGCGACAAGAGCACGACGGCCGCCTTTTCCGCGCCGTTCAGCTTGGACGCGTCGTTGACCGACTTCTTCAGGGGCGAGCGGCTCATGCGGTCTCGTGCAGCCAGCTTCTGAGGATCGAGACCGACTCATCGGGATGCTTGTCGACGAACTCCGCCACCCGCTTGACCGAGGAGACCTTCACCTGGCCCTCGATCTTGGCGATGTCGATGCGCTGCTCCATGTCGGCCTGGGGCCCTTGGCCGGCCTGACCCGGAAGGGCCAGCACCTCGCCGCCCGACGAGGCGCCGGTGAGGGCCAGGGTCTGGCCGCCGCCGGCCGCCGCGGCCAGCAGCGGGATGGGGCCGCCGGTGGCGCCCTTCAGCAGCGGGCGGGCCACGAAGAAGATCAGCAGCGCGGCCACCACGAGCAGGATGAACAGCTCGGCGCCGCGCATCATGTCGTTCTTGTCGAAGCCCATCAGGGGCGAGTTGGCGGTCACGCCCTCGGCGTCGTCGTCGTGGCTGAAGCGGACGTTGACGACGGTGACCTGATCTCCGCGGGCCGGGTCATAGCCGACCGCCGAGCGGACCAGGTCCTGGATGCGCTTCATCTCGTCGGCCGAGAGGGGCGTGTAGGTGACCTTGCCGCCCTTGCCGAAGGTGGTGGTGCCGTCCACGGCCACGGCCACCGAGAGGCGCTTGATCTGCCCCGGCTCCTGCACCTCCGTGCGTGTGGAGTGGGAGATTTCGTAGTTGGTGGTCTCCTCGGTGCGGCCCGATTGCGAGCCGCCCCCGTCGCTTGAGCTGGTCAGGCCCCCCGGCACGTTGTTGGCGCTGCTGGCGGTCTGGGGCTGGGCGCTCTTGGAGTCCTTGGCGTTCTCGTCGACCGACTGGGTGGAGCGGACCACCTGGCCGTCGGGATCGTACTTTTCCTCCTGGACGGTCACCCGGTTGAGATCGAGGTCGGCCGAAACCGTCACCCGCGCCTTGCCCGGGCCCACCACGCCCTCGACCAGGTCCTTGACGGTCTTGCGGATGGAATCCTCGGTGGCGTTGCGGGCGTCGGAGGCGGCCTGGTCGGCCGAGCCGGTCGAATCGTCGCCCCCGGCCAGGAGCTTGCCCTTGTCGTCGACCACGGTGACGCGCTCGGGCTTGAGGTTCGGCGTGGCGCCGGCGATCAGGTTGCGGATGGCCCGCACCTCCTCGGAGGCCGGCTCGCGGCCGCCGACGCCGATCACCACCGAGGCGGACGGCTGCTCGGCGTCGTCCTCGAACAGCTGCCGGCGCGGCAGCACCAGGTGCACGCGGGCGGTGGTCACGCCCTGCAGCGAGCGGATGGTGCGGGCCAGCTCGCCCTCCAGCGCCCGCTGGCGGTTCAGGTTCTGAACGAAGTCGGTCTGGCCCAGCGCCGGAGCGTTGTCGAAGATCTCGTAGCCCACCGAGCCGGAGGTCGGCAGACCTTTCCCGGACAACATCAGCCGGGTGGAGGCGACCTTGTCGCGCGGCACCATGATGGTCGAACCGTCGCCCTTGGCCTCGTACTTGATCCCGCCCTGGTCCAGGGCCTGGGTGATCTGGGAGGCTTCCTTGAGGTCCAGGTTGGAATAGAGCAGCGCCTGCGGCTCGGCCCCGATATGCAGCACCACGGCGAACAGCGCCGCCGCCACGCCCGCCGATCCGCCCAGGATGGCGATCATCCGGCCAAGCCCGAATCGCTGAATCAGACCTGCGAGTGGATTCACGCGGCGCGTCCCCCAAACCGGGGAACAGAGATCGCCCCGCGGCTAGGCAGTATTTTCCGGGTGCGTGGTTAATCAGGGGTTTAACGGGAGGGTTATCGCAGGCGTTTGATGCCGATGAACGAACGCTGACTGGGCCGTGCCGGCCCGGTTCAGCCACGGCGCCTAGCATGGGTCGCATCGAGGGCCGTCCCACCCCGGGACCGCCTGCAACCGATGGAGACTTTCATGAAGAAGGTGCTGACGATCGGCCTCGCCGCTGCGGCCCTGGCCGGCGGCGTGGCGGCGACCTCCGGCGCGGCCCCGGCGGCCGACTGGAATCACGGCGACTATCACGGGCGTTACGACCGCGATCATCGCGACGGCGACAGCTGGCGCGGCGGCGAACGCTGGCGGGGAGGCGAGCGCTGGCATGGCGGCTACCGCTACCGCAACACCTGCCGGAGCTTCCGGACCTGGAGCCCCTACTACGGCCGCTACGTGCTGCGGACCCGCTGCTACTAGGGGTCCCAGAGGCTGAACGCCTCTCCCCCGCTGCGGCGGGGGAGGGGCCTCAGAGGCCGCCCCAGACCTCCTCCGCGACCTGCACGATCAGCTCCAGCTTGCGCCGCTCGTCGTCCTCGGTGAGCTCGTTGCCGGCCTCGGTCGAGGCGAAGCCGCATTGCGGCGACAGGCAGAGGTCGTCGAGGTCGACGAACCTGGACGCCTCGTCGATACGGCGCTTCAACCTGTCCTTGGATTCCAGCGCCGGCTGCTTGGTCGAGACCAGGCCCAGCACGATCCGGCGGCCCTTGGGGGCGTAGCGCAGCGGCTCGAAGCCGCCGGCGCGGTCCGAATCGTATTCCAGGAAGATGCCATCCACCTCCAGCTGGCCGAACACCGCCTCGGCGATGGGTTCGTAGCCGCCCTCGGCCATCCACATGGAGCGGTGGTTGCCGCGGCAGGTGTGCACCGGGACCGACATGCCCGCGGGCCGCCCCGCGACCAGGGAGTTGATGATCCGGGCGTAGAGGCCGGGCAGGGCGGCCGGATCCTCGCCGTCGCGACGGACCTGCTCGCGGATGCCCTCGTCGCAGAGCATGGCGAAGGAGACGTCGTCGATCTGCAGATAGGTGCAGCCCGCCGCGCCCAGGTCGGCGATCTCGGCTTGGTAGGCCCTGGCCACGTCGGCCCAGAACTCGTCCATGTCGGGATAGACCTTGGGATCGACCACCCTTCGCCCGCCGCGCATGTGCAGATAGGTGGCCGCCGGGATGCAGAACTTCGCCGTCCGCGTGGTCGCCGACTTCAGGAAGGTGAAGTGGTCCAGCATGATCGGCCGCGTGCGGCGCACCTTGCCGACCACGCCCAGCATGGAGGAGGTGCCGGCCATCTCGCCGTGCTCGCCCTTGAAGGTGACGGCGTACTGGCCGCCGGTGGCCTCGATGCCATCGAAGCCGGTCAGGAAATCGGTGTGCCACATGGCCCGGCGGAACTCGCCATCGGTGATTCCCTGCAGCCCGGCCGATTCCTGCAGCTGGACCACGTCGCGGATGCAGCGGTCCTCGACCGCCCTCAGCTCTTCGACAGTGAGGTCGCCGGCCTTGTGACGGGCCCGGGCGGCGTGCAGCCCTGGAGGGCGGAGGAGGCTGCCGACGTGGTCGGCGCGGAACGGCGGGCGAGGGGGGCTGGGCATGACGCCTTTGTCCAGCGCCGGGCGGCCCGGCGTCAATCGCCGGCGAGCGTCTTGCGCCACTGGGCCCTGAGGGCGCCGGGGCGGGCCGGATAGCGTTCGTCCAGGAAGTCGGCGCTGGCCACGCGGTCGGTGCGGAAGTGGCGGAAGGCCTGGCGCAGCTCGCACCAGCCCGCCAGCACCCGGGTGGTGTCCTGGTAGCCCACGGCCACCGGCCAGATGATCCGCTCGCTGGCGCGGCCCCGCTCGTCGCAATAGCCGAGCTTCAGCTTGCGCCCGGCGCGGATCCAGTCGCGGGTGCGGGCCATGTCGAGCTGGTCGGGGGCCTGGTTCCAGGCCGGCCGGGCCGAGCTGGCCGGCTCCTGCACGAAGGGCCTCAGCCGCTCCGGCACCGAGGCGGCGATCTTGGCGATCAGATCGTGCGCGGCCTTGGCCAGAGCCTTGTCGCTGTGGCCGGCCACCCACTGGGCGCCCAGCACGGCGGCCTCGATCTCGTCGGGCGTCAGCATCAGGGGCGGCATGTCGAAGCCGTCCTCCAGCACATAGCCGACGCCGGCCTCGCCGCGGATCGGAACGCGCTGGCCGATCAGGTCGGCGATGTCGCGGTAGATGGTGCGCTTGGAAGCCTCCAGCTCGGCGGCCAGGGCGTCGGCCGTCACCGGCCCCCGCCGGCGGCGCAGGGCCTGGATGATCTGGAACAGCCGGTCGGCACGTCGCATCGGGAGCCCTCGAACGATCCTGCTGACAGCATGCTGGCAGCAGGGGCGGCTTAGGCAAGTCCTCGAGAGGCAAGGAGGACCGCCATGATCACCCTTTACGGCTTCGGCCCCAATTTCGGCCTGCCCGAGACCAGTCCCTATGTCACCAAGACCGAGGTGCAGCTGCAGATGGCCGGCCTGGCCTACCGCAAGGAGCAGGCCTTTCCCGAGCAGTCGCCCAAGGGCCAGCTGCCGTTCATCGACGACGACGGCCAGCTGGTCGCCGATTCGACCTTCATCCGGGGGCACATCGAGCGGAAGTACGGGATCGACCTGGACGCCGGCCTGAACCCGCGCCAGCGCGCCGAGGCCTGGGCCATCGAGCGGATGGTCGAGAACCATTTCGGCTGGACCGTCGGCCACGCCCGCTTCTTCCTGGCCGAGAACTTCAAGAAGGGTCCGGCGCATTTCTTCGACCACGCGCCCGAGCCGCAGCGCAGCGCCATGCGCGAGGCCATGATGCAGCGCGTCCGCGAGACCTTCCTGGCGGTGGGCGTGCTGCGCCATTCGCCCGAGGAGATCGAGCAGCTCGGGGTCCGTTCGATCGAGGCGCTGGCGCTGGTCCTGGGCGACAAGCCCTACATGATGGCCGAGCGGCCCACGGGGGTGGACGCCGTCTGCTTCTCGATGCTGGCGGGCCTGCTGACGCCGTTCTTCGACTCGCCTCTGTGCCGCAAGGCCGAGGCGCACGCCAATCTTGGCGCCTATGTCGACCGGATGATGGCCCGCTTCTATCCGAGGTTCGCCTGGTGCGAGCTCAGGGCGGCGGCGTGAGCGGAGCGGCGGCCCGCGCCGCCCCGGCCCTGCCGCTAGGGTCCGTACTCAATAAGGTCTAGCGGCGCAGTTGTGTTGCTGATTCAAGGATTCCGGAAGGAGCCTTGAAGATGGCGAAGCAGGTTCGTTGGCTGAGCGATGAGGAGTGGGCTCGGATCGA
>JANWHQ010000069.1 GCA_025450315.1 Caulobacteraceae bacterium
CGCAGCGGAGCGGACTGACCGCAGCCGGTGTGTTCGCCTGACGGGCCGACCGCGCCCTGTTCACGTTTCCGACAAGGGGCAGGAGATGGACAAGTTGGAAGGGGGTATCGCTTCGCTTCAGGCGTGGTCGCGCGGCGCACGCATGGCGATCGGCCTGTTCCTTGTCGTGGTGCTGCTGCTGACCTTCGCCAACCTCGCGCTGCTGTACGCGGAGCTGAGCACCGACCTCGGCATGGGCATCGGCGCGTACAGCCCGGTGCTGGCCGTGGCGCTCGGCGCGACCAACCTGCTGCTGGGCCTGTTCTTCGTGTTCTCGGCGGTGCCGGTCGCCGGATGGATCTACCGCGCCCACGCGAGCCTGCGCGACGCCGGGACGGAGGAATTGCGCTACTCGCCGGGCTGGTCGGTCGGCAGTTTCTTCGTGCCGCTGGTCAACCTCGTCGTCCCGTTCCGGGCGATGCGCGAGCTGCACAACCGCAGCCACGGCGAAGGTCCGTGGCAGGCCGCCGCGGCGGTGAGCGACGTCACCTCATGGTGGGCCTGCCAGTTGGCTGCAACGATCGTTTCGACGGTAGCGGCGCTGGTCGCACTGGTCGCCACGGTGCCGAACTTCTACGTGCTCCAGCCGCCGGGTGTGAACACCGGGCTCGTGCTGTTCTCGCTGCTGTTGTTCGCCGGCGCAGCGGCGTTCCTGTTCCGGACAATTGGTGCGGTGACGAGCGCCCAGCGGCAAATGCTCCACCTGAACCACGGCGACGTGTTCGCCTGAAAATTGCACGCCTTCGCGCGCTGGCCTAGCTTGCAGCAAAGCCCCCGGCCGAGGGGCGCGAAGAGGAGAGCAGCATGGCGACCGTCGAGGAACCCGTCCCCGCGCATGGCGTCCCGCGCGACAATCCCTTGGGCACCGCCTACGGCCGGCCGCCGCAACATCCCGACCACGCGCTGACTCAAGTCGGCCCCGGCACGCCGATGGGCGAGCTGATGCGGCGCTACTGGCAGCCGGTACTCGCGAGCCGCAACGTCACCGCCCGCCCACGCGAAGTGCGCATCCTGGCGGAGGACCTGATCGTGTTCCGCGACGGCGAGGGGCGCCCGGGGCTGCTCTACCCGCGCTGCATGCACCGCGGCACCAGCCTGCTGTGGGGCCATGTCGAGGCCGACGGGATCCGCTGCTGCTACCACGGGTGGAAGTTCAGCGTCGAAGGCCACTGCCTCGAGCAGCCGTGCGAACCCAACCCGCACCAGTGCCGCCCCGAGCATCGCCAGCCGTGGTATCCGACGCGCGACCGGTACGGCCTCGTCTGGGCCTACATGGGGCCGCCCGACCGCCGGCCGGTATTGCCGCGCTGGGACGTGCTCGAGAACCTCACCGACGAGGAGTACTACCAGGTCGCCGACGCCAGCTGGGGCTCGCACCGCGATCCCGAGGGGCCCGAGGTCGTGCCCTACTCCTGGCTGCACATGAACGACAACATCATGGACCCCTTCCACGTCCAGGTGCTGCACTCGACCTTCAGCGTCACCCAGTTCGTGCGCGAGTTCGAGGTCATGCCGACCTGCGACTTCGAATATATCGATGGCGGGGTGATCTACAGGGCCTATCGCGACCTGGAGGACGGCCGCGAGGTCGACCGCATTTCCACCTGGATGGCTCCCAACATCATGAGCGTGCCCTCCACCATGCTGGCGGCGGGACCCTCGACCGGCATGGGCTTCGTGGTGCCGGTGGACGACACCCACTGCCGCATCGTCGGCGTGGCGCGGTTCAAGAAGGGCGAGAGCCGCCAGCCCTACCGGGTGAACGGCAAGACCTGGTCGCAGATGAGCCTGGAAGAGCGCCAGGACGTGCCCAACGATTACGAAGCCCAGGCCGGCCAGGGGCCGATCTCGCTGCATTCCGAAGAGCACCTGGCCACCTCCGACCGCGGCATCGCCATGCAGCGCCGCGCGCTGGAGCAGAACATCCGGCGGGTGATGGAAGGCGCAGACCCCGACGGGGTGATCCTCGATCCCGCCCGCGAGCTCGTGCACGTGCCGTCGGGCAACTTCTTCCGCCCGAAACAACGCACGCCCGAGCCCGCCTGAGCCGGACCAGACCAGGGAGACCGACCATGGATGACGCGTCCTCCGCCCCCCGCCCGATCGAAGGGACCGCCTACGGCCGGCCCCAGCAGCACCCCAACGAGCTGCTGGCCCGTGTGGGCCCCGGCACGCCCTGCGGCGAATACATGCGCCGCTTCTGGCAGCCGGTGCTGCCGTCGAACCTGTTCACCAGCCGCCCGCGCGACGTGCGCATCCTGGGCGAGGATCTCCTGGCCTTCCGCGACGGCTCGGGGCGTCCGGGTCTGCTCTATCCGCGCTGCATGCACCGGGGCACGACCCTGCTCTACGGCCACGTCGAGCCGGACGGGATCCGCTGCTGCTACCACGGCTGGAAGTTCGCCGTGGACGGGACCTGCCTCGACCAGCCGTGCGAGCCCGAAGGCGGGCTCAACAAGGCGGCCGCCCGCCAGCCCTGGTATCCGGTCCAGGAGCGCTACGGCATGGTCTGGGCCTACATGGGGCCGCCCGACAAGATGCCGATCCTGCCGCGCTACGACTGCATGGAGCCGCTGGAGGAGGGCGAGGAATACCGCGCCGCCGTCGCGCGCATCCATGGCGACCCGTCGCTTCCGGAAGAGATGCCCTACTCCTGGCTGCACATGAACGACAACGTCATGGACCCCTTCCACGTCCAGGTGCTGCACACGACCTTCTCGGGCGTGCAGTTCGTACGTGAATTCGGGATCATGCCGACGGTGGACTTCGAGTACGTGCCCAACGGCGTGATCTACAAGGCCTACCGCAAGCTGGACGACGGGCGGGAGGTGGACCGCGTCTCCACCTGGCTCGTGCCGCATATCATGAGCGTGCCCAGCGTGGTGCTGGCGCCCGGCCGCTCCAGCGGCCTCGGCTTCTCGGTGCCGGTGGACGACACCTCCTCGCGGATCCTGTTCACCGGGCGGATGAAGCCCAACGCCGACCGCAGGGCCGGCACGGGCCTGGCCAAGATGAAGCCCTGGAGCGAGATGACCTTCGAGGAGCGTCAGGACACGCCGGGCGACTACGAGGCCCAGGTCGGCCAGGGCCCGATCTCGCTGCACTCCGAGGAGCACCTCGCCACCTCGGACCGCGGCATCGCCATGCAGCGGCGGATGCTGGAGCGGGATATCCGCAAGGTCATGGAGGGCGGCGACCCCGAGGGCGTCGTCTTCGACCCGGCCCAGGAGATGGTGCACGTGCCATCGGGCAACTTCTTCCGCGAACCGGCCCACGCGCGCGAGCCGGCCTGACCCCTTGATGCCGCGCCTCGACCACATCACCCTGCCCGTCAGCGACTGGCGGGTCTCGCGCGACTGGTGGACGGCGCAGCTGGGCTTCGAGACGGAGTTCGAGATCGAAGGCGGGGTGGCCGTGAAGGACGCCGCGGACCTGACGGTGTTCCTGGTCGAGGGCCCGGTCCTGCCGGCGCCCGGCATCGCCTTCACCGTCCAGGTGGACGACGTGCAGAAGCGCTGCGCGGCCATCGGCATCGCCGGCGCGCCGATCGTGCATCCGCCGCAGCGGGTGTTCTGGGGCTACGGCGCCGAGGTGCTCGATCCCGACGGCTACCGCATCCGCCTCTGGGATCCGACCTCCATGCAGGCCCAGGGCGCCGCATGAGCGCCGGCCAAATCAGACGAGAGTTCTAGGAGAGACGCCCATGGACGACATGTCCGCCGCCCCCGCCACCCGCCCGAAGCTGGAGGGAGTCGCCTATGGCCGTCCCCAGCAGCATCCGAACGACACCCTGACCAGGGTCGGGCCCGGCGCGCCCTGCGGCGAATACATGCGCCGGTTCTGGCAGCCGGTGCTGGCCTCCAGGAACGTCACCACCCGGCCGCGCGAGATCCGCATCCTGGGCGAGGACCTTCTGGTGTTCCGCGACGGCTCGGGACGCCCGGGGCTGCTCTACCCGCGCTGCATGCACCGGGGCACGACCCTGCTCTATGGCCACGTCGAGCCGGACGGGATCCGCTGCTGCTACCATGGCTGGAAGTTCGCGGTGGACGGGACCTGCCTCGACCAGCCGTGCGAGCCCAATGGCGGCCTGAACCGCGACGCGGCCCGCCAGCCCTGGTACCCGGTGCAGGAGAAGTACGGCCTGGTCTGGGCCTACATGGGCCCGCCCGACCGCATGCCGGTGCTGCCCGACTTCGACAACATGGAGCTGGAGGAGGGCGAGGAATATTTCGCGGGCGACAACTCCATGGGCGCCCACGGCGACCCCAACGGCCCGGAAGTGGTGCCCTACTCCTGGCTGCACATGAACGACAACGTCATGGACCCCTTCCACGTGCAGGTGCTGCACTCGACCTTCTCGGTGGTGCACTTCGTGAAGGAGTTCGAGGTGATGCCGACGGTGGACTTCGAGTACATCACCAACGGCGTCATCTATAAGGCCTACCGCAAGCTGGACGACGGCCGCGAGGTCGACCGCATCTCCACCTGGATGGCTCCCAACATCATGAGCGTGCCGAGCGTGCTGCTCACCCACGGCCGCTCCAACGGCCTGGGCTTCTCGGTGCCGGTGGACGACAGCCACTCGCGCATCCTGATGACCATGCGGATGAAGCCGAACGTCGACTTCCGCCGCGGCGCGGGCCTGGCCAACATGAAGCCCTGGTCGCAGATGACCTTCGAGGAGCACCAGGACGCGCCCGGCGACTACGAGGCGCAGGCCGGCCAGGGCCCGATCTCGCTGCACTCCGAAGAACACCTGGCCACGTCCGACCGCGGCGTCGCCATGCAGCGCCGGATGCTGGAGAAGGACATCAAGGCGGTGATGGAGGGCGCCGACCCGACCGGCGTCTATTTCGACGAAGGCCACGTGATCCACGTGCCCTCGGGGAACTTCTACCGGGGCTGAGGCCAGCCTCCCTTTTCTCCGCACATCCCGGCGAAGGCCGGGATCCAGGACAGGTTGGCGCCGCTCTGGAAAAGGAACCGCCGAACACGCCAGGTTCGCCAAGAGCTTGGTGTCCTTGGTGACCTTGGTGGTGAAATAGGACAATCGATTTTGGGCGCAGCGATATCCGGACAAGATTCGGCGCTGACGTGTCCTGGACCCCGGCTTTCGCCGGGGTGAGCGGAGTCTGGATGGCCGAAGGAAGCATCACCCTCCCCCTGCGCCTCGTCGCCATCCGCTATGCGGCCCAGGACACCAATCTCTACGAGTTCGCTTCGCCGGGCGGGGGGCCGCTGCCGGCCTATGAGCCGGGCGCGCACATCGACGTTTGCCTGCCGGGCGGGCTGATGCGGCAGTATTCGCTGGCCAGGCCCTACCGGGCCGACCAGGGCTACCTCGTGGGCGTCAAGCTCGACGCCAAGACCCGCGGGGGATCGAAGTGGCTGCACGAGCAGGCCCGCGTCGGCGCCGCCTTCGAGATCGGCGTCCCGCGCAACAACTTCCCGCTCAAGGAGGACGCGCCCCACACGGTGCTGATCGCCGGCGGCATCGGCATCACGCCGATCTGGTGCATGGCCCAGCGGCTGGAGGAGATCGGCGCCTCGTTCGAGGTGCATTACGCCGTGCGCACCCGCGCCGACGCCGCCTTCCTGGCCGAGCTGGAGCGGCTGGCGCCGCGGCTGACGCTGCACGTCGACGTCGAGGCCGAGGCGGTGATGGACGTCTCCGGCGCCGCCGCCGCCGCGCCCAGGGGCGCCCACCTCTACTGCTGCGGCCCCGCGCCCATGCTGGAGGCCTTCGTGGCGGCCTGCGCCGGCCGGCCGGCCGACCACGTCCACGTCGAGTATTTCAGCGCGCCCGAGCTGAAGCCCCTGGAGGGCGGCTTCATCGTGGTGCTGGCCAAGTCGGGCCGCGAGTTCGAGGTGGGGCCCGGCTCGACCATCCTGGAGACCCTGCGCAAGGCTGGGCTGAACGTGCCGGCCTCCTGCGAGCAGGGCGTCTGCGGCACCTGCGAGACCCGCATCCTGGAAGGGACGCCCGACCACCGCGACCTGCTTCTCACCCCGGCCGAAAAGGCCTCGGGCAAGACCATGATGATCTGCTGCTCCGGCAGCCTGAGCGAGCGGATCGTGCTGGATCTGTAGGCCCGCCACGGACCGTCGAATCCAAATCACCGTCATGGCCGGGCTTGTCCCGGCCACCCATGAACGCCGACGTCCGACGATGATCGCCAAATCCCGTGTTCATGGGTTCCCGGCATTTCGCGCTTCGCGCTCCAGCCGGGAATGACGGAGAAAACAGGTGTCCGAACCGACCGCCTCACGTCCCTGGCAGCCGGTAATCCGCGTAGGCCGCACGGATCGCCTTCTTGTCGATCTTGCCGGTGGCGCCCAGCGGGATGTCGTCGACGAACAGCACCTCGTCGGGCGTCCACCACTTGGCGATCCGGCCCTCCAGGTGGCCCAGCATCTCCTCGCGCGAGGAGGTTTCGCCGGGGCGCAGCTTGACCAGCAGCAGCGGCCGCTCGTCCCACTTGGGATGGGGCACCCCGATCACCGCCGCCAGTAGGGCCTTGGGATGGCTGGCCGCCAGGTTCTCCACCTCCACCGAGGAGATCCACTCGCC
The DNA here is from genome assembly GCA_025450315.1 of Caulobacteraceae bacterium. Classification (GTDB taxonomy): domain Bacteria; phylum Pseudomonadota; class Alphaproteobacteria; order Caulobacterales; family Caulobacteraceae; genus JANWHQ01. Next base: position 6,614 of record JANWHQ010000069.1, read on the forward strand.
GCCCGACTTGATCACGTCCTTGGCCCGGTCGGTGATCTGCATCACCCCGTCCGGATCGATGGTGGCCACATCGCCCGTGTCGAAGAACCCCTCCTCGTCCAGGATGTCGCCGGCGACGCCCTTGAAATAGCCGGCCGAGACGATCGGCCCCCGGGCCTTGAGCCGCCCGAAGGTCCGGCCATCCTCGGGCAGCCGGCGGCCCTCGTCGTCGGTGATCTTGAGCTCGCAGAACAGCGGCGCCCGGCCCTGCTTCAGCCGGACGGGCAGCTGTTCCTCGAACGGCCGGGCCAGCAGCTCGGGCGACACGGCGCCGGCCGTGGCCACCGGCGAGGTCTCGGTCATACCCCAGAGGTGGCGGACCTCGACGCCGTAGCGGTCGTGGAAGCCGCGGATGATGGCCTCCGGGCAGGCCGCGCCGCCGATGGCGACGCGCTTCAGGGTGGTCAGCGTGGCTCCGGCCTGATCGAGGTACTGCAGCAGGCCGGTCCAGACCGTGGGCACCGCGCAGGAGACGGTCACCCCCTCGCTCTCCAGGAGCTCGTGCAGCGAGGCGCCGTCGAGCCTGGCGCCCGGCAGCACCAGCTTGGCCCCCACCGCCGGGGCGGAGAAGGCCACGCCCCAGGCGTTGGCGTGGTACATCGGCGTCACCGGCAGCACGACGTCCGACGCAGAGAAGCCGATCACGTCCGGCTGCAGGCACATCAGTGTGTGCAGGAAGTTCGACCGGTGCGAATAGAGCACGCCCTTGGGGTCGCCGGTGGTGCCCGAGGTGTAGCAGAGGCCGCAGGCGGTCTCCTCGTCGAAGCCGCCCCAGGCGCAGTCCTCCGGCTGGTCTGCGATCAGGTTCTCGTAGTCATGGTTCAGCACCACCACCCGCTCCACCGAGGGGGCCCTGTCCATCCGCGAGAGCAGCAGCTCGGCGAACGGTTCGTCGACGAAGATCACCCGGTCGGACGCGTCGTTGATGATCCAGCAGATCTGGTCCGGGTGCAGGCGCGGGTTGAGGGTGTGGCAGACCGCCCCGATCCCCATGATCCCGTACCAGACCTCCAGGTGCCGCCAGGTGTTCCAGGCCAGGGTGCCCACCCGGTCGCCGGGACGGACGCCCATGTCCAAAAGCAGGTTCGACACCTGCTTGGCCCGCGCATGCACCTCGCCATAACTGGTGCGGACGATCGGCCCCTCCAGCGAGCGGGTGACCACCTCGCGGCGGGCATGCCGCGTGGCGGCATGACCCAGAATCCGGTCGACCGTCAGCGGCCAAGGCTGCATCATTCCAAGCACGCGATCCTCCCCGGGCCGCGGTGTCCTCTCATCATGCCAGAGGACGCCCGCCCGAACGAGGATCGGATGAAGGGGCCCTGGGGAGGGATGAGATGAAGCGCATCCGTTGGATCGCCGCCGCTCTGGCGGCGGGCGCCTTGGCCGCGGCGGGGGCGGCCTCGGCCCAGGTCCAGGCCGCGTCGGGGTCGGGTCCGCCGGCGCCCACCCATTGCCCCAGGGCCTGCATGATCGGCGTCATGGACCAGTACGTCGACGCCCTGGTCCGCCACGATCCCTCGGGCCTGCCGCTGTCCAAGGGGGTGCGCTTCACCGAGAACACCGAGGAGATCCACATCGGCGAGGGCCTGTGGATCGGCGCGTCCGAAGCGCCCACGACCTTCAAGGTCTATGCGGTCGACCCGGCCGCCGGCCAGGTGGTGTTCTATGGCGTGATGAAGGAGCGGGGCCGGCCGATCCAGATCGCCATCCGGCTGAAGCTGGTCAACGGCCGCATCACCGAGATCGAGCACGTGATCAACCGCTCCATCTCCGCCGCCGCCGCGCCCAACACCATCACCCCGCGCGCCGCCCTGGTCAGCGACGTGCCGGCCGCCGAGCGCACCCCGCGCGAGCAGATGGTCGACGCCGCCGACGACTACTTCGAGGCCATCGAGCACCAGGACGGCTCGCGCGCGCCCTTCGCGCCCGACTGCGACCGCCGCGAGAACGGCTCCAAGACCACCAACAACCATCCGCCCGTGCCCTGGCCGGTGCCGCTGGGCTCGCCCGAGGCCGACCGCGGCATGGCGCTGATCGGCTCGATGGGCTGCGCCGAGCAGCTGAACACCGGGGTGATGGCCTTCATCACCCGCCTGTGGCCGCGCCGGATCGACGTGGTCGACGAGGAGAAGGGCCTGGTGGTCACCTTCGTGATGTTCAACCACCGCGGCGGGACCCGCGATCTGCCGATCAAGGGGGTGCCGGGTGTGAGCTCCCTGCCGCTGGGCGGCGCCTCGTCCAGCATGCAGATGATGGAGATGTTCAAGATCCGCGGGGGCCAGATCCATGAGGTCGAGGCCATCGGCTTCGCCCTGCCCTACGGCGCCAGGAGCGGCTGGGAGCAGTACGGCCAGTGAGCTGGCGCGGGGCGATCGCGCTCGGCCTGGCCCTCGTCCTGGCCTCCGGGGCCGCCGCCGAGCCGCTGCGCCTGGCGCGGCCGGCGAGCCCCTCGGCCTTCCCGAGGATCGCCGCGCCCACGACCCCCGCGACCGCGAGGATCAACGCCGCGCTAGGGTCCGTACTCAATAAGGTCTAGCGGCGCAGTTGTGTTGCTGATTCAAGGATTCCGGAAGGAGCCTTGAAGATGGCGAAGCAGGTTCGTTGGCTGAGCGATGAGGAGTGGGCTCGGATCGA